>JADKZZ010000189.1 GCA_020848475.1 Chitinophagales bacterium | reverse complement strand
GTACTTTTTTGTACTTGATTAGATAATATATCATCATTCAAATCGCCTGGAATACCTTGTGGCGTTGTTAGTTTAGCACCATCTAATTTGGAAAAAGTGGCACCAATATTTAATCCAATATTTAATTTTATGCCTTTGGGTAAAGCTTGTATATAAGTGTATCCTGCATTTATATTTAAAATATTATATGCGCCGAGCATATCATTCGACAAGTTTATACCAACGCCACCGTGTGCAGCTGGTATACTAGCATCTGCAAATGCATTGATAGTACGCGGTTGACCATTTAGTGCCGCCCATTGATGCCTATAATTAGCGCCAAAATTAATGCCATTTTTTGTGCCATAAAATGCAGGATTAGCTACTTGCGGCTGGAACATATAATGTGATGTTGCTGGCTGTATTTGTGCGAAAATACTAGATGAAATAGTACAACACAATAGCAAAATCAATTGATTCATTCGTAATGGCATATCGTAAAAATATAAAAGAATTTTGATAATGCTCTAAAATATTTTGTGTGAACAACTATATTATTATCTTCTGCAGTTCAACAAACGAATCTTATCGTTTTTTATTCGCTTCTGTAATGTATTTTTTGATAGCATCTACTAATGAAGGATTTTCTGGTGTAGGTGCAAAAACATTGATGTTTAGCTTGTGTGCTTTTACTGCGTCAGCAGTAGTATTGCCAAATATTGCTAAGCGTGTTTCATCTTGACTAAACTTAGGAAAATTAGTGTATAATGAGTCGATAGCAGAAGGATTGAAGAATACTAACATATCATATTTTACATCGCTTAAATCTGATAAATCGCTGGCTACTGTTTTATAAATAAATGCTTCGCTGTATTCAATATTGTATTTATTTAATGCTTCTGCTAATGCTTTATCGCGCACATCTGAGCAGGGCAATAAAAATTTACCATTTTCTTTATGTTTCAAGATTACTTCCATGAGTTTTGGCAATTTACCATCACCAAAAAACACTTTACGTTTGCGATATTGAATGAATTTTTGGAGATATAATGCTATGGCTTCACTGATGCAGAAATATTTATTTTCTTCACTTATTTTTATACGTAATTCTTCGCAAATTCTGAAATATTGTTCAATTGCAATTCTGCTTGTAAAAATGACGCAAGCATATTGTTCAATATATATTTTCTGTTTTCTAAAATCAAGTGCTTTGATGCCTTCTACATGCGTAAATGGACGCCAATCTAATTTGATTTTAAAATGTTGTGCTAAGTCTATATATGGTGATTTTCCCAACTCAGGTTTGGGTTGTGATATCAGAATTGATTTCACTGGTTTTAGAGTATTTGGCTTAACTATTGCTGGCAAAGGTTTTGCTTCTATAATTACTATTTTATCTACTTTGGTATCTTTTTCTTTAGTGGCTACTGCTGCTGGTTTTTCTACTACTATCTTAGATGCTGCAACTTTCGAGGTTTTCTTTGCCGCTATTGCCTTAGTTGGCTTTGCTACAGGTTTTTCTACTTTTTTAGCAGGTTTGGTTTCTTTTTTTGTCGCTTTGGAGACACTTGATTTTACTGCAGGTTTTTTAGTTGTTTTTGCAGTAGACGTTTTCTTTACCGAAGTTTGTTTTGCTGCCAATTTTTTAGCCATTTCTATGCCATTTTTAAACGATATTATTCAAAAAATACTTTACTAATAACAGTATAGGAATTAATTTGAATGTGCAAATATACAAAAAAAAGTGCAGTTTGTAAGGCAGCCGTGTAACACTTATCAGTTGATAACTTCGTATAGTGTTGAAAACGAGATATATGGTAAGAATTACAAAAAACAAACCCAACATCCAGTTGAGGCTAAAATAACTATTATAAATATAAATCAATGAAAACACTAATAAGACCACACATAACAAGAACTCTGTAAATAAATTTTGGAGGAAAAATGCCTTGAAAGTATCCTGTGTATCTATTATAAAATTAAACAAATATTCAATCGCATTTTTAAGCGTAAAAAAAACAATCATTAACACGCTAATATCCATAAACACTGACATATTGAAGGTTTTAAAACCGTGTTTAGTCGTAAACGACCAAGCGATAAATGAAATCAATGAAAGTAAGACAAGATTAAATACATACACTAATATTATAGCAATTAGAGAGTCATATTTTTTACTTTTATAAAAAACAAAAAACTTCTTCATACTTAGCATTCCTTCGAGTAATGAAGTAGAAAAATCATCAAAAATAAGACGCATGATGATTAATAGTATCACAATGCCTGCGGTCATATATAAATACAACAAGCTATTTGTTTCAACTTTGGGCTTTTGAAGTCTTATGTTTGTAGCTGATTTATTGTATCGATTTACTGCACTTTTCACATTTGACCAACGTGCTGTATCTACTTTGTGTTTCAATATAGAATCTCTAAAAAATGGATTTATATTAGTTGCTGTTGCTTGTGCAAAAGTAGAGCTGAATAACAAAAATAAACCAATAAATAAAAGCACTAACTTAGAAGGTTGCCACATAGCCAAAATGTAGTTTTGAACTTCTAAAATCGATAGGTTTGTCCTTTTGTTGACCGAGCGCATACGTGAGCCCAAAAATACCAATTTTTGTGGCAAAAGTTACACCTGTTCCAAATCCGAATGGAAAATCTTGAAAAGTAGTTGAATTAAATTTGCGATGTACATATGCTGCATCAATAAATAGAAAGAAATAAGAATTTCGCATCATAATCATTCTGTATTCTAAGCTCATCATATTATAAGTGCTTGCTAAAATAGATTGCTCATCGAAACCACGCAATGAACGGCTACCGCCGATACGCAATAGTTCATTACGCAACAAATTTTGATTAAAAACTGCGCCACCGTCGATGCCAAATTTTAGAACATGCCTTTGCTTTTTGCCAAGTGGTAAAAAATAATTTCCCGTCCAAAATAAATCGCCTTTTATCGTTCTGCGTTTAATACTATCATACAAGCTTTCATAGTTAAAATTAAAGGCATCTTGTAATGTAGTAATCTGTTGGTTAGGTTTTATTTTTTTTGTACCGATGGAGCCTGTCAACTTTAATTCAAAACCTTTTTTAGGATTAAATAAATAATCTAAATTTTCGTAATACGCTTGCACGCCATATTGATGATACGTTGCATCTAAATTGTTGGGCAATTTTTTATTGAGCTTAGCAAAAGCAGTATCAGCAGCCAGCACAATGGTTTGAAAATATTTGTAAAAACCTTTGATGTAATTATTTGATTTAGTAATGTATGGCAAGCCGAGTTGCCAGGTCAAATCAAGCGAAGAGGAATCTCGTTTTTCAAGATAGAAAGTGAAATTAACACCGATTGGTGCATTTAATAAATAAGGATAATTAAATCGCACATCAAGCAGCTGCGATTGTCGTTGTAGTTTTCGCCATTCTATATAAATTTCTTCGCCACGTTTAAAAGCATTTTGCAAATGTATGCGCGCCTCACCTGTTATCAATATTTTTCCACGATTACTGCCCGGCAAAAAACCGATTAGGAAATCAAAAGAATTTACTTTTCGCTTATCTAAGTACAAATGTACATCAGCTTTATTATCGCGAAAGAGCACGTTTGTAGGCTGTCGCAATGTAGCGTAAGGTAGCTTTTGCAATAACTTATCTATCTGTTGTATGCGAGATTCAGGATAAGGTTGTTTGCTTTTTATCAAAATATAATTCTGTATAAAACCCTTCGTGATTTTAGAAGTTCCATGGTTGACAAAGCTATCAATTGTGATTAATTTACCTTTGTCAATATTAAATTTAAAATGCAAAGTAGAATCGCTAAGAACAAGGCTATCTGTACTGATTTTAGCAAAAGGATAGCCATTGTTTTCCAACTGCTCCAAGATGTTTTCTTTATTCTTATCTATATCGAAAATACTTGTCTCTGTATGATTTTTTGATTTTCGTTTTTTGTTGACAACAGATGTATTATTTATTATCACTTTATTGCCAAAATGCAAGAAAGTGAAAACAGAATCATTCCTTGAAAATGTACTATCAAAAGATGCCTCCACATAACCTTGCTTAATTAATTTTTGTTGCGTTGCACTTAGATATTGATGTAATTCTTTTTCATTTTTAAATGTGTATTTCTCTTTGATTTTATATTGTTCATTTTGTTTATGAATAAACAAACGAATATTTTGAGCTGTTACGCTGTGTGCGAAAAACAGTAAAAGTGCTATTTGTAAACAATAAAAATGCAAATGTGATGTATCTTCTTTGTCAAAGTTATCAATATTTACCAATTCGTTATTACCTTGTAAGCTGATGGCTGGAATTTATTTGCATATTCCGTTTTGTAAGCAAGCATGTAGCTATTGCAATTTTCATTTTTCAACTTTATTGAAGTATAAAGAAGATGTTTTACAAGCAATGCTTTTAGAAATAGAGCGTCAGCAAGATTTTTTTATAGAAAAAACGAACATAAACACTATTTATTTTGGCGGAGGCACACCCAGTATATTATCAGCAGGTGATATAAATAGATTGTTAGCACAAATACATAAATATTTTGATGTACAAGTCGATGCAGAAATAACATTAGAAGCCAATCCTGATGATTTAACGCTCGAATACCTTTTAGCATTAAAAAAAGAGACGCCAATAAATAGATTTAGCATCGGCATTCAATCGTTTGTCGATGCAGATTTGCAGTATATGCATCGTGCACACAATGCTGCTCAAGCAAAAGCTTGTATCGAACATGCACAGCATGTAGGCTTCCACAATTTATCTGTCGATTTAATTTATGGAACACCAACATTAAATGCAACACAATGCTTACAAAATATCCAAACAGTAATCGACCTGCAAGTGTCTCATGTGTCTTGTTATGCATTGACTGTTGAAGAGAAAACGGAATTAGCTTCACTTATTAAAAAACGAAAAAAAGAAGCGCCAACTGACGAAGCAATGACAGCACAATTCGACATACTCACTACACAAATGCGTGCGCATCATTATATTCATTATGAGATATCAAATTTTGGGAAAGAAGGACATTTTGCACAACACAATACAAATTATTGGAAAGGCATTCCCTACTTAGGTATTGGTCCATCAGCACATTCATTTGATGGAAAAAAAAGATATTGGAACATTGCTAACAATGCTATTTACCTAAAAAAAATCAAAACGAATGAAGCGCATTTTGATAGTGAATTATTGACGGAAACCGACAAATACAACGAATATATTATGACATCAATACGCACTATATTTGGTGTAGATATTCGGAAATTACAACATGATTTTGAGGAAAAATATGTGCAGCATTTTCTGAGAGAAATTAAATTATTTAAAACAAAAAATTGGATAGAAGAAAACAATGGCATTTATCGTTTAACGGATAAAGGGAAATTATTCTGCGATCACATAAGTGCACATTTATTTATTGAAAATTAAAATACTATTTAACATGAAAGGCAATATCGATTTTTATAAAAAAGTATTCAACGAAATTATTCCGTTTAATAAATATATTGGACTAGAATTAGTTCATATTGAAGCTGGATTTGCGAAAGCTACAATACAATTCAAGCAAGAATTAGTTGGCGACATTAGAATACAAGCTATACATGGTGGTGTTATTTCGGCAGCAATGGATGCCGTTGGTGGCGTTGCTGGTATGACCACATTAACTAGTGTCGAAGATAAAATAGTAACTGTTGATATGCGCGTCGATTATATTCGCTCGGCACGCAATACGGACTTGCGCATAGAAGCAAATATTGTAAGAAGTGGCAATAAGATTATCACAACGAATATGCAAGTTTTTGCTGTCAATGATAATATTTTAGTAGCTGAAGGCAGAGGCGTTTATCATGTGAGCAGAAAGGTAAAAGAATAGCTAACGCATAAACAAATACGCGATATAAATAAGCAATAACAGAAATAAAAGCCTGCATTTCCATATATTAAGTGTCAGCTTTTTTCCCATCCATAATAAGCCACTGACAATAAAAACTATTGCTATTAATATATAAATATCGAGGTTGAAAATTGGATTATATACAATAGGCTGAATGCAGGCAGCAACGCCAAGCATACCTACTATATTGAGCACATTTTGACCAACAAGATTACTGAGTTCAAATTTCGATTTGTTTTGATGTGTTATCATCAGCCAATACAACATCACCGCAGAGCCGCCAAATGACAATACAAATTGTCCTAAAAACCGTTGTGATAAATCAAATTTCCGAGAAATATCTATAAGATTATTGACCACTAAAACGCCACCAGCTACTAGTCCTACAATTCCGATAACGATGAGCAACAAAGAAATCCACCATGCATAATAAGTTAATTCTTGTGTTTGTGTTATTTCATCGAACCATATCTTATGATGTCTTTGCACATTAAAATATCCATAAAACATAAAAATTATAAAAAAAGATAATAAGACAATTGCTTCTGTTCTTGTAATTAATAAAGTTGGCGCAGGCGCATCTAAAGGCATAAGCTGTTTATTAGCCACGAGAAAAAACAATGCTATTGCCGCTAGTAAAAACAAGAGTCCTATTGATGCAGTATATTTATTGGAGCGAATAGGCCTAAAAAATCCTGTTATACTTAATATGCCGATTAAATTAAAGATGCAACTTCCAATGATTGTTCCAATAACTAAATCAGAATAACCATTATATGCTGCTAATAAAACTGTAAATAATTTGGGCAAAGATGTGCCGAATGCTACTATCGTAAAGCCAATCATGGTTTCTGGAAAATGCAAGCGACGTGCTATAGAAGATGCACCATCAACCAGCATGCCTGCGCCTCTATTGAGCAGAAAAAATCCGATTAATAATAGTGGAATATTGAGTAACAAAGAGATGTGCTGAATCTGCATACTCAATAATACAACATTCACTTGCAGAATGCAAGGTTTTTATCTTTTATCTATATATTTTTTGGTGGAGCAAGCCTATTTTATTTGCCTTCATATACAACGCCTGAGCTCAGTGTTTCATACAATTCAATTTTGGAAAGTAGCGGAACGTTCGGTTTTATTTGGTTCCAAATCCAAATAGCAATTCGCTCACAAGTTGGATTTTCTAGACCAGGAATTTCATTTAATAGTTTATGGTCTATGCTATTTATAACTGGCTCTATAACGTGTTTTAAATCAGCGAAATCAATTACCCAACCTAATTCATTGTCCAATTCACCTTCGATATATACTGTAAGCCTATAAGTGTGGCCATGAATTTCTTTGCATTTATGGCCTACTGGCACATTAGGTAAGAAATGTGCCGAATCGAAAGAAAATTGTTTAAAAATTTGCATAATAAAATCTTTGAATAATCTTGAATTTGCTTCAAATG
>JADKZZ010000188.1 GCA_020848475.1 Chitinophagales bacterium | reverse complement strand
TGATATTGGTTGCAAATTACGATAAAAATTCAATTGATAACACACCAGCATTAGCAACAGAAATTGCTAAGAAATATCCGAATATTGTAGTCTTAGCTCATGAGAAAGAAGGCGGAATGGGTTGGGACATGCGCTCCGGTTTATCGGCTGCTGTCGGAAAATATATTGCAGTAATCGATGGCGATGCACAAATGCCGGCAAGCGATATTCCTATCGTATATGGCGTAATAAAATTTAGTAATTATGACCTTGTAAAAACATACAGAGCAAAACGATACGATGGCATTATTCGCTCAACGATGTCGAGTGTGTACAACATACTTTTTAGGATTTTGTACTCACCAACTTTTCCAGTTCGCGATATCAATTCAAAACCAAAAATTTTTAAAAAAACAGCATTTCAAAAAATGGAATTACAATCCAACGATTGGTTCACAGATGCTGAAATTATGATACAAGCATTTAAGCATAAATTGAAAATTGCAGAAATCTCTACGGTGTTTTATAAGAACGAACGCAAAGGCAGTTTTGTAGGTTGGAAAACTGTTGCAGAATTTATTATCAATTTATTTCAATACAGATTTAAATAGTTTTCTGTTTCAATGCCTTTTTTATTTTGCTTGTCGTTGATGGTGACAATATTTTCAATCCAACAAAAATTGATGTAATTAATACAGCAAAAAATATATAGACGACAGTGGTGCGCATCGTGTCATGATACTTCCAAAAATATATAATTGCAGGCACCATAGCAAAAATTAAATTCATAAATATTGTATTGTGCTCATAAGCAATTTCAAATGCCATTTGAAATAATTTTTTATAATTATAAGCTGAGTTATTATCGCTAAAGTCAATGTGTTCAATCTCTTCGCTTCCAATGCTGTTTGTGTTGTTGAATATGGAAACGTCGATATTCCAATAGATATGTTTATTGGAAATGAGCTTGTCTCTTAAACTTTGAGAAATAATTCTAAACGTCGAACTGCGTTTTAAATTGACTACTTTCATAATAATCGACTTGTAAATATTGCTCAGTTTTTTACGAATATCAGACTCGTACATCAAATCTTTATTGTAATAAAAGTAGTACACATCATAAATAGTGTATGCTTTTGTTTTACAAGCTAATGGAATGTAATGTGTCATGTCTTCGTCAACTGTTAATATGTAGTCGCCACTCGCCAAATAATAACCACACAGCGTCGCAAATTGTTGACCATAGTTTTTATTGAGTTGGTGTACTTTAATACATTTGTATTTCATTTCTAAAAGAAATAGTTCTTGCACATTTGCACTTACGTAATTATTGTCAATGATAAATATTATTTCAAAGGTTGTATATTTGTTTTGGAGTGCAGCAATAACACTTTGAATATGTTTTATTGAATTACTTGCGGTGTGATATATTGGAATCACTACTGAAAACTCCATTGCCATAGTTAACTGTAAATATATGATAGATTATTCAAAACAAGAAAGCGAAATTTTTAATGTGCCTTTTGGAAGGTTGAATATTGATGAGCACTTTGACGAATGGGAAAAACTCAAAGCGGAAGTCGCAGCATCGCCATGTAAATATATACGTGTAAAAATTCAAAATCCTAAAGGACCACAATTAGACCAACTATTTTCATTAGCACCAAAAGTTCATTTGCTAGAGATATTACGCGTGTATAGAAGCGAAGATTTGTTGGTCACACCTTTTGAAAATGCGCATAGCGATTTAATAATTGAAAAAATTGACGATAGCAATAAAGATATTTTAGGGCAATTTATTTTAGATACTTACGATGATGTGCCTTTTGGAAATTATACACCAGCACATATTCAAGCCCTATTTCCAGCCGATAAACAACTCAATGGCATTATAGAATATTTTAAAGCCAATTATGCTGGTCAACATAAAGATAAAGTGGCTTATTTATATTTTAATGAAAATAAAAAACCATTAGGTTGTGTAGTGTCAGATTTTTTTGATGATGGCAAAGGCGACTCTGGTGCATATTCCTACTATGTTGGCGTTGCGCGCGACGAACGCAATAAAGGCATTCAATATAAAGTGGTCAATTTTATTAAGTTTTTTGTCACAGCACGTGGCTATCGATATTTAGATGGTTCTACACGTTTGACAAATTTATTCAGTGCGCGCACCATGGAAAAAAATGGTTGCAAATGCATTAGATACGACTGGATATATTTACTCGAAAAATAAAATATTTATACAAATGGTTGCGTAAAAGTACGTTCACTCTCATTGCCATAAAATTCTTTGAAATTTGCTGGCGGAGCACTCGTAAAACCTAGCAATTGCAACTGCTGTTTGCTTAAATTGCGCTTGTCAATATGCGACATAAATCTTGGAATATCTACGCGTTGTTTCATCCAAGGTCTGCAAAAAACCACGAGCAAGTAAGTTCTCCAATCATTAGAGTAGTTAGTTCCTGCAGCATGCCATACCTTTGGATCAAAAAAACAAATACTTCCTTTTGGTACAATCAAACGTGTTGCAGAATTGTAGAAGTGTTCATCAGTTGGTTTTTCTTTCAAATTTTGTGATGCTGGCATTATCCACGTTGCACCATTTTCTTCCGTATAGTCGTCCATCGTTATCATGGCTACTACAGATTGATGGTAATTTTCTATATAACGCGGCGTGTCTATATGTGGTTTGTAGGCTTTGGTATTGCCACCACTTGGCGGAATACAATTATTGGAATATAAATATACGATAAACCATTTTTCTAAAATAGCTTCCACAAATTTGAGCATTTCCTTATTGGTAATCACGTCTAAAATTTGCGGATATTTATCGGCATAGTAAGGCGCACATAACAAAAAACCATAATCACGATAATTTTCAAGGTTTAATGATTCTTTTTCTTCATCTACCAATTCAATCATAATCTTGCGCATCTCCGTAAGGTAGTCATCAGAAAGTGTGCTTTTTATTGCTGTGTAGCCGTTTGTGTTGTAAAATTGAAGTGCCTCGGAAATCTCATCTGGAGTAAAGATGCTAGGTGTCATAGAAATAGGTTTGGTTTTGTAAACACAATATACTAAACAACAATCAATATTTATTCGATTTTTCCAAAAAATATTAAAACGAAGTCAATGCGAATGCTTGCCTTACTTTTTTATTTATCCTTGAAAGTATATATTAAATATTGGTGTTGTTTTTCTTGAAAATGATACAAAGGATAATATGTATTCATTTGTTCCAAACTGTTTTTATTATCTTCAATAACGATATATTTTACAAATCCATTGGTAAATAATTTATCGTATTCTGCTGTTGAATGATTATTCAGTATTCTACTTTTTATGCTTGTGTTTAAATAAAGCGAAGTAAACCTTTCTAAGTGTAAATCGTAGCCAAAAATGGTATTTAATTTTCCATTAAATACGAGTTGTTTTCCTTCTGGGAAAAACACAACATCATCTTTAATGATGCTTGCAATTGCACTGCTGGATAATTGTTGAGCTGAATATTGTGCTTTCCATTTGTCTATATCTTCACCAAAGTGTACCAGCTTATAGGAAATTTTACTACACATTAACAGTAAGAGAATGATATAGACGATTGTAGTTTTGTAATATGAAAAATTCTTTTGTTGTAAATAGATACCAGCATTAATAATCATTACAATAACAACTTCATACGTATAATTTAGGTTGGCGCCACTTCGTAATAATAAAATGGAACTTGTGAAAAATAATAGTATTGCATACCAAGCAATAAATTGTATCAGCACATTTTTAGATCTTGTATTGATGATGCTCAATAATAATAATGGAAATAACCTTACAATGTTGATGAGTATAAGTAGCATGCTAATTTTTGCATCATTGCCATATTGAATATTATAGAAAAATAGGTTTTTAAGTATAAGATTTCCTTTTAGTAGGTACATGCATACAAATAGGCATGCTGTTGTTAAAAGTATAATTAGAAATGGTATAATATCTTTTATTTTTTTAGACATTATAAATTGTACTCCAAAAAATATGGCAATATAAATGATGATATCATGTTTGGTGTAAATGCCAATAATTGCTGCACATGTAGCAAATATTAAGTTTCTTTTTGATTGCTCGCCAAAGTTGTATTGTAACATGAAAAACAAGAAAATAATAAAACATAATACTTTTAAACTGTCTGGACTGAAAGTGTAAATATGTTCTGGCAGTAGTAAAAAAAAAAATAAACAAAGTAGAAATTTGTGTGATGTATTTCCTGTTT
>JADKZZ010000187.1 GCA_020848475.1 Chitinophagales bacterium | reverse complement strand
TTGAATAGAAAAATAAACTATTTTATCAGCATTGCAGGTTCGCAAGAAGCATTCGAAGAGTATTATCACAAAACCGTAGAACAAATTAAAGACGATTATCGCGAAGATATTCGCGAGCAAATGTTAGCCTCACGAATGAAAAGTAAAATTGTAGGCGATATCAAAGTAACACCATCAGAAGTGAAAACCTATTTTGAGAAATTATCAAAAGACAGTCTTCCTTATTTTAATGCGACTATAGAATTACAACAAATAGTAATGAAACCACGTGTGTCAGATGCACAACAGCAAGCATCAAAAGATAAAGCACAAGGTATTTTAGATAGATTGAGAGCAGGTGAAAGTTTTGAGCTTTTGGCGAGTTTATATTCTGAAGATATAGGCTCTGCACAAGCAGGTGGTTTGCTCGATTGGGCATCGCGTGGTACTTATGTTAAAGAATTTGAAGGCGCAGCTTTCAAATTAAAACCAAATGAAATAAGCGACTTAGTAAAAACGCCATTTGGCTATCATATTATTCAAATGATAGAGCGTCGCGGCGACATGATACAAGTGCGTCATATTTTAGTTCGTCCACAAACAACTTCTCGTGATGCAGAGTATGCACAAAAAAAATTAGACTCTGTAAGAAATGATATACTCGAAGATAAAATCTCATTTTTTAATGCTGTAAAATTATATTCGCAAGATGAGCAAAGCAAAAATGTAGGTGGTTCACTTTTAAATAACGAAACTGGAAGCACCGTTTTAGATGTCGATAAAATGGACCCAAATTTATATCTATTGGCAGATACACTTTCTATTGGTGGCATCACACCAGCAATAATGTATCAAGCTGATGATGGCACACCAGCTTTCAGAATAGTAAAGCTGATTTCGAAAACTGAACCACATGTGGCAGATTTGCGTATCGATTACGACAAAATTCAAAATGCAGCCAAAGCAGATAAAGAAGAGCAAATCTTGAGTAGATGGTTTACTAAAAACATGAAGAAAACCTACTTGATGTTTACTGACGAATATGAAAAGTGCACAGATTTAGAATCACTAGTTTCAAAATAGAGTAACATGAGCCAGTTCGCAAATGATGTAGATGGAATTCAACATTTATCAGCTTCTTATCAGCAGCTGAAAAAGGAAATTAGCAAAGTAATTGTTGGGCAAGATGATGTGGTCAAATATGTATTACTTTCTATTTTTTGCGATAGCCATAGCTTGTTAGTTGGTGTTCCTGGTTTGGCAAAAACACTTTTGGTTAAAACCGTTTCAGATGTGTTGGAATTGCATTTTAAACGCATTCAATTCACACCAGATTTAATGCCTTCAGATATTGTTGGCGCAGAAGTGCTAAACGAAAATAGACAGTTTCATTTTAATAGAGGTCCAATTTTTGCCAACATCATTTTGGCAGATGAGATCAATAGAACACCACCAAAAACACAATCTGCATTATTGGAAGCGATGCAAGAACGACAAGTGACAGCAGCCGGACAAGCGCATGCATTAAACTTGCCATTTTTTGTTTTGGCAACACAAAATCCAATTGAACAGGAAGGAACTTATCCATTGCCAGAAGCACAATTAGACCGTTTTATGTTTAATATCGTGTTGGATTATCCTTCGTATGATGAAGAATTGCAAGTCGTAAAAACGACAACAACAGATACGCCAACTACAGTATCTAAAATTATTGGCGCCAATGAAATCATTGCATTCCAACATCTTATTCGCCGCATGCCAATTGCGGATAATGTAGTGGAATATGCTGTAAAATTAGTTGCATCAACACGACCAAATACAGCCAAAGCAGCCACGATTGTAAACGAGTTTGTGGCTTGGGGCGCTGGACCACGCGCTTCACAAGCATTGGTGTTGGCTGCCAAAGGACATGCTGCCATCAATGGAAAATATTCGCCAGATATCGAAGACGTACAAGCTGTATCTTTGCCAATTTTGCGTCATCGTATCATCAGAAATTTTAAAGCCGAAGCAGAAGGCGTAAGCATGGAAAAAATAATCAAGGATTTATTGTAGATACTCTTTATACTTTGAATCAATCGACTTTTTTTATTCCATTTTTGAGCACAATAGCATTTTTCCAATTTATTTTTTTCAATTCAAACCAATCTGTAGGGTCGCTTTCAAAGTCAAAAGTTTCTTAAAAGTCAAAACCTAATTTAGTCAACACCATGCTACCATGGTTTGTGTCCTCAAGAACCATGGTTAAGGCTAATGTTGAATTTTGCTATGAACTCGACATTTCCAAACTGCAGTTAGCAGTATCAAACGATGTTATATTCAATACTGAAAACTTTGTTTAATTGTTTCTCAACAATATTTATGGGTGTGTTTTTTACCAAAAAATTTCTTACCCAAATAGCAATACTATTTTCATAATGAGCCACTTTGCCAATTGTCCAGCTCGTATTAATGATATAGTGCGCTTTTTCCAACCTTAGTTTTTCGTATTGAGTAAAAACGGCTTCAACGCTTTTCTCTTGTCCGAATAACTTTCCTATTACATAAGCATCTTCAATAGCTTGACATGCACCTTGCCCCATATTAGGTGTGGTGGCATGTGCAGCATCGCCTACTAAACAAACTTTTCCTTTTTGCCATTGATTGATTGGTTGCAAGTCTTTAATGTCGCTGAATATGATATTGTCTTTTGGTGTTTCATTAATAATTTTTACAATCTCAGGATGAAATTCATTAAATAAATCAGATAGGTCATAATTTTCTTTCATCATTGTATCCTTAATTACGGCATACCAATAAACTTTATTTTTGCCGATTTCTACGAACCCAAAACGTTTGCCTTTTCCCCACGATTCAATGGCTATTTGATTATACTTAGCGGTCGAATCAAATTCACAAACACCACGCCAACATCTCTGTTTTGTATCTCTAAATGTACCTTCATTAAATAATTGTTTTCTAACGACAGATTTAATGCCATCAGCTCCGATTAGTACATCACAGTTAATACTTGAGCCATCTTCAAAATGTAATTTGAATTCATTTCCTTCCTCAATATTTATAAGCCTTTTAGATAGTTTGATGTTTTCCCATCCGATTTCATCTGCCAATATTGTATGCAAATCTGCGCGATGTATCGCCACACTACATACGCCATATTTGTTTTCAAAGTGACTTAACTTTGTTTCAGAAATTGTATTGAGTTGCGCATCTGTAGTTTGGATATTTGAAACGATAGCGCCTGCCTTTTCTATTTTTTTGTGAATGCCTAGATTTTTATATACTTGCATAGCATTGATTGCGAGCAGAATGCCAGCACCAACAGGTTTAATTTCTGACGCACTTTCGTAAATAGTTACGTCTTGTCCATTTTGTTTTAAAGCTAAGGCTGTTGTCAAACCGCCAATTCCGCCACCTACGATTGCTATTTTCATGTGTATTGCTTTTTTTTGTGTAAATCTAATTCAAGACGAGACAAAGAAATACG
>JADKZZ010000186.1 GCA_020848475.1 Chitinophagales bacterium | reverse complement strand
GAGGTCTATTTCGTAACGGATGCAATTGGTTGGTCATCAGGTGTTTATATGCCATCTTGATTTTACCTTGATTTTTTCAAGACCTTTTCAAGTGGGTGAGGATTTGTTTTTGTATGTTTGCTGAAAAACAAATATTTTAAATAAAATACTGTGCGTATTTTTCTTTACCAACAATTTTCGTTTTTATATTCATTCCGGATTTTCTTAAATTATAAATGACTGCCGATAGCCGGTAACAGCCATACAATCTAAGAGCTTGAAGTCCTGTAATTTTTTTTCCTGCCTTTAAATGTGATTTGATTTTTTGCGTTTTCATGGTTTTAGTTGATTATTAATGAAAGTATTGTCATTATTACTATTGCAATGAAAGCCCATCCGAGTGCTTTCATTTGACGTTCTTTTGTTTCCATAAGTAGTTTTTTAAAATGGCACATCATTGTTTTTGATTAGTACTATTTTTTTATTTATAATAATTGTTTTTTCAGCTAACTGTTTTTCAGAGTATTTACTTCGCAAAATCCTGTACCCCGATTGATTACCAACAACTATTTTTTTTTGCTTTTTAATTGGATAGTGCCGATTAAATGAAATTGATGGTAGGCGGTATAACTCTTTCTTCAACCATCCATAAGTAAAGTTACCTACTTGGAATCCGTATTTGAAATTTAAAATCATTGTTTTGTTTGATTTATGAATAAATTGTGTAAATTTTTTGTTTCTAAAACAGACTTTTCTTTTTTCTTTGTACCATCATTCGCAACAGCCAATATAATAGCCAATGAAGAAGCCCATATAGCAGGCAGCGTAGCAGCCGTTGTGGTATCCCATGCAGCAGTCGTTGTAGCAATTAATGTAGCAGTCCATGTAACAGCTATTACAACAGCTTTCCCCGCAGCTGTAAAGGCACCGGAAGCATAATTAGATTTCCTTATAAAATTTTCTTTTTTCATGTATTTTGAAATTTTAATCTACATCTATAAAATTAACACTATTAAAATATACATTCGGAATTTCTTGTAATAAAACCGTTGAGTGAAAATCGTAAACATCCATTTCTTCAACGGTATAAATTTCGCCGACTTTCAGATATTTATTTACGTTCTCTATATCAAAATCATATCCATTTTTAATGGATTTTTCTGTTACTGTTACTTTATGACCTTTCTCGGCATAAAGTTTAATTGAAGGTTGTTTTAAATTACCAAATGGGTCTATTATGTGTGCCATGTTTTTTAAGTATTAAATTTATTTTCACATTGCGTAGTGTAATTTGGTGGTTATGCCCAATGCTAAGGCGACAGCTCAACGGGGGGCAAAGTTTCTTCTAATTCCTTGTAATGGGTAAGAGTGCCATTTTCAAACTTTCTTGCAACAGTATCTTTATTTGCAAAAAAGTCAAAAACGTCATTTTTATTAGCAATCCAATATCTGCAATCTTTGGTAGGATAATCATCTTTGCTACCAATTTTTACCCATCCGTTTTTGTCTTTTTTCATTTGTAATTCATTTAAAGTTTGACAATAAAAGCACTGGGCATAACACGTGTTTTGCGTTATGGCAATGCTATGACACCAACGAGAACTTATTAAGAAATAATTGACCGTTTTCAATTTCGCCAGACCAATCTTTGTATTTATAATTAACAACCAACTGAAATAAATCAACCAATTCGACTTCAATTATTTCTTTTACACCCGGTAGGTCATTTTTTGTTGCTGCATCAATAACTATTTTTTCAATAGCTTTTTCATTTGTGCCTAATTGTTCTAAATACCCGGAATCAATATGATGACCAAGTTTAATTAAATAAGCGCTGCCGCTAAAAGCCGTTTGCTGCAATGCCAAGTTTTGTAGTGCATTTAAGTTTTGTTCTTCGTTTTTCATTTTATCTGTTTATTAAATTTTGTTTTTCAAAATCGGCACTAAATATAGCTGTAACCGTTATAGGCAACCCTATGGGAGAACATTCATTAATCTTTCGTAACACATTTTTATTACTCTTGCATCCCATAAAGAATTGTGTTTGGGCATTGCATAATAATTTTCTCGACAACCATACGCTTCACGGTTTATATCGGGGTCAATATCTTTTAGTTTGAATAATGTACAAATATCAAATGGAATATAATAAACATTTTCAGGCATTTTAAACGCATTTCTAAATAGGTCATTGAATAGTACCCAATCGTAGGCTAAACAATCGCCCCACATTTCTACTTCATCAAACTGTTTTAACCACGCTTCAAGCATAAGAGATGTTTCTTGTTTTGTGCCTTTGTATAGCCAGTCATTACCAAAACAGCTTGTTGCATTTTGCCCGTGCATTTTAACATCTAAATGTAATTTACTTAAAATATTTTCTTCTATCCAAGCATCTACTTGAAGTAAATTAAAATCTGTTAATTCAGCATAGAATGTTTTGCCACATTCTGAAATTGCACCTATCGAGATAAGTGTTGTTGCTTTTTGGAGTCCCGTAAATTCGGTATCAAAGAAAATTTTTGTTTTTGACATAATTTATATATTAAAGTCTGCCTATAAAAAGAGGTTAGCGTCATTGCCGTTTTCGTGTTTTGTTGAAGTCTTGTTTTCCATATCAAGTTTATTTTTAGATGTAAATTTCGTGTTCCAAAGTCGGCAACGAACGCCAACCACCTAAATGTTAGCAACAATATTTTAAATTTTTCCAACTGCACGAATAAGACGTTTACCATGAGATATTTTAATCCATTCAAATTTATCTTTTACTTTTGAAACATACTGCCTTGTAATGTTATTTTCTTTAGCAAAAAGACGTACTTTTTTAAAGCCGATAGTATAATAATCAATTTCAAAATAATAATGCCCACCCCTTTCTGTTTTGCTCCACCACATTAGCCAAAACAGTTTATGTTTTTGCAATGCTTTAATTATATCTTCGTTACCACTGTAACCAGCCGTGTGAAGTTCTAAATTCAAAATCGGTCTGTCTTTATAAATATGGTCGAGCTTCCACCTTTCGACGAAACAACACTTATACCTCCAAATTTTCTTTAGTCTTTTAATTAAATTATGGGCATCTTTAATGTTCCATTTTTGAATTTCCTTTAACTCTGTTTCTGTGTGATATTCACTATCCATTTTATTTTTTTTCAATTTGTGTACAAATGTAGTAATTATTTATTGCGAAAATCAATCAGTTAGATAATTTAATTATCACATTGGGTAGTGTAATTTGGAAGTTAGCGGCAACCCTATTGAGACCGCAACCATTCGACAAGTTTCTTTTTCCAATCCCATCTTTCAATCGAACTTAAATCACCAATTTGAGTATTGAAAGCACCAAACCTTTGTAAAACTTGTCCTTTGTTGTCTATGAAGGCAACAAATTTCCCATTCTTTACAGCCCATAAATTGCCCCTAAAAGAATACACACCATCCTTTTTTGTTTCTGCTTTTTTGTGAAGCAAATTTGTTTCATCTATTGTCATATCATCAAAATTTGTGAAGAAGGGCAGCCGCTAACAAGTGCTATACAATATGGCGGCTGACGTGCTTCGATTAAACATTTTTATTTAATTCAAACTTTGGTGCTTCGTATTGGACTTTCGTGCTGAAAATCCGCCACATCGTATAGCACCGATACGTTATGCGCAATATGCTTGCCCTAAATAATGCTTCGGGGCAGGAGCCTAATCCTCGCATTGCCCACGCTTCGCAAGCATACAGCGCATAACAACGTGTATATGTAATACAAAAAGCTATTGATTG
>JADKZZ010000185.1 GCA_020848475.1 Chitinophagales bacterium | reverse complement strand
CTAAACGTATGACGAATCGCCTTTAGTTTTGTATTTTTAAATCTGAAAGTACCAAATAATTGTGTATTAAAGCTCATATTGAAATTGAAATCTCTATATGATTTAAATCCATACTTGATTGTTTCTACCGCTTGATTGTAAAAAGTATCGATTTTACCAGTTTCGTCATTTTTGCGAGCTAAAAAATCGTGATACGATTTATTCAAATAGCTGAAATACCAATTTTCGCGATAATTAAAAGCAACATTTAGGTTCAAATATTTGAATAAAGTAAAATTACCAGAAATCGGCAAATTATGCGTAATGCTATTGCGCATTGTTTTCAATGTTTTCATGGTAAAAAAAGTAGAATCTGTTGCATTCAACTGATTTGAAACGTTTAAGTCATAAGAAAAACCAATATTTTCATACCATTTACGTTTTGTCACCGCTATTTTGCTTTGGAATGGATTAATGCGTGTGACATTAAATGAGAATTGAGGCAAGGTCAATGCGATTTGTTTGGTTTGTGTATTTTGCACCAAACCTGTGTTTAATGCAATTCGATACGGCTTTCCTGGCCAAAATTTGCTATAAGAAATATTAGATGAAAAATTGGTAGCCAAAACACTTTGCGGATCTCGAGAGTTGAGCAATTGATACGTTTTATTACTTACTATATTCAAGTTGATATTAAAACTGCTGTTGAACATCTTTTTCGGGTCGATATTCATTTGCCACATAATTCCAAAATTCAAAGGTGGTTTTTGCCTGTTTTTATTAAATCGTTCATATTGCGAACCACCACGTTGCTGGTTGATATTAAAGCTCAAATTTCCTGTAAGCTTGTATATTTTTTTATAGGCTAAATTGGCATGCAAGCCCCAACTACCCAGCGTATAAACATCTGCAGTGGCTGTGAGAGCCAGCTTGTCATTTATTTTCCAGAAATAGCCAATATTATTTAAGAAAAATCCGAGCTCTGTACTTTGTCCATAAGTAGGCATTAACAAGCCAGTACCTTTGGTTTTGATATTAGGCAAAATAGCAAATGGCAAAAACAATGGCGTACGCACACCTTCGATAACAACATCAGCTGGTTTGCCTACCATTATTTTATCTTTTATCACTTTTGCTTTTCCAATTTCCACATAAAAATGTGGCTCATCTAAATCACATGTTGTATAGCGTGCACCTTTGATATACATGGTTGTGCTATCGATTACTTTTACTTGCATGCCATGTAAGTAACCTTCGAGCTCTTTTGTCACTAAGCCACTACTTTTTCCTTTTTTAGTTTTAAAATTAAACTTCGCTTCATTGGCAACATATTCACCGTTTCCATCTTTAAATTCTACGCGCTTTATGGCACCGAGGCTATCGTCATACATAGCTTTGGCGTACACTTCACTGCTGTCCCAATTAAATTTAATAAAGCCAGCATGCATATCCATTTCTTGATATTTTATATTGGCTCTCCCGAAGAGATAAACCGTTTTATTTGGAATGTCATAAATAATAGAATCCTGCGCTGTATATTTTACTTGGTCTTCTAAATCATTATTAGCGATTTTAATCGTCTTTGCTTCCACAATTGTGGAATCTTTAACAATTGAATCAGCCGAAGAAATGTTTACATTTGGCGTGATGTTTGTATGTTCCAATGTATCGTTCGTTATTTTAGGAAATGGAATTATATTTCCTTGAGAAAAAGCAGGAAGCATCACGCAGGTGATCAGCAATAAAAGAAATAGCTTTTTATCTAAAAAATAATGCGACAAGTGGAAAATATTTCTATTGTTAATGAGTTTCAAATGTATGTTTAAAATGTCAAAAATACGGATTGCTTGCTTAATATTTTTATTATCTATACACACAATTGCACATTGCGTATCAAAACCTACTGGCGGTTATAAAATTAAAACAATAGTTTTAGACGCTGGTCACGGTGGACATGACACTGGCTGTCATGGTCAAACAGGCTCGTATGAAAAAGATGTTACATTAAAAGTCGTGTTGTTATTGGGCAAATTAATAGAAGAAAAATATCCTGACATCAAAGTACTTTACTCCAGAAAAACTGATGTTTTCATCACGTTGCAAGACAGAGCATTATTGGCAAATAATAACAATGCAGACTTATTTATCAGTGTACATTGCAATGCAAATGCCAATAAATCAGCATATGGTGCGGAAACATTTTTAATGGGTTTGCATGTCTCACAAGCAAACTTAGACGTTGCCAAACGCGAAAACTCGGTTATCAAATTAGAAGATAATTACCAAAACACTTATGAAGGTTTCGATCCTGATTCTCCAGAAGCCATGATTGCATTATCATTAGCACAAAATGCCAACATAGAACAAAGTTCATTTTTGGCCAGTAAAGTGCAAGATCAATTTACTAATAAACTCAACCGCTATAATCGTGGCGTAAAACAAGCTGGATTTTGGGTGCTATATAGAACAACTTGTCCTTCTATATTAATAGAAACAGGCTTTTTAACCAATAAAACAGAGGAAAAATATCTT
Source organism: Chitinophagales bacterium (assembly GCA_020848475.1). Lineage (GTDB taxonomy): Bacteria > Bacteroidota > Bacteroidia > Chitinophagales > JADIYW01 > JADJSS01. The sequence continues at coordinate 3,532 of JADKZZ010000185.1, read as the reverse complement.
ATTTCTGCAACAGGACAACAAGAAATGTCTGAAGCTATTTTACATGCTTTCGACGATTATAAATTTGCAGTAGAAAAAGGAAACAAACTAACGCCTACACCAGTTTCTAATCCAATTCCAACAACAACAGTAAAAGAAACAGACACGCCATTGGTTAATACGCAACCTGTTATTACAACTACAAAAAACAACGAAAAGCCTATTAAAGAAAATAGTATTGACACAGAAAAAGGAATTATTTATAAGGTACAGATAAAATCATCGAGTAAACTATTGCCTAAAAGTGACAAAGCTTATAAAATATATTCCAATTTACATTACGAGAAAGTCGATGGTATGTATAAATATGCATATTCTCCATTCATCGAATTTGACTTAGCCAATAAAGTACTGAAAAAGGTAAAATCTTCAGGCTTTCCAGACGCATTTATCGTTGTTTACAAAGACGGCAAACGTCTTAGTGGTGCTGAGGCAAAAAAATATTTACAATAAAATAGGTACTATGCCTATAAAATATCAGAAATTATATTTTTCTGCTTATATTTGGTGATTTTAAAACGAAATTCCATTGGAAAATAAAAACGAGATTTTAGTAGGCGCATTAACCGTATTTGGCATAGTCGCATTTGTTTTAGGCTTTAAATTTTTACAAGGTGATAGTATTTTCACTAGAAGCAAATATATTTATATTGTTGCTGATAGAGTACCAGGCATCACACCATCAAGTCCAGTAATGGAAAATGACGTACCTATTGGACGCGTCAGCAAAATTGAAATTTCAAGAAGTCCAAACTTTCCTAATAAAGCATTAATGACATTGAAATTGGAGAAAGATGTAATTATTCCAAATGATAGTAAATTCATCATTTATTCTTTGGATATGTTAGGCAAAATGGGCGTTGGCTTAGTGCGTGGTGCAAGTGGCGATGATACTCAGGAATCTGATACTTTAAAATGTTTAGTAAAAGGCAATTCAATCGACCAAGGTGTTGATTTAATTTCTCAGCTAAAACCAAGAATCGATAGCACATTAAAATCATTTCAATATTTAGCTACCAATCTCAACACGCAATTAGGTGAAGGTGAAAATAGTTTATTGAAAAAAGCGGTTGGCGATTTAAGTACAACATTAGTGACTATTAATAAATTTGCCGCTAATGCAGATAAAATGGTGGTCACTTTAAATGGCACATTAGCTGATAACAAAGCAAATATTGACGCTATCATGTCTAATATTAAAAGCTTAACTTCTGAGTCAGGAAAATTAGATTCTATACTCACTAACTTCCAAACAATATCTGGCAAAGTGGCCGCATTAGATTTAGCATCGACAGTAGAAAGTGCGAAAGGCGCATTAGAGCAATTGAAAAAAACACTTTCTTTAATTAATGATGGCGATGGTTCGATTTCAAAATTATTAAAAGAAGATGGCGCATATAACGACATTACTAAAACCATTCAGTCTTTAAATGCTGTACTAACTGATTTGAAAGCAAATCCAAAAAAATACATCAGCTTGTCATTAATAGACAGAACTAAAACATTTACATTTACAGATACTTCTGTACAACAGTTTTTAGAAAGACATCCAAAGGCTGCGAAAAAAATAAAGTAGATTGCATACATTTATGTAATGCCATAAAAAATAGTATTTTAGCCATTGTATTTGCAATGGCTTTTTTTATTTGTTTTGAAAAGAGATAATTTACATAGTATTTTCGACATTAAGAAGATAAGTTTCTCCTTATTTTTTGTGTTAGTGGCATCTGCTACGCTGGCACAAAAATCTATTTATTTTCCGCCAATAAAAAAAGACACAGCACAAAAGAAAAAGATAGAAATTATAAAATCAGATTCACTTATTTTCCAAACTTTGGAGTTAGGAAGATATCGAAAATTAATCGGCAATGTAAAGCTGAAACATATCGATGCTTACATGTTTTGTGACAGCGCCATCATTGACATTGAAGCCAATTACATGACAGCCTATGGCAAGCAAGTACACATCAAAAAAGGTGATAGCATTGATGTTTGGGGAAATTTCTTAGAGTATTTTGGAGATCAAAAATTTGGTCGATTAACTGGTATGTGTTCCATGCGTGACAATACGATGATTTTGACGACTCCTGAATTAAATTATAACACAGAAACTGATATCGGCTCATATATGAGTGGTGGCAGATTAGTAAATAAAGAAACAACAATTACTAGTGCCATTGGCTACTATTATCATCAACAAAGCACAGCAGTATTCTATGGCGATGTTGTATTAAAAGATAAAGAACGCACTATTTATGCCGATTCATTGCGCTATAATACTACAAAAGAAATAGCCTATTTTATTACAAAAACAACAATAATAGATAAAGATAGCAACATCATAGTAACCAATAGTGGCTACTATGACACCAAGTTGGAAAAAGCATTTTTCGGAAATAATACGGAAATAAAAAAAGGTGATGCATCTGTGAAAGCGGAAACTATTGATTACGACAATAAAACAAAAATTGCCATTGCAAAGAACAATGTTGTTTTTCAAGATAGTTCAGAGCGAACAACAATGTTGAGTAATTATATTTATTCTGATGAAAATAAATCCTTAGTGCTTGCCTATAGAGACCCATTAATGATTTCAGTTTCTGAGAACCAGAAAGATACAATGTATTTAAGTGCCGACACATTATTAACCTATAAAATTGTGTCAACAGATTCTCTCCAAGTGAACGACAGTATAAGCGGCAATGATTCGATAAAAATATTGAAAGCATGGCATCACATGAAGCTGATTCAAGGTAAGATGAGTGCCATTGCTGATTCACTTTTTTACTCAGAATCAGATTCCATTTTTAAAATGTACTACGCTCCTGCTTTATGGATGGATTCCACACAAATCACTGGTGATTCGATTTATTTATACAATAGAAACAATGAAATTTACAAAGTAGATATTTACAATAATGCTTTTATCATCAACTTACAAGATGTTGAAATTTACAACCAAACTAAAGGAAAATTCATGCAAGCATTTCTGAAAAATAAGGAAATGGAAAAAGTAGATGTAGATGGCAATGCAGAAAGTATTTACTTTATAAAAGACAAGGAAAATGCATACAATGGTGCCAATAAATCATCATCTGCATTTATTACAGTTTCCTTTGATAAAGGCGAGGTAAACAGAATAAAATTGACGGGCACTCCTGAAGCTGAGTTTACTCCAATGAAAAAAATAAATGCATCTACTTATAGATTAGATGGTTTTACTTGGTATGGCAACAAGCAACCGCTCACAAAATATGATGTAATTCGAGACAAGGCACAATACGAAAAATATATTAATGGTTTGCCTATTAAAAAAGTAGAAATCATTGAAGAAAAGAAAGAGGAAAATTCAATGGAAACTGAACAAGATAATAAAGAAGAATAATACTTTTCCTCTTTGGCGATATCTACTGCATTCTATAAAATTTTATCACACTTTATCCTTCTTAATTTTTTCTTTTTCAGTTTCCAACCAATCATTCACCATCTCTTT
>JADKZZ010000184.1 GCA_020848475.1 Chitinophagales bacterium | reverse complement strand
TAGTTTCAATTAACATAGATTAATTATTTGCAATAAGGCGTTAAATTATTATTAATCCAATGCATGCATTGGATTTTTTGAATTAACTTTAGTTCGATAAAAAAATGTAATTATTATGGCAGCAATAAAAAGTAAATTAATCGGTGGAAATTTTCTTTTTTCAGAAACCGATATAAAAGATGTTTTCATTCCAGAGGAATTCACGGAAGAGCAAAAAATGATATGGCAAACTGTGTACGACTTTTGTATGCAAGAAATCCATGGAATGGGCTTTGAAAAAATAGCATTGATGGATGCCGAGAAGGATAAAGACAAAGTGTATGAAATATTCAAAAAAGCTGGTGAATTAGGCTTGTACGGTATTTCAATTCCGGAAGAGTTTGGTGGTATGGGCGCTGATTTTAATACAGGTTTATTATATACAGAAGCTTTATCACTTGGCTTGTCGTTTGCAACAACGGTAGGTGCGCAAGTTTCGATTGGCTCATTGCCAATTGTATTTTATGGCACACAAGCACAAAAAGAAAAATATTTACCAAAAATTGCAACAGGTGAATATGGCTGTTCGTATGCATTAACAGAGCCAAGCTCTGGTTCAGATGCCAACTCAGCAAAAACAAAAGCGACATTAAGCGCAGATGGTACACACTACTTATTGAATGGCCAAAAAATGTGGATCACTAACGGTGGTTTTGCTGATATCTTTATCGTTTTTGCTAAAATTGAAGACGACGAACGTTTATCTGCTTTCATCGTAGAAAAATCGTTTGGCGGCATTGAAATCGGTAAAGAAGAGAAAAAGATGGGTATCAAGTCTTCATCTACTGTTCAATTGTTCTTTAATAATGTTCCAATTCCTAAAGAAAACTTATTAGGCGAGCGTGGTAAAGGTTTTAATATGGCATTAAACATCTTAAATAATGGTCGTATTAAAATATGTGCTGGCGGTGTTGGCGGCATGAAGTTTGGTATCACTAAATCTGTAGAATATGCAAATCAACGCATTCAGTTTGACCAACCAATCGCACAATTTGGTGCGATGAAATATAAGTTAGGTCAAATGGCAATGTTAGCATTCATCAATGAATCAGCAGTGTATAGAGTAGGTGCTGACGTTGACAAAAAGTATAAAGAGTTTTTAGCAAATGGTGCTACAGAAAATGATGCGAAAATAAACTCTATGCGTGAGTATGCTATCGAATGTGCAATTTTAAAAGTACAAGGTTCTGAAGCCATCTGCTGGACGGCCGACGAAGCTATCCAAATTCATGGCGGTATGGGTTACTCTATGGAAACAGGCGTAGAAATGGCTTACCGCGATGCGCGTATTACTAAAATATATGAAGGTACTAATGAAATCAATAGAATGTTGGCTTTAGCAGAATTCTATAAACGTGCTTTCCAAACGAAGGAATTAAAAATAAACGATGCAGCAAAATCGATTCCATTAGGTATTGCACAAAATTTCAATCCTTTCAATAATGGTTTCTTAGCTGATGAGACTGAAATTGTTTCCAACTTGAAAAGCGTATTCATGATTATCACAGGTGCTGCTGGACGTAAACTGAAAACGAAATTAGTGGACGAACAAGAAATCGTGATGAACTTGGCAGATATCATGTCAGTAGCATTCATGGCTGAGTCAGCAATTTTACGTGTTAAAAAATTAAATGCGGATAAAAACACAGATAAAGACCAATTGAAAATCAAAATCAAAATGACGCAATTGTATGTGTATGAAGCATTAGAAATTGCTCGTAAAGCGGCTGACAATGCAATTGATAGTTATGCTTCAGGTGTAGAGAAATTTACGATGAAACGCGTAGTTGGTTCTTTATTGAAAAACTACGATATCAATCCAAAAAATACACGTAGAGCTATTGCAGATGCTGTCATTGAAGCGAATAAATATCCGTTTTAATATCTTTTTGATATAGACATTTGACGAAATGAAAAGAGGCTGTCTCAATAGTTGAGATAGCCTCTTTTCTATTAGGATATGTATCTGATAAAATTCAGAATATTATAATCTTAGTGTTCTCTTCTTTTTGTTTTGAGACAGCCTCTTTTTATATTTAAAAAAGTAAAGTGGTCAAAAATGGTACTTTTTGAGATAGAAAATGGTATTTAATCGGAATAATTCCGATTAATCTATTTTTATTTTGCAATTTTATGTAAAAATATTTTGTAATAATCGGAAAAATTCCGATTATTATGTTGTAAAATTACATTATGTCATTCAGGAGAAGGGTAAAAGAGTATGCGGAAGCACCGATATCACATCATGTTGTGGAGGAAATGCTCACTGAATACAACCGTCCGAACGATAAAATCAGTGAGTTGATCAGGAGCGGAGAACTGCTGTCGCTACGGAGAGGATTGTATGTGCCTGGTCCTGAAACCGATTTACCATTGCCACATCCACTGCTTATTGCTAACCACTTGAGGGGTCCCAGTTATGTTTCGCTAGAATCCGCACTTTCTTATTGGGGAATGATACCCGAACGTGTTTATGAGGTCAGCTCCGCCACCCTGAAAACTTCCAAAAGATACACCACACCGTTAGGTCGGTTCAGCTACCTGCATCTGTCAGCGCCCTATTATTCTTTCGGTGTCCGTAGTGTCAGATTAACGGAGCAACAAACGGCGCTGATAGCATCGACCGAAAAAGCTGTTTGCGATATGATTGTACTGACAGCCGGCGTCTTACTTAGAAGTATCCGGCAAACACAAGATTTTCTACTCGATGATATGCGGATGGATGAGGCCGCATTGCGCACATTGAATGTGTCCGAAATCCGTTCCTGGGTAGAAGATGCTCCTAAAAGTCAGAGTTTATCTATGCTCGTTAAAACATTAGAATCCTTATGATAAAAGAATGGATAGCAGCATATCAACCAGCCAACGAAGAAGAGGTTTTGTCCGCACTTCGTGAAATCATGCAGGAAATTGCTTTGGCTGGATTGTCGCGCACGGATTTCTTCGATAAAGCGGCATTTTACGGAGGTACTGCGCTCCGTATCTTTTATGGACTCGACAGGTTTTCAGAGGATCTGGATTTTTCTCTTTTGAATCTTAATTTGGATTTCTCTTTGGAGCCTTATTTTTCAGCCGTAATTACAGAATTTGAGGCTACAGGCATGAAAGTAAGTATCCGAGAGAAAGATAAAAAGATTAAAACTTCCGTAGAATCGGCATTTCTAAAATCCGAAACGATATGGAAAGAACTAGTGCTGGAAGATATTGTGAAACAAGCTGGCTTAGCTTCTAATAAATCAATTAAAATAAAAATAGAGGTGGACTGTAACCCGCTTTTAGGTTTTGTAACGGAAGAGAAATTATTACTTCAACCGTTTTCTTTTTATGTAAAATGCTTCGCTCGACCTAGTTTATTTGCAGGTAAAATGCATGCATTGCTATTCAGAAATTGGAAAAACAGAGTGAAAGGCCGCGATTGGTACGATTTGGAATGGTATATCAGAAAGGGTATTCCGTTGGACATGCGACATTTTGTGCACAGGGCACGTGATACGGGTGATTGGCAAGAGGAAACTATGACAAGACAGCAATTCTTTCATTTGTTACACAATAAAATCAATACGGTTTCT
>JADKZZ010000183.1 GCA_020848475.1 Chitinophagales bacterium | reverse complement strand
TAAGCTAATCTAAAAATAATATTGTTATCTTAAAAATTAATATTTTAACATTGCACTAAATTATGTGGAATAATCATAGCGATTGGAAATTCGAACGAACGACAAACTCATTGCCAGAAGTGTTTTCGAGCATTGATGTGCCCAAAAATGTACAAGGCTGGCGTAAGCTTTTAGCTTTTGCTGGTCCTGGCTTAATGGTAGCTGTTGGCTATATGGATCCTGGAAATTGGGCGACCGATATTGCTGGTGGTTCGAGCTTTGGCTATACTTTATTGTCTGTTATTTTAATATCGAATGTATTTGCCATTTTATTACAGCATTTATGTGTAAAATTAGGTGTTGTTACCGGCAGAGATTTGGCACAAGCTTGTAAAGATTCCTATTCAAAACCTGTAAGCTTTCTATTGTGGATTATCTGCGAGATTGCCATTGCTGCATGTGATTTGGCAGAAGTGATAGGCTCGGCAATTGCCATCAACTTATTATTCGGCATACCATTAACGGTTGGCATCATCATTACCATATTAGATGTATTGGTTTTATTGATGTTGCAAAACAAAGGATTTCGTTATTTAGAGGCGTTCGTCGGCAGTTTAATATTTATCATATTCTGTTGTTTTGCGTATGAATTATTTATGGCAAAGCCTGCATTTGCTGCAGTCATGAATGGTCTTTTGCCTACGACAGAAATACTCACCAATGCTGACATGTTGTATATCGCTATTGGAATATTAGGTGCAACGGTCATGCCTCATAATTTATATTTACATTCTAGCATTGTGCAAACACGTAATTTTGAACGCAATGACGAAGGCAAAAAGATGGCCATAAAGTATGCCACTATCGACTCGACTGCTTCATTGCTAATGGCCTTTTTTATCAATGCTGCTATTTTAATTTTGGCCGCTTCTGCATTTCATTACAATGGCCACAAAGAAGTAGCCGACATTCATGACGCATACAAACTTTTAGAGCCTGTGCTTGGCGTAAAAATGGCTTCTACTTTGTTTGCTATCGCATTGCTGGCAAGTGGTCAAAACTCTACGCTTACTGGCACACTCGCTGGACAAATTGTAATGGAAGGTTTTTTAAATATCCGTTTAAAGCCTTGGCTTCGTCGATTGATTACGCGCTTGATTGCTGTTGTTCCAGCGCTAATTGTTTCAATAATATATGGCGAGAATGGCACGGGAAAATTATTAGTGCTCAGTCAGGTGATATTGTCTGTACAGCTCAGCTTTGCTGTCATACCCTTATTACAAATTACGAGCAATAAAACGAAGATGGCACAGTTTGTCAATTCTGCTTTTTTACACTATACGGCTTGGATTATTGCACTCATTATCATCATTTTTAATGCTGTTATGTTGTGGAATATGTTTTTTGCTTAATTTTTATAGCATTAATACACATCATAATTTTCGACCACGTAAGTGCCAAGAATACTTTTGCGCAATTGCAATGTGATGTGTTTATTGGGTGTTGGAAGCGATTTGATTTTTGCCATTGTGCTTGGCCTTACTTTCATTCTTATAGATTTGTTTTGGAAAGAAAATGAGATATGTTTTTTAGTTTGATTTTTTAAACCAATAGAATAAAATGTAATTGGACAAACAGCGGTGATAATTTCATTTTTCTTTGCTTGTTGTTGTATAACAAAATTAATCGGCAATCGAAAAGCCGACAAAAGCACAAAGGCGAGCACGATAGCTAAAACGCCATTAAAAATGCTTGACACCTTTTTGTCTTCCTTTTTTTCAGATGAAAATATTTTCCATTGAAAGCAATAAAATCCGGTAATTGCTAAGGAAACAACATAAAGTATTGTGTTTAGCCAAAATGGAAACAATATTATTTTATTGCTCATGCTTCGCGATATCAAAACAATAATAAGCGAAACAATGACGGTAATAAGCACTCGCTTTAGTGGAATCTTGTTCATTCTTTTCTTAGCAATTTATACAATTTTATGCCTAACATCAAGAGTATAACTAAAATGAATAAACCAATAAGGCCTGTAAGAAAGCTTAAGTTGGTTTTTACTACGACTAAAAAAACAATGGCAAACAAAAAGATTGTTGCTACTTCATTCCAAATACGCAATTGTGTTGATGTGTATTTAAAAATATTGTTTTGTTGTTGTGAAAATATGCGATGCAAGGAAAAATGATATACATATAAACCGAGGACAAACGCTAGCTTAATATGCATCCAAGTTTGCGATAAAAATCCAGATTGTAGCAATAGCAACACACCAAAAATCAAAGTAATTATGGCGGCTGGCCATGTGATGATATACCATAATTTTCTTTGCATAATTTTAAATTGTGCAATCAATATGGACTTTTCTGGTTCCATTTTATCATTTGCCTCTGCTGTATAAATAAACAAACGTGGCATATAAAAAAGCCCTGCAAACCAATTGACTACAAAAATGATATGTAGTGCTTTTATGTAATTATAATCTAACACAAAACGAATTTACGATTTACGATTTATTTTTAAATTACTTTTGATATAAATGTAAAATAAAAGCATTTAGCTAACCAATACAGCCTATAAAATAAAAATGTCTCACCATAGGCGAGACATTTTATAAATATGCTTTAATTACTACTTTACTTTAACTGTAGTTTCTTCGTTTATCCAGCATTTTACTGTGTAAGGTCCGCCAACTGTTAGTTTTTTTGCCGTGATTTCTGCTTTTGTCGGCAAATATTTGCTGTAGTCGCTGATGTATTTTTGTGCTTCGGTTACTAAGTCTGCGTCTGCATTTATTTCGATTACTTTATTAAAATAATCAAAAGCCGGCCACAATACTATTTGTGATTGGAAGCCAGTTCCTGGTCCGCACAATGGCCCACTCGACAAATACAATAGACCGATTAAGTTATATGCTCTACTGTGTAATGGATTGTATTTAATAGCTTCTTTCGCAAAATCTCTAGACGCAGGAAAATCTTCTTTTGCATATTTCATAAATGAAATGTAGTAGTTCAAATCTGCTTTTTTCAAAGTGTCTGATTCTACTGCTAATGCATTTTGATATAAGACAATTGCCGTGTCATACATTTTGTATTTGATGTAGATATTTGCCAAACGTGTTGCAAACGTATAATTTGGTGCTAACTTGTTTAATTTTTCTAACAACTCTACGTTTGTTGTACTGTCTGCACAACCTTTTGTTTTTAAATAAACTGATTTTATAGTGGCTAAATCGTTTGGATTTGCTTTGTATTTTTTCAAATAAATTTCTAACAATTTAGCACAATCTTCCGGATTGCTTTTGTCGGCAAAGTTGGTCGTATATAAATCATCAATAACAGATTTTACCTCTTTGTATTCTTTATTATACTTGCTACCTGTGTTTGCAATATTTTTATCTACAATAGTCGTTATCTCATCATATTTATTGATTGCATACTCTTCCGTAATGCCATTTTTTCCAACTTGGTTTACTAATACTTTGAAATACGTTTGCACATAGTAGTAGAACGCTTTTTCGCCAGTTATTTTTATATATTTTTCTAACAAAGACAGTACTTCAGGCAAATCTGTATTTTTACCATATTTCTGCAAATCCATTGCTTTTTTACCTAACACATATTCATCTTCGCCGAAGCATTCTATTTGTTTATTATAAATTTGAAATAAGGTATCGATGTATGCTTGACGCAATGTTTTATCATTTTCTTTTTGAATCAATGCCGAGTACATCGTGATGCCGTCTAAGTGTGTTTGTTTTCTAAAACCTGGTGCTTTCAAAAACATATTTCTCCATTGAGGAAGCGCATCAGCATATAATCCTTTTTTAAAGAACTCACGATAGATAGAATACGCTGGTGTTGTTTTGGTACTATCTCCATCAATATAACGTGCACAGTTTTCGGCATTCGCTGCTGACCACGTCAACAAAAGTACATTTACAACTAAAAAGATTTTTTTCATTTTTTTCTTTGTTTATCAATAATATTTTCTTCTTACAAACCATTTATCATTTAATGATATTCCGAATTTAAGACGATAAAAGTTTTCACGAACGAGGTTTTTCTGTGTTGTTCCTCTGCTGCCTGCTTCAAACCCAATGTTGAAAGCATACGTGTACACTTTTTGTAATAATCCTTGATCATTAGCTGTGGTTATAATCAATGGAATACCTATTCCAAAGTTTATGCCAAACTCATTTATAGCTTGATTATTGATTTTGATATTTGTCTGTGTGTAGTTAAATCCAGCGCGATATTTCAGCCTTGAAAAGAACTTAGAAAAGTTTTTATCATTAGGTAAAAACTCTCCACCAACAGCTATTCTCCAGCTGTTATTCAGTTTTGATGCTGCGTTGTCTTCATAGCCTCTGTACTTGCTCCAAGGTTGAAATTTAAAATCGATGCCTGCTCTCCATTTTATACCACGATAGGCCATGATACCGATATTCAAAGTAGCTGGAATTTTAATGTAAGCACGTTCATTAAATTTTTCTGACAATGTATCCAACATATCTGTTGATGATACTTTAGGTTGTATATAGTCTGTAATAAAATCGTTTATACCAGCATCGCTTGTTCGATAGGCTAAATAACCAGATTGGAATGTGTATAATGCTTCATCATTATAAGTGCGTTTGCTAACTTTTGTTGGTGCATTTCCCGACAAGCCAAAAACGACATTATAGATTTTATTGCTGTCCTTTTTGCTCGTTATCGGTAAATTATATTGTACACCTGCATTCCAAATTATGCTACTTACTTTTGTGTTGGTAAAAGTCCATGTTGTATAACTTTCTTCATCAAATGTGCCTACTTTATTGATTGGATAAGCAAAAGAATTGTTGTTTAGCTTACCGAATAAATAACCTAGATTAAAACCAACATGAAACCCTTTGTATTTATAGCCAGCGCCCCAAGATAAATTATACAAAGAACCTGTGCCTTCATATTCAAATTTTACTGCGTTTGCTGTGTCAAATGAAGTGGTTTGCGAAATCAGATAATCTTTTGCTGAAAAGGGCAATAAGCTTACGCCTGTAACAAAGAATTTTTTGACAGGAAAAAACAAAGACAGATAATTTAAGCTAAAACTATTTTGCTTTGCCTTTAAAGTTTGTGTTTTTATTTTTCCGAAATTACCTGAGAAACCGCCGTCAAATGTTGTTAATTGCAATGCAGCATACGAAGCTGGATTGAGATAATTGACTGTTTCGCCAGACTGAAAGGCGGCACCCAATCCGCCCATTTGAGCTGATTGTGCTGTATTATTATCGAAAGCATGACCCAATCCGTAGCGTGAATATGGTGTATGTTCTTGTGCATCAACCTGTTGTAAGGTAATTGCTAAAATAAAAAGTAAAAAAATCTTACGCATTATATTCTAGTATGTGATTGAGTCCGATTAATGTAAAATTGGAAATTGCAAATATCTGATTTTTAAGCCTATAAACCAACAAATCCGCATCGCCACCAGTAATAATTGTGTTCATTTCAGAAAATTTAACTAAATAATCACTTATCATACCGTCGATTTCTTTGCTCGCTCCATACAAAACACCGCTTTGTAAATTGGCTTCCGTATTATTTGCCATCAGGTCAGCATCGCTAATTAACGCCGCAAGTGGTAATTTTCCGGTAAAAGTATGCATAGCTTTCAAGCGCATTTTCAAACCTGGATGAATGCTGCCGCCGAGAAATTCATTTTGTGCATTAATAAAATTAAACGTAATGCAAGTGCCACAACCGATGACTAAAGTATTTTGGTTTGGAAACATTGCAGTGGCGGCGGCTACCAATGCTAATCTATCTTTACCAAGTGTTTCTTTTGAAGAATAGCAGTTGTGAAATGGCAATCTTGTGGTCTCGTTTAATATTAAATGCTGTGGCAGTGATGCCAGTTTTTGTATTATATAATTTGGAATTTCTACTGTGCTGGAAATGATAGATTTGCTAATATTATGCGTAGCAAATATTTCTTCGAATGCTATTTTCTTCGAATTGTCATAAGTAATTAATGAGCGCATTTCTTGCTTGTCAAAAATGCCGATTTTCGTTCGTGTATTGCCTATGTCTATCGCTATATTCATTAATTATTAGCTACTTAATTTATCCATTTTACACAATCTTTCTGCTGACAGAATTCGCCATTAAAATATTATTTTCCATATTTTCAATCAACACCAAACCTGGTGTTTTTCCAACTTGAATAGAGCCTAAAACGTCCTCAAAACCTAATGCTTTGGCACCATTTAAAGTGGCCCAAGTCAATACAGTTTCAAAGGAAAGATACGATTGATATTTCAAAATTGTTTTCATCTCTTCCAATATATTCAATTGCCAATTAGACGTTAAACTATCCGTACCAATGCATACTTGCGAATTATTGGCAATAAAATTATTATAATTTGGCAAGCTGTTTTCGATATACAAATTTGCATTCGGACAAGTAGCCCAAAAGGTGTGGTCTGCACCAAGTTGCTGTTGTGCCCTAGCTATATCCTCTTTGGTGCTGAGCGTATTGTGCACAAACAAGTTTCTATCTGCTTTATTCAAAAAATTCAAGGCATAATGAATGGCTGATTGACCAATGTTTGGAATCGCTTCTGTAGTAAAACCAATGCGCTCATAAAAGTCAATGAAACCACCTTTTTTATGTAAGAAAAGCTCATTTTCTGCCATGGTTTCTTGGTTGTGAATCGATATTGTTTTTGGCAAATACGAATCAACTTCATTGCTTCTTGCGATAATATGCTGAAACAGCTTTTTCGAAACTGAATATGGCGCATGTGGCACTTTTGATTTTTTATTTTTATCTGTTTCTAGTAATGCATTGAATACAGCATCGTATTGTTCAATGGTGTTTGCTGTATTTTGCACTTGGAACAAATCAAAATATTCCACAAAAGTATAATAGTGTAAATGCGCTTTTCTTTTTTGTGAAAATGTATCTGTCGTGTTAGAAATATCGCCGATAGCCACTATGCCTGATTGTAACATATTGTTTTCTTCGCGTGCAATGGCGTCTTGTATTATTTCCTGTGAATGGTCTCTATTTTTGATAACTTGTGAGATGAAATCTATCAAGCCTGTGCCGGTTTGTGCTACACCTTGCAGATGTGATAATTCAAGATGGCAGTGTGCATTAATAAAACCTGGAACGATGACACCATTAAAAAATTCAACTGTTGTAGCGTCGTGCTTGTCCAAGACATCTAAAGCTATAATTTTTCCGTTTTCATCAATAATAATCACTCCATTTTCAATAGGCGAAGAGGAGATTGGATATATTTTATGTGCTGAAATTTTGCGAAATGACATCGCAACAAAGATATAAAACTCAATTATCAAAAGTCATTAAAAATATAAAGTATCTTTGCATTAGCTTGCAAACACAAATCGACATACGAACATTATCAAAAGAGGAATTGATAGCACAATTAGCAGCACTTGGAGAGAAGCCGTTTCGTGCAAAACAAATCTATGAGTGGCTATGGAAGAAATCTGCTGTTGATTTTGATGAAATGACGAATCTTTCCAAAGATTTGAGAGAAAAGTTAAAGCAATACTTTTTGTTGCTGCCAATACGAGCTTATAAGGTGCAAAAGTCAAATGATGGCACGATTAAGTCGGCATTTCAACTACATGACAAACATCTAATTGAAGGTGTGTTAATTCCTACGGAAGACAGAGCAACGGCATGTGTTTCCTCGCAAGTTGGTTGTAGTTTGAGCTGTTCGTTTTGTGCTACTGGCTTTTTAAAAAGAGAAAGAAATTTATCGGCTGCTGAAATTTATGATCAAGTTGTTTTAATCAATCAACAAGCAATTGAAAGCATAGGCAGAAATCTGTCGAACATCGTGTTTATGGGCATGGGCGAGCCATTGCTGAATTACAATAATGTGATGTCTGCCATTGATAAAATTACGGCAGAAGAGGGCTTGAATATGTCCGCCAAACGCATAACAGTATCGACAGCTGGCGTTGCTAAAATGATAAAAAAACTTGCTGATGATAATGCTCGTTTCAACTTAGCATTGTCATTACATGCTGCCGATGATGAGAAACGCAATACCATCATGCCTATTAATGAGCAAAATAATATTGACGCTTTAATAGATGCATTGCAATATTTTCAGTCAAAGTGTAAAGGTGAAGTAACATTTGAATATATTTTGTTAGATGGCGTAAATGACAGCATTTACGATTCAAAAAAACTAGTTGCAATTTGAAAAAGATTGATAGATGTAAAAATCAATGTGATTGAATATAATAAAATAGAGCAAGCCGATTTTCATAAATCTACCGTGGAAACACGAGAAAAATTTATTGACTATTTAAACAAGCATAAAGTTATTGCCAATGTGCGTAAAAGCAGAGGAAAGGATATTGATGCCGCCTGTGGTCAATTAGCGAATAAATCCTAAACTATGATGATTTGGTGGTTTTCCTTGGTATAGCTCGATTATACTATTCACATTCATTATCTATTGCCGAAATATTGTAATATCTTTAGTTGGTTTGCGACTTATCTTATTCGAATCAATACATTTCATTTGCAACAAGCGTTTTTACAAACTATTAATCAACATCAAGGCATCATACATAAGGTGTGTAGAATTTATTGTAATAATCAAGACGACCACAATGATTTATTTCAAGAAATTACACTACAGCTTTGGAAAGCATTTCCTTCATTTAGAAGTGAAGCAAAAATTAGCACATGGATGTATAGAATAGCACTAAACACTGCTATTTCAGGAATAAGGAAGAAAAAAATTCAAACAACAGCATTAGAAAATATAAACTTTCAACCAGTAGATTTTAATGACACGAGCACGGAAGACAACATGCTACTTTTATACAAAGCCATTGCATATTTATCTGATGTGGAAAAATCGATTGTGTTATTATATTTAGAAGATAAGCCATATGATGAAATTGCAGAAATAACAGGCATCACCGCAAATTATGTGGCCGTGAAAATGAACCGAATTAAAGAAAAATTAAGAACCTTATTAAAGACAGTACAATGATAGAGCTAGATGATTTAAAAAATATTTGGTCGAGCAATATCGAACATGATATTGGAAAACAAACGCTGGAAAAAGAAAATATTAAAGCGCTGTTGCGTCATAAATCTGTTTCCATAATCGACAAGTTGCGCAGGAATTTATTACTCGAAATTGCTATGTTTTTTGTATGTCTTCTCTTAATAGCTGGTGTTCCATTTTATTTCAAATCTAAAGAAATTGCAATTATCTGTATCGTAGTAATCTTGTTTACCTTTGTGCCTTATTTATTTTATTACATTAAAAAATACAAAGAATTACAACGATTTTTCTCTTATCATGAAAATATAAAATCAAATTTGGAATTATTGATAGTGCAACTCGAAAAGTATCTAAATATTTATTTTTGGGGCAGCCTATTACTTACACCAATTTCTGGATTTTTATCAGGCTATGCTATCTTATACGAACTGAAAGCACTCGGTTTCTTATTGTATTTCGACATGTTCAACTCCGGCACTTTATCTATAATATTATCATTCGCATTGCTGCTCACATTATTATCCTATCCAATAATGAAATGGTATATCCGAAAATTTTATGGACAGTATTTAGAGAAATTAAAAGACTGCTTTAAAGAGCTGCAAGAAATTGAATAGCTTATTTCCATTCCACAACAGTGCCTCGTTTTTTATCTAAAAGCACATCAGGAATATTGTCAATTATTAGTTTAGCCAACAAATCAATAAACTTTTTCTTCGCAACACTGCGCGCATATACAATACTGACTTCTCTTAGTGGTTTTGGTTTTTTAAACTCTGCGAGTTGCGGTAGTTTTTTAGTAGGTAATTCGAGTACCGCCAGCTCTGGCAATAAAGTAAAACCACCTTCCATTTCTACCATCTTTTTTAATGTTTCTATCGAGCCACTTTCGTATTTCAAACGGTCGTTAACTCGCATTTTATTCGTGCAAATATTAATCACATGATTTCTAAAACAATTGCCATTCGATAGCATCCATATATCGTCTCTTTGTATGTCTTCATGACTTAAGTTTTTCTTCTTAGTTAATGGATGATTGTAGTGCGCATACACCTTTATTTCTTCGTAAAACAAAGGTTCTTCAATCAAATTAATTTCATGTAATGGCGTTGCCAATATTGCTGCGTCAAGCTCGTCTTTATTCAATTTAAAAACAATATCTTCCGTTGTCAGCTCTTGTATAATCAAACGAATTTTTGAATATTTTTTAAGAAAATCACTAATAAAATAAGGCAACAAATAAGGTGCAATCGTCGGAATAATGCCTATGGTAAAATCACCTTCTAAACTGTCGTCGTAATGCTTGGCGATTTGTTCTAATTTTTTCGCTTCACGCAATACAATACGAGCTTGTTCTATCAAGAGCTTACCTGCATCTGTCGGAATAATAGGCTGTTTACTTCTGTCAAAAATATCAATATTTAGTTCCTCTTCCAGCTTTTTTAATTGCATACTCAAGGTTGGTTGTGTAACCAAACAAGCTTCTGCCGCTTTGGCAAAATGTCGATAATTGTCTATTGCCAAAATATATTCTAATTGTGTTAATGAGATGTTCATAAGTATTATTTATTAAGGAATAAAATTAATTGATTTTTTTTATTAAACAATGGTTTTTAACTTTGTTGTATAAAATTAATAAACATGAAAAAAACAAAGCATATTACGCAAATTGGATTGGACACTAAACAATCTGAAACACTTGCAAGCCAATTAAACGTCCTATTGGCAAACTATCAATTATATTACCAAAATGCGCGTGGTTTGCATTGGAATATTAAAGGAAAACATTTCTTCCAATTGCATACAAAGTTTGAAGAAATATATACAGATGCGCAAGAAAAAATAGACCTTATTGCGGAACGAATCCTTACATTAGGGTTTACACCATTGCATACTTTTAGCGATTATCTAAAACACACTACTATAAAAGAAGGCAAACAAATAAGCGATGCAAATGAAGCGGTGGCATTAGTCATTAGCGGCCTGCAAACAATTATTATTGTAGAACGCGAAATGCTGCAAACAGCAGAAAAATTGGGCGATGAGGGCTCATTGACCTTACTTACAGATTTTATTTCGCAACAAGAAAAAGAAATATGGATGTACAACGCCTGGTTGAATCAATAGTTTTTTATTATTGCATCATAAAAACTATCGATTTTATTTATAAAAATAAATGACGAACTTTACATCATAAACAATTTTAAACAATTAAACACAAAACAATGGCATTATTATCAGTAGGGCAACAATTCCCAGCATTCGAAAAAACAGCAGTAGTAAGCTTAGAAAAAGGAAAAGAATTCCAAACAATCACAAACGACATTCATCAAAAAGATGGCAAATGGTTAGTTATTTTCTTTTGGCCAAAAGATTTCACATTCATCTGCCCAACAGAAATTGCTGAATTTGGCAAACACAATGGCGATTTTAAAGATAGAGACGCTGTGTTAATTGGCGCATCTACAGATAGCGAATATGTACACCACGCATGGAGAGTACACCACGCTGATTTGAACGGCTTACCAATCCCTATGTTAGCAGATACATCAAAATCTTTGTCAAGAGATTTAGGTATTTTAACGGAAGGTGAAGAAGTATGCTATCGCGCTACATATATCGTAGATCCACAAGGTATCGTAAGATGGGTGAGTGTAAACGATTTGTCTGTTGGTAGAAATGTTTCTGAAGTTATTCGCGTTTTAGATGCCTTACAAACAGACGAACTTTGTCCTTGCAACTGGCAAAAAGGAGAAGCTACTTTATCTTAAATAATTATTCTAAAAAATAGTAAATAAGCGTCAAGACTTTCTTCTTGATTCTTATTTATTATATTCAAAAAACATCTAACACATTTACAACATGCACGAAACGACACAAGAAATATTAGCAGAATTAGGCATTGCAAACGACTATACTAATGCAACACTACAACACTTATCCCTTGCTGACAGTAAATATCTACGCGATTTAAAATTAAATGTGAAGGCAGTGTTGACATCAGAGCACTTGTCTGCAAAGGAAACACATTTAATTGCACTAGCGATTGCCGCCAACAATAACAAAGAAATTCTGGTGAACTCATTTGCTGCAAAAGCCAAAACCAACGGTGCCTCAGATGCTGAAATTGCTGACGCACAGGCTTGCGCATCATTACTCGCTGCAAATAATGTATTGTATCGTTTTCGTCATTTTGTAGAAAAAGAAGCCTATAATAATGCGCCTGCTAAATTGCGCATGAACATCATGATGAATCCTGTGTTGGGCAAAGAGTTTTTTGAGTTAATTAGCTTGGCAGTAAGCGCAGTAAATGGTTGCGAAATGTGTGTAAAAAGCCACGAACAGTCAGTATTACATGCAGGTGGCACAGAAAACAGAATTTGGGATGCCATCAGAATTGCAAGCATAATCACAAGCTTAGGCAAGGCAATCTATTAACAAAACAAACACAAGTCTAGATATTAAAAACTGACCGTTTAGCACTTCTAAACGGTCTTTTTTTTGCATGATGCTTAAGATTTTCTATCTTGTATGTTAAAACCAAAACATGATTACTGCTTATAAATGGTATAAATATAATCTCAATGTTAGTTGCGATAAATGCAATCATCCAATTCCATTTCAATCTTTCCTAGGCAATCCAACTTGCAGTGAATGTGGCAATATTGCTGATAAAACTTGGGTCGAAGCGGTGCAATTTTCTAACATTGCGAAAGTGAAACAATATAGTGAAGGTAGCACACAATTGGCTGGTTTTATGCAATTGCAAATGAACTATAGTGCCGTTGAAAACATTAACTGCTTTCATTGTCATCATATACTTGAAACACCAATAAATACTGCCATTACCGAATTAAATTGTAAGAATTGTATGCTTCAAATTTCGTTTGAAAAACAAGATAATGAAGCATTAAAAAATCTTGTTTTTTACTTTCATAAAAATGAAAAAGAAAAAATAAGTGGAAATGTCATTTCGCTGCATTGTGTTTCCTGTGGAGCACCACTACAAACCGACACGACAAAGCATGAATACAATTGCAATTTTTGTAACACACTCAATATTATTCCGCCAGCACTACGCGCTAAAAAAATATTAGACGATGTATATGTTGGTTGGAATGGTAAAATTTAAATATCGTTACTTCAATTATCTTAATAACATAATTGAACCCATCACGGCTCTTTTGCCTGTTTTAGGGTCTTTCATGCCTTCCCACGCTGTACCATCCGTGAAAATGGCGCGGATCTTCCACACATAAATGTCTTGTGGTAATATTGTGCCTTTCCATCTGCCGTCCCAAGCTTCCGTAGGCTGTCCGTTTTCCAATGCTGTGCTTTCCCAAAGCAATTGTCCATAAGTAGAAAACACTTGTACATGATATTCTTTCATCGACAAACCTTTTGGTTTCCAAATTGCAGACTCACCGACGCCTACTTCTGGAGAGAACACATTCGGCACATATAATTGACCAGCATAATCAACACCTAAAGGGTGCGACACCGTGTCTTTACAGCCTTTATTGCTAGTAGCAAACAAAGTAACTCGATAGGGTCCTTCTCCATTATATTGATGGGTTGGATCTTTCACTATTGAAGTATCATTATCGCCGAAATTCCAAAAATAGTTTTGTCCATTCACCGTAATATTGGTGAACTCAACAGGGTCATTAAATCCATCGCCAGTATATTCGTATAAGAAATCTGCAACTGGTTTTGGATATATCTCAACAGCAGCAACCTTTGTAATACTATCACGACATTCACCATTAACGGCGCTAAGCGTTACGTTATATATTCCTGCTCTTGGATAAGTATAAGACAAACCACCAATACTTGACGTTTCACCATTTCCTAAGTACCATAAATAACTCAATGCATTGGAAGATGAATTTAAAAAGACGGTAGGTTCTTGTTCACAATCTTGCGGATTGACAACACTAAATGCAGCAGTCGGCTTTTCTGAAACACGAATCTGTTTGGTAATCGAATCTACACAAGGTCGGCTATTGGCTACAATTAATTTTACATTATATACGCCAATCGCATTATATACATGTGTAGGATTTGGTCTTGTAGATGTTGAACTATCACCATCGCCAAAATACCAAATGTAACTATTGCCATTTGTCGTTGTATTTATAAATTGAGCATTTGAATTTACACAAGGTGTAAGCACGTTGAAATCTGGTTTTGGTTTGTCAAACACATTTACTGTTGTAAAGAATGAATCTCTGCCACATGAGCCTAATGCCAATAATTTCACTCGGAAAACACCTGCGCTATCATATTCATGTGTCACATTATCCGCATAGGCAGAAGTGCCATCGCCAAAATCCCAAATAATTTCTGCACCTGGAGACGAGATATTAAAAAACTCTACATCTAATGGCTGGCAGCCTTGATTAATGCTTGTAAAAAATTTCGCAAATACATCATTCGCTTTCACTGTAATGTTTTTCTTCACGCTATCAACACCACAAACATTAGACACTCTAAGGCTTAAAGTAATTACAGAATCACGTCTAGTCATGTTTCTATAGGTCGGTGGATTTGGGCTTTGAAGTGTTGATGTTTGTCCATTACCAAAATTCCAGAAAAAGTCTGTTGGCGAACCATATGAAGTGTTCGCTAGCGTTGGTGTAAACGGCGAACAGCCTATTGGTTGGATTCCAAAATCTGCTTTTGGAGAGGCTTTCACTTTTACGGTGTCTGTATAAAATACAGGGCCACAATTATAATCTGCTCGTAAGGTGACAAAATATAAAGTATCTTTTAGTAGTGGCTTTGCAAACGAAAATGTCTGAGGAGATGGTGTAGAAGTTGTTACATTACTTGTGCCAAAATCCCAAATATAATTCAAAGCTGGAATATGGCTTGCTGGTAAAGTAAAGCTGATATTATTGCCAGAACATGACGAGTCTGGAGATACAATAAATGTTAATGCAGGATTGGAATTTACCGTTATTGGACTTTTGATAGTATCTCTACAGCGGTCAGGTGTTTCTGCCATTAATGTAACAATAAAATTACCTGGTCTCGAGTAAATATGTGATGGATTGATAATAAACTCATTTGGTGTGCCGTCGCCAAAATCCCATGTTGCATTGGCAATATTTCCACTTATTGAACCAAAATTAAATGCTTGATTTACACATAATGTAGGTGGCGGCAAAGCCACGTGAATACTGTCAAACACGGTAATGCGTTTATAAGCAGTATCCTTACATGCACCAAGTGAATCTTGGAAAACATAACCAACTTGATAGTTACCTGGCGCTAAGCCTGCTGGGTCGAAAATGCCTAAGCTAGAATGAACAACACCTGAGCCTATCCAACTGCCTCCACTGAACTGTGGATTACCTACTAATTGCAATGGGCCTATGCCTTTACAAATACTTTGGTCTGGCCCCGCAGTTAAACCTATAATTTCTGACACGGTCACTTGTAGCGTGTCTGAGGTAGGGCAAGCGGCTGTCGGATTTAATACATAAGCAAGATTATACGTTCCTGTTGGCACCACTGATGGTTTAAAAATACCTTGAACAGAATCTGTAATGCCTTGTCCACGCCAAACACCACCTGCCGGCACTGGCGATAGTTGTATGGGCGGATCAAATTTACAGATTCCAAAATCATTGCCCGCATTCGGTCGTATATTGTTATTTAAAGTAATAAAATTACTTAATGTAGAATCACCGCATTGTGCACTAATATGCAATACAATTGGATATGTTCCTGGTAAGTCATAGCGAATATTTCCAGGGTTTTGAGAAGTCGATGAGTTTGGAACAGCTCCAGTAAATGTCCAAGTAAATGTAGCGGCATTATCGCCACCATTCGTATAGTCAAAATACGTTTGTGGATTAAATGTGAAAGGAACAAAACAAGCTTGCGGAATTTTATTGGTATCTATTGCTGGTTTTCCTTTAATAACGAGCGTACTGTCCCAAGTATCTTCATTACAACCGCCAACGACACGAAGGTTTACATTGTACGATCCTGATTTAGTGAAACGAACAGTTACATTTTTTGAGTTGGCATTTCCTGAGGCAAAAGTTACACCTGCCGCAGGCGTTATTGTCCATATATATTTTATAATATCTGCTGTATCTGACGAACTATTGTTAATAGGTACATCAATAAAACCTGTTGATGGAATACATGCTGACGTACTAAAAGAGGCTTGTGCATTTACCCTGTCAATAACAATTACTTTATAGCTTGTATCTTTTTCATTACAAGCTCCTTTTACTTTTAACTTGATAAAATAGGTGCCTTTTGTATTGAAGGTAATATTTAAATTATTAAAAGTTGGCGAACCCAATGGCGTGCTGGTGGTAAATCCTGTGTTGGGTGTTACTGTCCAAGTCATTGGCGGTATATTACATTGATCGTCTCTGCTAAATGGATCGATGTTTCTGTATTGTGTAGGCTCGCGCAGACAGACTGTATCCGGACCTGCAATCTCTGGTCGAATGCTGTCTAATACAATAATACACTGGCTAATATCAGTGACATCGCATTCATTTACTGCATACAATCGAACAGAAAATTTATTGTCTGTATTACAATCTTTGGAAACATTACCACAACTTCCTCTCGTAAATGTATATTGTAATAATGC
>JADKZZ010000182.1 GCA_020848475.1 Chitinophagales bacterium | reverse complement strand
TAAACACAATCCAGAATATCAAACTTGGTGTTATATAGTTTTTTTCTGTGTATTCAGGAATGACATCTAAAATCAATTCATTGCTAATCACTAAAGGTTTTCCATCAACTATAGCGCTATCGCATAACTGCATTAATTCATCAGGCAAAAAAGTTCTTCCATAGCCAGCTTTTTTATCGGTTGGAATGCCAATTAATAAATCCATTCCAAAGTCGAGCCATTCATTGGGAACATTTCTATCTATCAATTGTCTAAAGCTGGCATCGTCGTCTTTATCCTTTGCATATTCGACTTTTTTAAACAATGAAAACAAAACATTTCTTGGTCGAGTAGAGCAATTATCATATAAGAAATCGTACTTGTAATATTTATATTCTTCGCGCGCGTTAATCGTTAATCGTTCGAATATTAATTGTTTTTGTTCTTGCGACAAGTTTAATAATTGTTCGTTAATCGAGCGATTTTCTTCTCTATACGCTTGTTCAAAATCTTTAAAATTATCGATAGACTCGTAATACAATAATCTTCCTTTAATGAAGTTATACATAAAATCAGGCGCACCGAAATTGAAAGTTCCATAATTATAGACTAAATCCCAGCCTAAAATAGAATCCTTTACACGAATGGCTGTATGTCCAAAGTTTTGCCAAATCTCGTGATCTGCTCTACCAACTGTCAGCAAACTCACTTTTGCCGAAGATGTAAGGTCGGCTACTTTTACTTCTCTTTCATTGGCATGAATGACTTGTCCAATAAAAACAATGAAAAGCAACAAACACAGCTTACTATTGATTAACTTCATATTGCGAAGATAGAGATAAAACTTTTTATTCAGAAAACAGTTTATGTAATATAGTGTTATGAAAAATAAAAAGGATATCGTGATATTTGTAATTGTTGTCTTTTTTCTTCAATGCCAATCGAATCCAAAACAGACTACAAATTCTGCATTAAATCAAGAACAAAAAACTGCAACGATGGATACGTCAACTTATTTCAAAAGCGAAGAGGAATGGAAAAAAGTATTGACTGATGAAGAATTTCACGTACTCCGTGAAGCTGGCACCGAACGTGCATACACTGGAAAATATACTGATTTGAAAGATGATGGCAATTACTATTGCAAAGCTTGTGGCCATTTATTATTTACGTCGACAACAAAATATCATAGTGGTTGTGGTTGGCCAGCGTTTTATGATAAAGCTGGAAACAATGCAGTTATCACACGCATGGATTATAGCTTTGGAATGACGCGTATTGAAGTATTATGTAAAAGATGCGAATCTCATTTAGGACATGTATTCGATGATGGCCCAAAAGATAAAACAGGACTTCGTTATTGCATCAATTCTATTTCATTGACATTTGAGAAAGCAGCTACTGACAAGACAAAAACAAAATGAAAAACTAAACAGTGGCAGTTTCTTTTGGCTTGCCAAATTTGTAAGACAAATAATAGATAAAGAAAGCAATAGCAATAAATGGAAAACTCAACCACTGTCCGTGCGTGAGTGTGATGCCTGCCATGGTAAGTGGATTGTCATCAACTTTCCAATATTCCAAGAAGAAACGACCAGCAAACATCATGATTAAAAATATAGACATTAAGCTACCTTCTTGAGGTTTGTATTTTTTCTTGATATAAATGGTGATTAACACAATAAAAATAAGCACATATAAAAATCCTTCAAAAAGCTGAATCGGAACACGTGGCATTGTTTCGCCTAATCGCTCGAACACAACGCCCCAACTTCCATCTGTATAATCGCCAACGATTTCAGAATTGAAAAAATTACCAAAACGTATAAATGAACCACCGATAGCGGTTGGAATAGCTACTCTATCTATTATCCAAAGGAAAGTATATTCAGGATGAAGTTTTGCATAAACTATTAAGGCGATAGTGATACAAATGGCAGCGCCATGACTTGCTAAGCCACCTTTCCATACTTGCACAATTTCCAGCAAATGATCTTTATAATAATCCCATTGATAGAAAAAAACATGCCCTAAGCGCGCGCCTATTAACACGGCAAAGAACATATACATCAGCAACTGATCTGCACCATCTGTGTTTTTTCCTTCTTTTTCAAATTCCCAAAACAAAATATTATACCCTAATAAAAATGCTGCACCATATAATAAACTATACCAACGAATACCGAAATTCTCTGTAATCATAAATATCTCTGGTTTAATATTCCAGTGTACAATAAATGCTAATAAATCGTTCATATACTTTATTTGTGCGCCAAAGTTAGTAATTTATTTTATTTAGCCTAATGCATAGTGTGTGCTTCAAAAGTTAAGAAAATTAAAAAATGCAATGATGTGATGTCTATGTTTAGCAAAGAAGCAAATAGACTAACTATATAGATACAAACTTTTAGAAAAAAAATTTGCATAAGCACAAAATAAAACCTTTCTTTTCTTCAATAAACTAAAATAATCTAAAATAATCTAAAATTTTCAGCAAATAGTGGCAGTATTTTAAATGAATGCTAACAAAACAAAGTAGATTCACATTAAAAAATAACATTCAATTTACAAAATGCTCTATATTTTTGTTAGGTTAGATTTTTGTCTTTAAGCACGTCATAAAATTGAAAAAAACTTCCGAAAAATTTTTGGTTCAAATTGCCGACAGCAATCATATCAGCTTTACGCAAGAGCTATGTCATTTATATGAAGAATCGGCAAAAAAAAGAGGTACAGGAATTGCAAAACGCGATCCTGAATACATCAAAGAAAAAATATTACGAGAAAAAGCAATTATTGCATTGACATCGACAAATAAAATTGCTGGATTTTGTTATATCGAAACTTGGGAAGGAAAAAACTATGTTGCCAACTCTGGCTTAATTGTCAAAGAAGAATACAGACATCATGGTTTAGCAAAACGCATTAAAAAGTTTGTTTTCGAACATACAAGAAAGAAATATCCAAATGCGAAAATATTTGGCATTACGACAAGCTTAGCTGTGATGAAATTAAATTCAGATTTAGGCTACAAACCTGTTACTTTTTCTGAGCTCACACAAGATGATGCATTTTGGAATGGTTGCAAAAGCTGTATAAACTATGACGTTCTCACACGCACAGGAAGGAAGAATTGTTTGTGCACAGGTATGCTTTACGATCCGAAGGAAGACAAGAAAAAAGAATTTGCCAAAGTCAAAAAGGTAGAAAAGAAAATTCCTGCGAAATTGAAAACTCCGAAAGCACAGCGCATTAAAGTGGTCAAATCTGCTGGCAAAAGCAAAGCAAATAAAGTAAAAAAATAAAACATGAAAGATAAAGTTGTATTAGCATATAGTGGTGGTTTAGACACATCGTATTGTGTAAAATATCTTACAGAAGAAAAAAATTTAGATGTTTATGCTATCACTGTCAACACAGGCGGATTTAATGCAGCGCAATTAAGTGCAATAGAAACACGTGCTAAAGAACTTGGCGTAAAAGAAATAGTAATTCGCGATGTGGTTAAAGAATACTACGAACAATGCATTAAATATTTAATATTCGGCAATGTATTAAAAAACAATACCTATCCATTATCCGTTTCTGCAGAGCGTGTTTTTCAAGCAATAGCTGTTGCAGAATATGCCAAAGAAATTGGCGCTGCATACATCGCGCATGGTAGCACTGGCGCAGGAAATGACCAAGTGCGTTTTGACATGGTGTTCAATATTGTTATGCCTGAAGCAAAAATAATTACACCTATTAGAGATAATAAATTATCGCGCGAGGAAGAAATTGCTTATTTAAAAAAATATGGTGTAGAAATCGATGCAAAGAAAGCAACGTATTCCATAAATCAAGGAATTTGGGGAACAAGCGTTGGTGGAAAAGAGACTTTAACATCACGATATACATTGCC
>JADKZZ010000181.1 GCA_020848475.1 Chitinophagales bacterium | reverse complement strand
TGTACTTGTTTGTCCTTTTTTGCATGCTGTAAGTCAGTGCTCAAAACGTTTATTGTAGTTGAAAATGTATCAGCACTGCAATAGTTAGCAGTTGTAAGTTTTATCGTGTATGTGCCTGGATTTTGATAAATATGTGTAGGTGATATTTCAGTGGAAATGCTATCATCACCAAATTCCCATAAGCATAAACCACCATTAGTCGTTGTGTTAGTTAAAGTCAGCACATTTCCAAGAAGCGTATAAGTAAAAGAGGCATCTGGACTGGGTTTAAAAGTAATAGTTGTAGTAACAATGCTATCACAACCTAAGCTGGTTTGAAATGTATCTTTTATTACAGTCACACCTGAAATAAAACAAGATTCTGAATGGAATTCAGTAAATACGGTATCGCAACTAAAACCATTACATGCTGTTGATTGTAATAATTGATTTCTATTTGAATTAAATATTGTAGAGCGCACTCTGTCCTTTTGTCCTTGTGTAAACATGCCTCTGCCACCGCAATAGCTCATAATGTTTTTAAATGAAAATAAACTATCAGCATTATTATTACAAACACTGTTTTGGCAGTCAGCAATTTTATGTGGTGGTGTATCGCAAATCCAATCACCTTGAATAAAACATAAATCATTGGCAGGGCAGCCATTTTCACTTCCTTGAAATGTATGAAATAAGCCCATAGCATGGCCTAATTCATGCGCTAAAGTTGAGCTGTTGTATCGCATTGAATTTGCAGATAAAACTGCGCCATCAATGGCATCTAAGCCATTTGGCAATGGGAAATAAGCATATCCGCCCCAATCTCCAACAATTTTATGCACGACCCAAATATTATAAACAAAATTATGCCGCCAATTGCTTAGGTTTTTTGTTTGCAATTCATCAGCGCCGAAATTGCCATTTAATATTTCTGCAGAATATCCCATGCCTTTGTCTCTGTAAAGCGGCACACTACTCGCATTGATGCGGACAATGCCGTTTGTAGCATTTCCATTAGGGTCTGTGCGTGCAAGACAAAATTGTACTTCCATGTCAACACCTTCCGTTGTATTCAGTTTTCTCCAGCGTTCGTTTGCACCTCTTACAGCATCATAAATAACTTGATCTGCAATATTAGAACCTGTTCCTATTGGTTCACCTAAGTGTAAAACATGAACGATAATTGGAATTTCTAAGATACTTGCGTTAGGCTTATTATTGTTAGTAGTATTATTACTAATAGCTGTCAATTGTCTAATAAAAGCGGTGTCTTTGAGTTGAATTGTTTGAAAAATTTCATTTGCACAGCTATATTCTTGTGCAAAAATGCGATGTGTTTGTATTAAAGAAACGCATACAAATAATAGCTTACAAAATCGTAAGCATTGCTTAGTTACAATAGTTTTAATGGCTTGCATGATAAATTATCTATTTAAAGATAATCATCATTTTTAGATAACAGTAGTTATCCAGCCAAATTTATCTTGGTCAATGCATTTTTGGATATTCACTAATGCTGTTTTTACACGTGGTGCTATCACAAAAGCAGTGTCATCTAATAAATAATCTTTTCCTTTATAGCCAAATCGATTAATTGGATTGACCACTGCTGCCGTTCCAGTTCCGAACATTTCCGTTAGTTTGCCAGTTTCGTGTGCTGCTATAATTTCTTCAATGTCAATTGGTCTTTCTTCTACCGTATATCCTAAATCGCGTGCTATCGTGATGATGCTATCGCGTGTGATGCCTTCTAATATGCTGCCATCTGTGTTTGGTGTTACGAGCTTGCCATCTATCACAAAAAATATATTCATGGTGCCCACTTCATTGGCATATTTTTTATGCTCACCATCTAACCATAACACATCTTTATAGCCCATTTTTTTCGCTAATTCTACAGGATATAATGTTCCAGCATAGTTTCCTGCTGCTTTTGCTGAGCCATATCCACCTTTTGTAGCACGTATATATGTATCGTGCACCAATACAGATATTGCTTCGCCATAATAAGGTCCAGTTGGGCCAATAATTACCATAAATAAATAACGGTCTGAAGTTCGAACGCCAATAAAAGGTTCCGTGCCGATTAAAAACGGTCGAATATAGAGAGAACTTCCTGCTGTTTTAGGAATGAAATCTTTATCGAGTTCAATTAATTTATTGATGCCATCCATAAATAAGGATTCTGGTACTTCTGGCATCGACATGCGATGTGCGGATTTATTTAATCGCTCTAAATTCTTCTTTGGCCTAAATAACACAATACCGCTTTCATCAGCTTTATAATATGCTTTCATACCTTCAAATATGGCTTGACCATAATGAAAAACATTACAAGCAGGGCTTAAAGAAATATTTTGATAAGGTTGAATTTTGGCTGTTTGCCATTTTCCATCATAATACTCACAAATAAGCATGTGGTCAGAAAAAGTTTTACCAAATGGCATATTGTCAAAGTCAATTTTAGAAAGTTTGCTTTCTTTTGTAGTTTCAATCTCTATACTTGGTATGGTTTCCATTTCAATAACTTGTGCAGACATGCTAAAATATTTTATGCAAAGTTACAAAAAAAAGGTAGTTACTTTGTGGTTTACAATTAAAATTAGTAAGGTGTTATGAGTACTTTTTTTATTTTGAATTCATCAGATGAAACAGTATTGCCAGATGTAAAGTCTGATTTTGTGATTTTTTACAAAAAAAGTAAAGAAGAAGCGCAGGCAAACATTCAAAATGAATTGTTTAGTAAGTTAATCATCAATGCATTAAAATTAAAATTAGAAGATTTTTTATTCGTAGATATTTCAAAGCCTTTCATGCGATTTGCTACAATTCATAAAAATATTACAATCAAAAAGTGCTTTTTGTTTGGTGTAAGCGAAAAAGAAGTTGGGATTAATTTTGATATTCCAATGTACAATTTATTAAGCATAAACGATATTGATTTTATAAAAGCGGACACAGCTGAAAAACTGGAAGCAGACAAGCAATTAAAAAGCCAACTTTGGAATCAATTAGTGCTTACATTTAAACTATAAATATGCCATCACTCGTATTTGCTACCAATAATCCAAATAAGATAAAGGAAATATCGCTTCAGTTGCCCGCAGACTTTCACATTAAAAATTTAATTGATATCGGATGCAACGAAGAACTGCCAGAAACACATCATACTATAGAAGAAAATTCTGCCGAAAAAGCGACTTTTGTAGCAAAAACTTTTCGAGTCGATTGTTTTTCTGAAGACACTGGCTTGGAAGTAGAAGCGCTGAATGGTGAGCCAGGCGTGGATAGTGCACATTATGCTGGAGACCGAGATGCGAATAAGAATATGGATAAATTACTGAAAAAATTGGAAACAGTAGAAAATCGTAATGCACAATTTAAAACGGTAATCACCTTAATATACAAGGAAGTACAATATCAATTCGTAGGCATACTCAAAGGAAAAATAGGAAAGGAGAAGAAAGGAAATTACGGGTTTGGATATGATCCTATTTTTGTATTAGCAGATGGCAGAACTATGGCGGAATTGATGATAGACGAAAAAGTACAAATTAGCCACAGAGCAATTGCCACCAAAAAATTGATAGATTTTTTGTCAAATTTAGACTAAATTTAAAATACACGCATTTTTTTTTGCTATTATGCAACCAATCGAACATAAAGAGACACTATATAATGAGTTGATCGAGCTTTGCAAACGCAATAATCGAGAAGCTCAATATAAGCTGTATTCACTTTTGTCGAGTAAAATGTTTGCTGTATGCATACGATATGCCAAAAACAAAGAAGCCGCAGAAGATTTATTGCAAGAAGGCTTTGTCAAGGTTTTTACAAATATTGACAAGTTTAGAGCAGATGGCTCTTTTGAAGGCTGGGTCAGAAGAATAATGGTAAATACAGCGATTGAACAGTACAGGAAAAATACAAAAATGTATCCAGTAGTTAGTGCTGATGACATAAAAATAGATATTCCAGAAACGGAAACATCGGACAATTTAGAAGTAGAAGATTTGATGAAGATGATTAATAGTTTGTCACATGGCTATAAAACGATTTTTAATTTATATGTGATAGAAGGTTTTTCACATAAGGAAATTGCAGACATGTTGAATATAAGCGAAGGTACATCAAAATCACAACTGGCACGAGCTAGGTATTTATTGATGGAAATGGTAAACAAATCAGCAATAGTAAAACGAAATGCAACAGCGAGCGAATAATAAATTTGATAAGCAAGTAAAAAAGCTGCTTGAAAATGCGGAAGTGGAAGCGCCTGCGTTTTTGTGGAATGCTATTGAAAGCAAGCTGCCTGTTCAAAAACCTTGGTATTCAAAATATAAATACATTATATTACTATTGCTTTTAGTTAGTTCTTCTGCAACTAGTATTTTCATTTATAAAAATAGTCAACAGCATTTTGGGAATAATAAAAATCTTGCAACTGTTAATAAGCAAGAGCAAAATGTAAAAAGCACATCAGCTGCGACAAAAATTGGAAATACATTTGAAAATAAATCTTCAAATGCTGCAAGTTCAAACATGCTTAATACTGACGCGCTAACGTCAAAACCAAGCGTGAGCAATTTCTATGAAACTACAGAAGATAATAAAGACAATCGATTAGCCAATATTAAACAACAACAAGATAAGGCTACTGCTGAACGAACAATGCGCTTGAAACGTTTCGAAGTGTTGCAAGCCAATAAAATTAAAGACGACAAACAGAATATTAATACTGTTCAAAATACGAATGTTTCCAATGTTTCAAATACGATAAATCAAATACAAACGCCTCAAAACGACATTGTAATTGCGTCAGCAACTACTTTAGCTAAAACGACGCAAACAAAAACTGATGAGCAAAAAATATTAGCAAATACAAATCAAGAAATAAATGCTGTAAATGCAACAAATGAGAAAATTCAAGAAGCTAATATTGCGTCAACACACACAAATGACAATGCCACAGAAACTTTAACAGATGATGATAGTCAGAATGTATTTGCAGTAAAAAATG
>JADKZZ010000180.1 GCA_020848475.1 Chitinophagales bacterium | reverse complement strand
TCTCCTTTGATTCTGCCTATAATATCATTGTTGATGATGCCAATTTGGTGACAGGCTCAAAATTCCAAGATAAATCATCATTGCATCATGTGGAGGCTAATTACAATCATTCTTTTAAACACGACATTAATTTAATAGTAGGTACTTCCTATCGAATGTACAGTCCTCGTTCTTATGGTTCTATTTTTTATGATACTTTAGCCAACAGAGCAGATACGCTTGCTGATGGCTCGCCTGATTTAGATGCAAAATTTATAAATCTAAACACTTGGGAAGTTGGTGCATACACACAAATTAGTGCTGATTTATTTAAAAAACATCTGAAATTAGTTGGTTCTGCACGCATTGATAAAGCGGAGAATTTTAAAGTACAATTTTCGCCTAGAATCTCATTGATTGGTACTTATAAAGACCATACTTTTAGGTTCTCGTATCAGCAGGCGTTTCGCTCGCCAACCCTGCAAAATCAATATATTTCGCTCGATCTTGGTGCTATACAATTGCTCGGCAACTTGCGTGGCGCTGAAGGATATGATTTCCAATCGGTCAGAGACTTTAGAAGCAATTACGATGTTACCTTAGAAGTTGACCCAACTTTATTAAAACCTATAAAACTAAATCCGATAAAACCAGAACAAGTAAACTCTTGGGAATTGGGTTATCGTGGTGTATTCGCTAGGAAATTATACGTAGATGTGTCGGCTTACTTCAATCGGTATTTTAATTTTATTGGCGACTTGCGTTTTTACATGCCTGAAAATAAAGACATTGTTGTCGGTACAGAAGCAGGTGCAGATGCTATGTTGACAGGTGCCTATAATTTAATTCAAATGCCAACCAATGCTAAGCAAAAAGTAGATGCTTTTGGTGCTTCTTTAGGATTAAATTATTATATCTGGAAATCATTGATAGGCTCATTTAATTATACTTATTCTGGTATTAACACCAAGAATTTGAAAGATCCAATTATACCTGGTTTTAATACACCTAATCATAAATTTAATATTGGTATTGCCGCACAACGAATTTGGAAAGGCTTAGGCTTTGGTGTCAATTTTAAATGGGTAAGCAAGTATAATTGGGAAAGTACATTTGGTGATGGCGCTGTACCAAGCTACCACATGCTCGACATGCAAGTAAGTTATGAATTTCCAAGATGGTTTACTTTGCAAGTTGGTGGTTCTAATATTTACAATAATAAACACATTGAAGCTTATGGCTCGCCAATGATTGGTGCGCTGGTTTACGGCTCAATGTTGTTTGATTTAGAACGAAAAGGTAATGTAGAAGAACGCTGGATAAAGAAAAAGAAATAACAAGATAACAGAAATAGCAGTATGTTGTAGCTTATATTAAGTTGTTGCAAGAATTACATTTGTATGATAAAATTATTTATTTTTACGTCTGATGAGCAAAAAATTAACTATAGTTGTTCCTGCTTACAACGAAGAAAATACGATTCAGAATATCTTGAATAGAATTAATGAGGTGCAACTCATTCAACAAATCCAAAAAGAAATCATAGTTGTAAATGATTGTTCGAAAGATAAAACAGAACAAAAAGTACAAGCGTTTCAACAACAACATCCTGAGTTGAATATTGTGTATAAAAAACATGAAGTCAATAAAGGCAAAGGCGCCGCACTACGCACTGGCTTTCAAAGCGCCACAGGCGATTTTGTCATTGTGCAAGATGCCGACTTAGAATACGATCCTAATGAGTTCAATATTTTGATGAAACCTATTTTAGATGGCTTTGCCGATGTGGTGTATGGCTCTCGATTTATTGGCGGAAAGCCGCATCGTATCTTGTTTTTCTGGCACACCATTGGCAATAAAATGTTGACATTCGCTTCTAACGTGTTTACCAATCTGAATTTGACAGACATGGAAACGTGCTATAAAATGTTCAAACGCGAGATTATACAAAGTATTGATTTGAAAGAAAATCGTTTTGGATTTGAGCCAGAAGTGACCGCAAAAGTGGCTAAAATTGCTAAAGTTAGGATTTATGAAGTCGGTATTTCCTACTATGGTAGAACCTATGAAGAAGGCAAAAAAATAGGCATGAAAGACGCTTTCCGTGCATTGTATTGCATTCTTAGATACAATTTATTTTCCTAATACATCATCAAGTTGGCGCTCGTGATGTGCATAATGCTCACTCACGAAATGTAATACTTGTTGTATGTTAAACCATCCAGAACGTGGATGTTTGAAAATATATTTATTTTCTAATTCGTGTGGTAAGTTGATTAGCAATTGCTTGAAATCATTTGAGTTTTTTGCAAAATAATCTTGGATTTCTTTATTGCTTACATGTTCAGGAACACTGCTGACTACTTTCGGCGCTTTAAATTTTATAGGTAATTTCAAAAGTACAACTAACAAAATATTCCGAAACACGCTACCAATACTACTTTGTAGTTGCACTTTATTTTCCGCTAAATTTTTCTGCATCACAATGATAGTACCACTTTCTGCAAATGCACAATGGTATAGTATTTGTCCTGCACTCCAGCCTCCATTAACTGCAACTTTATTCAATTGTTCTGCATTCAAATTTGCAACTTTTTGCAAGAACTTGGTTTTTATCGTTTCTATTTCTTGATATTTTTCTGCTAATGCGATACTCATGTAATAAATTTACACAAATCTAACTACTTATTACGTTCTACTTATTAC
>JADKZZ010000179.1 GCA_020848475.1 Chitinophagales bacterium | reverse complement strand
GTAATGATCAAATCGTCACCAGCAGCAGCCAATGATGTTGTGATATTTTGATTGATGAAAACACTGTCTTTTGCTATACAACCATTTGACAATCGTGTAACAGTTACAGTGTATGTATTCATACTGCTGGCTGTTGGCTGTGCTATGTTTGCATTGTTTAGTCCAACTCCTGGAGACCAAGAATAGGTATGACCTACAATGGCGCTTGTACCGATTGTATATGCCGTTTGATTACAAGTTAATGTTTTTGAAATTCCTGCGTCAGCAAATGGTTTTATGGTATCAATATTAACAACAAGCTGATCACTTGCTGAACAACCATTAGTATTGTCTTTAACAGTGACAGTATATGTACCCGCTTTATTAACCATTGTCTGTGCTGATGATGTTGAAGATAGACCGATTGCTGGTGACCATGTATAAGTATTTCCAGTAATTGCTGTAGTTCCGATTTGTAGCGATGGATTAGTACATGTTAATAAAACATTGCTTCCTGCATTGGCTGTTGGTGGTGTCGTATTTTGTGTGATGGCAACAACATCTATTGAAGAACAACCATTGGTATTATTAGTAACAGTTACTGTATAATTTCCTGGTGCGCTTGCAATTGGTTGAGCGATGGCGTCATTTGATAAATTTGCAGATGGAGACCACGAGTAGGTATTACCAGAAATTGCTGCAGTGCCTATTTGTTGTGATGTGATAGCACAAGTTAATAATTTATCTGCACCTGCATTAGCAATTGGTGACGTGATATTTTGCGTTACATTGACCACATCAGTTGCTTTGCAACCATTAGCTGTATTAGTTACAGTTACGGTGTAATTTCCTATGGCATTTGCAATTGGTTCAGCAATTCCATAATTAGACAATCCAATGTTTGGCGACCATGCATAAGTATTTCCAGCAATCGCTGGCGAACCAATTTGTTGCGTCGTAATAGCACATGTCAATACTTTATTTGCGCCAGCATCAGCAGTTGGCGGTGTGATGTTTTGTGTAACAGTAACCACATCTGTTGCCTTACAACCATTAGAATTTTTTGTTACTGTTAGCGTGTAATTTCCAGGATTAGTACTTAATGGTTGTGCAATATCAGCATCTGATAAACCAAGTGTTGGCGACCAAGAATAAGTATTGCCAGCAATAGGTGTGGAGCCAATTTGTTGCGAAGTTATAGCACAAGTCAATAGTTTATCTGCACCAGCATTCGCAATTGGTGTTGAAATATCTTGTGTTACGCCAACGACATCACTTGCTGTGCAACCATTTGCATTATTGGTCACTGTTAGCGTATAATTTCCAATAGCATTTGCCGTTGGTTGTGCAATAGAATTAGATGATAAACCAAGAGTTGGCGACCATGCATACGTGTTGCCAGCAATTGTTGGCGTTCCAATTTGTTGTGTCGGGTTTGCACATGTTAATATTTTATTTGCACCAGCATCTGCAATAGGTGGTGTTATATTTTGTGTAACAGAAACCGCATCTGTTGCGGTACAACCATTTGCCGTATTGGTGACAGTAAGAGTATAAGTATTGGCTTGGCTGGCAATGGGCTGTGCTATTAAATCATTTGACAGACCGATAGCAGGTGACCAAGCATAAGTATTTCCAGCTATAGCAGGCGAGCCAATTTGCTGTGTAGTATTGGTACAAGTCAATACTTTATTATTTCCAGCATTTGCAGTGGGTGCAGTAATATTTTTTGTAACACTGACCACATCTGTAGCTTTGCAACCATTAACAGTATTAGTTACCGTAAGTGTATAATTTCCATTTGTGTTTGCAGTTGGTTGTGCAATTAATGGATCAGATAATCCAGAAACAGGCGACCATGAATAGGTATTTCCAGCAGTAGCTGGTGTTCCGATAATTACGCTATTTATTGCACAGGTAATTTCTTTATCTACTCCAGCATTAGCACTTGGTGCTGTCCGATTTTCAGTTACAGTTACAAGGTCAGTCGCAGTACAACCATTGGCAGTGTTTGTTACAGTAAGTGTATAGGTGCCGATATTACTTGCATTAGGTTGAGCTATGGAAGAGCTAGATAATCCAGCAGCTGGCGACCAAGCATAAGTGTTTCCAGCAATTGCTGCAGTTCCGATTTGTTGTGTAGGATTTGCGCAAGTCAATATTTTATTTGCACCTGCATTGGCTAATGGCGGTGTTATGTTTTGTGTGATAGATACAACATCAGTAGCAGTACAACCATTAGTATTGTTGGTAACAGTAAGTGTGTAATTTCCTACTGCACTTGCAATTGGCTGTGCTATGGCGTCATTTGATAAATTTGTAGAAGGCGACCACGCGTAAGTATTACCAGCAATAGCAGCAGTGCCTATTTGTTGTGATGTAACAGCACAAGTTAATACTTTATCTGCGCCTGCATTAGCAATTGGTGGTGTTTTATTTTCTGTTACAACAACAATATCTGTATCAATACAACCATTAGCTGTATTGGTGACTGTAAGTGTATAGTTGCCAGCCTGACTGGCTATTGGTTGTGCTATAAGCGCATTAGATAAACCAGTTGTAGGCGACCACGAGTAGGTGTGACCAGCAATTGCAGGAGTTCCAATTTGTTGTGTTGTTGCCGTACAAGTTAATATTTTATCAGCACCTGCATTTGCTGTTGGTGCTACTATATCACGCGTAACCAGCACAACGTCGGTCGTAAAGCAACCATTTGAAGTTTTGGTCACTGTCAAAGTATATGTATTTGGCAAGCTAGCAATTGGCTGTGCAATTAAAGGATCAGATAAGCCTGTTGTAGGTGACCAAGAATAGGTATTTCCTGCAACTGCAGCGGTTCCAATTTGTCGTGTTGGATTAGTACAAGTGATTTCCTTATCAGGTCCAGCATCTGCCGTTGGCAATAAGATACTGCCAGTTACTATAACAGCATCTGTTGTTATACAACCATTAGCAATATTGGTTACTGTTAATGTATAAGTATTTGCTAGTGTAACATTGGGTTGTGCAATATTTGGGTCATTTAAACCAGTTGAAGGACTCCAAGAATAACTATTCCCAGCAACACCAGCAGTGCCTATTGTAGTTCCGCTACAAGACAGCACTTTATCAGGTCCTGCATTTGCAACTGGTGGTGTATTATTGCTCGTCACAGTAACAGCATCTGTAGCCGTACAACCAGTTGCTGTATTGCGGACTGTCAGCGTATAGGTTCCATTTGCACTGGCAAGTGGTTGTGCAATGCCAGCATTATTTAAATTGCTACTTGGTGACCAAGTATAAGTGTGTCCAGCTATTGCAGGCGTACCAATCTGCACGGAAGGGCTTGCACAACCGATTACTTTATCTGGGCCAGCATCTGCTGTCGGTTTTTGATTGACAGCAAAATTGAAATTATCTGATACAACAACGGTGCTGCCATCACATCTGTCATTGACTAGATTGGCAATAAAATTATTGTTGGAAGTAGGGCAAACACTTTCATTTAATGTTGCTGTGTTTGACACGACATTTCCGTTTAGTGTCCAATTTATAGATTGTTGCAATGCGCCATTTGGTAAAAAGCGCCAGCATTTATTTGTAAATGATGCTGTGCCAGGATTGTAACCAGGCGCGTTAAATGCTGATGTCCCTGCTGCATTTTGTATGCCTATAATCGTATTTCCACTATTCCACGATGTACATGCTGGTTTATTAGTAATAGCAATATCAATAATGTTATATGCTTCATGCAGAATGATTTGTGATGTTAATTTTAATGTACTACATGAAGAACTAAATAAAGGAACTTGAAAGAAATTGATTACAAACCTTCTACAAGGAGCTGTTCCTTCTGTGTAATAATTAATACGATTTGCATTAAAACCGATACTTGGATCGATGTCCATATAAGGACCCATAATGGAGTTAATTGGTTTTGCAGCATCTGGAATTCCACCTGTATATGACCATTGGCAATACGCATTTGCATATGCTGTATTGAAAGATACTAATCCATTCGCACCGATAACGATTTTATTATAAGTTGCACCAAAGAAACAAAAATTGAATCCGATGTTTACAATAGAACTCCAAATATCATCTAAGTCAACAATAACATTATTTCCAGTCGTATTATAAGCTGGAGTAGGCATGTTCATTTGTTGGACGACATAGGTATTCGTCGCTCTATTGTCATACTGCGGTATGGCTACACGTGTTGCATTAGTGCATACGTTACTACATACAGCGGTATCATTACCAGCATTAATGCCATAACATGGCTTGATGTAAGGTAGTTGCGCTTTAGATTCTTGGTAACAAAAGCCAAGTGTAATTAAAATAAGTAAAGTGTAAAATTTTTTAATCATCATTCAATAACTTAATAAATGAAATGTAATTTCCAATCAGATGCGTAATAAATTATAAGCACATTTATGCGATAATAATTCAAGTAAAACAGTTAACGTTGCGTGCGTTTTATTATACTATGAATTTAGCAATTTTCTTGATAAATGTTAATATTTCTTAAGAATGTAGCTTGA
This sequence comes from Chitinophagales bacterium, assembly GCA_020848475.1. GTDB lineage: Bacteria > Bacteroidota > Bacteroidia > Chitinophagales > JADIYW01 > JADJSS01. Next base: position 7,338 of record JADKZZ010000179.1, on the reverse strand, counting down.
AAATTAACAATTACTTGAACTATTACAGTTAAATAGGGTTATGTACCTTAATTGAAAATGATAATGCGAACAAATAGGATTGATAAATCAACAAAAAATATACTAAGTGAAGAACTCTTATTTAGCTTTGCAACATTATAAAAAAACAATACATGAGGAAAGAAGCACAATATTTTGATGATATCGTACAAGCACGACGTTCTATTCGAATTTATGATGATAAGGCCACATTTGACGAGACAGCAGTTGACAGAAGTTTGGAGCGTGCTTTGCTTTCGCCAAATTCCAGCAATTTACAATTATGGGAATTTTACAGAGTGAAATCAAAAGCCAAGAAAAATGAACTTGCAAAATATTGTTTAGGTCAAAATGCTGCTAAAACAGCCAATGAACTGATTGTATTTGTGACCAGAAAAGATAAATGGAAAGAACGTGCAAGATATGTTTTAGCCGAAGCAAAAAAAGAATTTCCAGCTACACTGAGTAAAAAACATAAGTTAATTATTGAGTATTATGACAAGCTGATTCCGACTTTATATTTTTCGGATCCAGTAGATATTGCAGGTGGTTTCAAAAAAATTGCTTCAGTAGTCAGTGGTACATTTCAACCTATACCACGCGAGGTGACAGCAACAGACATGCGAATTGTGGTACATAAAAGTGTTGCATTAGCTGCGCAAACCTTTATGCTCAGCATGAAAGCTGAAGGCTATGACACCTGTCCGATGGAAGGTTTTGATAGTGTGCGTGTGAAGAAGTTTTTGAATTTACCACGTGGTGCCGAAATATGCATGATAGTATCCGTAGGCACTGCGAAGCCCGAAGGTGTATATGGCAAGCGCGTTCGTATTCCTAAAGAGCAAGTAATATTTGAAATTTAATGGAACCATTAATCGAAGGTTTGATAGCTGGCATAACCGTTAGCTTTCTCATAGGTCCAATATTTTTTGCATTAGCAGAAATTACGATGACAAAAGGCTGGCGTTGTGGATTAGCTTATGTTTTTGGTGTCATCATTAGTGATGTAGTATTGATTTATGCCATTGAAAAAGTACTGAATATATTTCCATTTGATGATGCCTTAAAATTTAAAATTGGAATTGTTGGCGGCATCTTGCTCATCGTGTTTGGTTTATCCGTGTTTTTGACCAAAGCCAACATAAAACAATATGATGTGACCAATGTAAAAACTTTATTAGGTGCATTTGCCAAAGGTGTAACTATCAATGTTTTCAATCCTTTTGTGACGGTGTGGTGGATAACGATGTACTCTACAATTTCAATTAATTATATTGCATTGAGCGATAAAATCGTATTTTATTTTGCTATACTATTGATGGTTTTTTTGTTTGATTTATTGAAAATGCGATTTGCCTATTATCTAAAACAAAAGCTGACGGTTCACAATTTAAGTATAGTAAAAAAAGGTGTAGGCATTTGTCTATTCATTTTTGGCCTTGCTATGATTATTAAAGTATCATGATTAAAATGGTGTTCTTTATATTGTAATTTCATTTTTTTTTATAAGCAAAAAAGATGCATTACATTACTCAGCATCTTCCATATCATCAAGCATGATGCTTTTATGGTTGACATAGTCATCAACGGTGTTGAATCGAAAGTCTGGATACTCGCTCATAAATTTTTTATTCTTTAAACCACCTTGTAGCGGTCGTGCTGCTGGTGCTGCAATCTGTGTTGTTGTTTGTGGTATTAATTCATATTCTGCTTCTGGAAAGTATTTTAAAATCGTCAATGCCAATTGCACACGATTCATATAATCAGTGCCAGCAATATTATAAATTCCAGATTTGTTGTCGCGCAATAATAAATACATACAACGTGCTATATCAGCAGCATTTATTGGTGTTGCGTATTGGTCAATAGGCAAACGCAATGTAAGCTTTTGCTGTTCAAAAATTTGATCGATGATACGTGATACAAAATTTTTTCCACGCTCTTCATCGCCATATACATTAGTAATTCGCAATACTAAGTTTTGTGCATTTGCAGCAAGTACAGCTTGCTCTGCTTCTAATTTATGCTTGCCATAAACAGATATTGGTCGCACGTTTGCTTCTTCATCATACGGACCGTTTTCTCCGTCAAATACATAATCTGTAGAAATAAAAACAAGCTTAGCTTGTAATTCATTAGCAATTGTAATCACATTTTTTGTGGAAACAACAGTCTTTTCATAGCTTTCAGCTTCGTTTTGCTCGCAATAATCAACATGCGTGAGTGCGCCACAATGCACGATAACGTTAGGTTTGAATTGTGTTACGTTAAAATTATTTTCGTTATCGAGATTCAAAGTGTCAAAAAATACAGTATTGGCAGCTTCATAAGAGAAATATGTACCGACACAATTCCAATCTTTTTGTTTAAAATATCGTAAACAATTATTGCCCACTAATCCTGATGCGCCAATGATGAGTATCTTCATTTTTATTTATTTATTTTATATTTTGAGTAGATGTAATGAGATATTTGAATTGTATAATGAATTAAGGAATTATACATGCACTTTATACCTTACAAAACTAAACTACCATTTTATTTGATTAAATTTTTTAATACTTTTCACAAAATACAACCATATAATACTTTCCTTGAGTATGCCATATTTATTAGGCTTTCCGATGGCGATTGTGGATTGTAATTTTTCATTTTCACTGCGTTTTTTATTCCATTTTTCGATGCTACTTTTGTACTCATTTAATCCTTGTCGAATAGCTTGTGCTTCTTTGATATTTCCTTTTGCTAATGCCACTACTGCTGCCAATTGGTCGAGCCTATTGCGAGCGAAATAAATAGATTGTAATTCGTTTTCTGTCAAATTCTTTCTTAATAATTTTCTGTTGTTTCTAAAATTCAACAAAGTTTTTCTAGGATTTGATTTGTTTAATGTGCCACCGCCAACATGATACACCTTACTCTGTGAACAATATGCAATTTTATAACCTAAGTTTTTTAATCGCCAACATAAATCAATTTCTTCCATGTGCGCAAAAAAATCAGCATCAAAGCCACCAACTTTGTGAAATAAATCAGCTTGTATAAATAAACAAGCACCACTTGCCCAAAATATTTCTCCATCGTTGTCATATTGTCCTGCGTCTATTTCACAAGTGTCAAATATTCTGCCTCTGCAAAATGGATAACCATATTTATCAATAAATCCGCCTGCAGCGCCTGCATATTCAAATTTATTTTTCTCGTGATAGGATAAAATTTTTGGTTGACATGCGGCAATATTTGTATCCAGCTGCATATAGCTAATGATGTTTTCTATCCAGTTTGGTGTAACTTCTACGTCGGAATTTAGAAGTACATAATAGTCGCTTTTTATGTTTTGCAAAGCTTCATTGTAACCACCTGCATAGCCAGTGTTTACTGAGTTTTGTACAATTTTTACGCTGGGAAATGATGCTTGCAGAAATAGTATTGAATCATCTGTAGATGCGTTATCTGCAACTATAATTTCAGCATTTGGATAAGTTGTATTTTTTATAACATTTGGCAGAAATTTCTCTAACCATTCTTTACCATTGTAATTTAATATGACGACTGATACTTTTTGCAATTGCGATTTTAATTTTTAGTAAAACAATTTGAACAAAGATACGATACAAAAATTCGATTATCAATAAAATAAACTAATAGCTTATGCCAGCTCGCTTCCATCTTCGATGGCTCCATAGCCAGTATTCTGGTCTTTGTTGAATGTCGTTTTCTAATAAGCGCACGTATTTTTCTACGATTTCATTTTCTGCTGTTTGTCCGGCATTTTCTGTTAATGTTTCAAAACTAAGTTCATAATATACTCTATTTATTTTTCGTATCGAAGCGTATAAAACAATAGCATCAGTACGACGTGCTAAAGTGTCAAATCCTTTATAAAATGGTGTGTTGATGCTCATAAATTTTGTCCAATAAGCATTTTCAGTATCTACAGGTGTTTGGTCGGCAAGTATGGCCACTAATGATGTTTGTTTTAACAAATTTGCATATAATGTTTTTAGTTGATTTGCAGCGACTAATTGACAACCAAAGCGAGCACGATTTATTAATAAAAAATGCTCGAATGTCTTATTGCTTGGTGGCGAATACAATGCATACGATGGTAATTTGCATGTTATTCCAGCAAGGAGAGAAGCCCATTCCCAATTGCCATAATGGCCAAGTACAACAAAAATATGTTGACCTCTATTTTCATAATTTTTTAGCAATGCATAACTGTCATGTTGCAGTTGTAATCGTGCTTTTAATTCGTTTTTTGAAATCGAAATACTTTTGATTGTCTCTATAATTAAATCAGCAAGATGCCTATAATAATTGCTTCTAATAAACCAAAGTTCTTCACTTTTTTTATGTGGAAATGCATTCATTAAATTCAAATCGATGATTGTTTTTCGGTAAGCAAATATGCGATTAAAGATGAAATAAATAATGTCAGCCAGTGTAAACAATAAGTTTAATGGAAAATAGGAAAGGAGTCTTGCGTAGAATATTCCAATCTTAGTGAGTAGCCATTGCATTTGACAAAATTAAGGATAAAAAATGTATCTGTTACTTTCCTTGCAGAAATCGAAAATATTTATGATTGTATTGCACATTAGTTTTATTAATTTAATCGTATATAGCATCGTATAAAGTTAAAATGCTAATATCTTTGCCGTATGAGTGCTATTTTAATCGAATCGCAATATATAGGATCTTGTACGTATTGGCATTGTTTGCTACAAGCTACATCAATTGTCATTGACCAAGAAGAACATTATGTCAAAAGAAGTTTTCGCAATCGAGCACATATATTAGGTGCAAACGGATTATTGCGTTTAAGTATTCCATTAGAAAGAGGCAAACATCAACATTCTAAAATGAAAGACGTCAAAATTTCTTATCAAGAAAATTGGCAGGCATTGCACTGGCATAGCATTACATCGTGTTATAGACGTTCTCCATATTTTGAATATTATGAAGATTATTTTAAACCATTTTACACAGAAAAACAAGAATTGTTATTGGATTATAATTTAAGTTTTATGCAAACGATTGCTGGTTTATTAAAAATAAAATTGCCTATATCAAAATCTGATAAATATTATACAAGTGCTGATTTTATTGGCATTGACGCAAGAAGTTATTTTCTACCAACTAAAATTATAGCTAGCGATTTTCCAACATATCCTCAAGTATTTAATGATAGATTTCCTTTTGTTAAAGATTTGAGTTTGTTAGATGTGTTGTTTAATGTTGGACCTAATACATCAAACTATATTTCATCTCTTCCTTTTAAATTTTGATATCCATTTCTACTTTCCAAAGTTCCTTTTTTTCGTCGCTGTCAAATTCTTTTTTCAGCTTTACATCGATGTTAAGGTTGACCAATGAAAAGTCGGCTACTTCCTTTGGTTTTAAGTGGTATGATTTAGAGTCCTGCACAATATTTTCAGCCTTTGTCAATTGCACATTTTTGATGTTGTAATTTCGTAATTGTAATACCAAATAATTGTACATACCTTCTGCTTTAGATCTGTCTTCTGTTTTTACGAAGCTACAATTGTAGTAATAACGGCCTTTTCCGTTGTTTATATATACAGATTCGTAAGCGCCTTTGATATTAAAATTGCAATACACTCGATCTTTGGCATTTGGTATTTTTACAGAGTCAATCGAGTTTCTGCCATTTACTTTCAATTGACCAATTGAATAATTTACTGCATCTAAGAAATTGTAATATTGATAATCTGGCACAGACCACCATGTTGGATTCATGTCTAAAGTAACTCGAATACGATTGATTTCGTAGTATTTTTCAATCGCATTATAGCGCAACACTTTTAGGCTCATTGGTGTGCCAACATTGCCTTGTACCAATTTAAGCACATCGCCGTAGCCCATTTTATGAATAGGAATTTTATCAATTTCTAAAATTAAATCGCCTGGTTTTAGTGTTTTTGAATTGATATAATGATTGATTTCTAATGATTTTACTTTAAACCGTTGAGCTGTAGAATCAAATACCGCTTGTCCGCCAATGCCACCAATTTTTGAGGTTGCACTTGGCGTAGTGGCAGCTACAAACAAAAAGAAAATTCCAATAAGAAGGCTAGTAGTTTTTTTCATTGCTTACAAACTGCAAATTTAATTCCAAATGCTTACAAAAGAAAGCCTCCAATGTTTAATTGAAGGCTATTTGTTTGAATTTCAAGGTTTTTTCACATTTTTATAACTTTTTAAACAAAGCACCGAACTCCATCATCTTCATTAAATCAGAAACTTGTATTTTTCCGCTCATAAATGCTTCTTGCGGATTTATCTTTCCAGTTTCCACTGCAATGTATGTTTCTGTTTGAGTAGTAATTATTAAGTCGTAAGTATCAAGATGTTTTTCTTTTTTAATTGATATATTTCCATTTTCTATCATAACAGCATATCGCAAATCATTTTCAAATTCAAACAATACATTTATGTTTTTTCCACTTGCTTTTTCTTTTTTAAATCGAGATGGCAGCGTGTCAAAAATTCCATCAATATCTGTCGGAATTTGTGATGTAGCTTGTTGTGAATTTTCAGAAGTAGCTCTGTTGTAATTGGCATCATCAATTACCATTTTTGCAATTATCTCGCGCATTATTTCTGATGTGCCACCGCCGATAGTACCAATTCTGGAATCGCGGAATGCTCTTGCTATTTTGAAGTCTTCCATATAGCCGTATCCACCAAAAAATTGTAATACTTGATAGGCTGTTTTGTCGGCTAATTCTGAGGCTAATAACTTGGCAATGGAACTTTCTTTAACGGCATATTTTTTTTCATTATGCATTCTGCAAGTTTGCAATACATAAAATTTTGTTGCTTCAATTTCTGCTGCTAATTGAGCCACTCGATGACGCAACACTTGAAATTTATTGATTGGTCTGCCAAATGCTTCGCGCTGGCTCATATATTCCATGCCATATTGCAGCATGCCTTCACACGCCGAATAACCCATTATGGAGCCAGCTAATCTTTCTAATTGCAAGCCGCCCATTAAATAGTAAAACCCTTTACCTTCTTCGCCTAATAAATTTTTTGTAGGTACTTTTACATTGTCAAAATGCAATTCAGCAGTGTCAGAAGCATGCCAACCTAATTTATTTAATTTATTTTTTGAAATGCCTTCGCTGTCTAAATCCACCACAAGCAAACTTACGCCAGCTGCACCTGCAGCTGGATTTGTTTTGCAAACTAAGATTACAAAATGGCCATAAATACCATTTGTGATAAATGTTTTACTGCCATTGACGATGTAATTGTCGCCTTCTTTTATTGCTTTAGTTTGTATGTTTT
>JADKZZ010000178.1 GCA_020848475.1 Chitinophagales bacterium | reverse complement strand
TAAATCGTAATACATAGCATTGTTTGTATCTTTGCCGTATGAAAAAAGAGCAACGCACGGAAATTTCATCGCTTGGTGAATTTGGTTTAATTGACAGATTAACAAAAGATATTTCATTAAAAAATACTTCTTCTATAAAAGGTATTGGCGATGATGCAGCTATTATTCAGGCAGAAAAAAGGCAAGTAATTACTACTGATATTTTAATTGAAGGCATTCATTTTGATTTGGTATATACACCATTGAAACACTTAGGTTACAAAAGCGTTATTGTAAACCTATCTGATGTATATGCGATGAATGCAACGCCAAAACAAATTTTAGTTTCCATTGCTATTTCCAATCGTTTTTCTGTAGAAGCTATTGAAGAAATTTATGAAGGCATTGAACTGGCTTGTAACAAATACAATGTGGATTTAGTTGGTGGTGACACCACGGCTTCGCCAAAAGGTTTGGTCATAAATGTGGTTGCGATAGGCGAACAGGAAAAAGAAAAAATAGTAACACGCAACACTGCAAAAGAAGGTGATTTATTGTGCGTGAGTGGCGACTTAGGTGCTGCGTATATGGGTTTGACTATTTTGCAACGCGAGAAACAAGTGTTTTTAAATGCACCTGATGCAAACATTGAACTAGCTGGCGACAATTATATTGTAGGCAGACAATTGAAACCAGAAGCGCGCAAAGATATTGTAGATTTTTTTGCTGAACAACAGATTGTTCCTACTTCGATGATTGATGTTTCAGATGGTTTGAGTTCAGAAATTTTACACATTTGCAAACAAAGTAATGTTGGCTGCCAACTCAATGAAGAGGCAGTGCCAATTGCCAGCGAAACATATAATAAAGCCTTGGAGTTTGGTATCGACCCTATCAATTGTGCTTTAAGTGGCGGCGAAGATTATGAATTATTATTTACTATTTTGCCGAGTGACAGAAGCAAAGTAAAACAACATCCAGACATCAGCATTATTGGTGAAATTTTAGATGAAAACTTGGGTGTAAAATTATTTACAAAAGGTGGCAATTATCACGATATTATTTCCTTAGGCTGGAATAGCTTAAAAGAAGGCGATTAACATTCATCTTTAGCAAGACTTACCCAATTAGGTGCATCGTTTATGCTTTGTCTAAGCAACAGATTTAATTGTGCTACATGATGTTGTACATGTCGCATATTATACAATAATACTTCTAACATCGCATAATCTTTATATTCATTTATCCAACGTGCGCTGAGTTGTTCTGTCGTCAATCCAGCAATCAGCGTTTTTGCCTTATTTCTACAATGTGTTAAATACAGCATTAATGCTGCTTTTGAATAAACGATGTCTGGCTTTTTATCGGGTTCATATTCAGATAAAGTATATCCTTGAGGTGGTGCAAAGGAAAGTGGTTCTGTTGTCAGAAAATAGTCTGTCCAAAAGATACAATGATATGTCGTGTACCAAAAATCTAAATGTGTATTCCAATGCTCATCTGGACACATCTTTATCGCATTTTCGAGCATATCGAGGCTCGCTCCAAATTGTGTCCAAATGGATTCGTTTATCGTTGTTGCTTTTTTCATTTTATTAAAAATTATGTGTCCTAATTATCGGTTTGCAAATATGCCACTATAGCCAGTGATTCTTTCCGTCAATTCATTTTCAACGTATTTTTATAAGTTACATTTGTCCGAGATAAGCAAAAACACTAAATCTTTTGTCAACGCTAATTAAGTTGTCAATTAACACTAAACAACTATCTAAGTCGCGGTAACAAAATGGTGCATCTGTTTTAATGCTGTCATTTGCAATCATTTCTGGAATGTAAATCTTTTCTCTCAATGCGTCATAGTCAAATGTTGAAGCAAATTCTTTGGCTTCTCCTCTTGACATCACCCGTCCTGTTCCATGGCAAAGAGAGTTGTATGTTTTTTCAACTTCCTTTGTTGCAGAAATTAAAACTACATCTCCATTCATATTAGAGGGAACCACTGTCTGTTCGCCTGGGCTTACTTTGACAGCACCTTTTCTAATGATTACACCATTGTCAGTTTGTTCAAAGTGGTTATGGTTTTTGTCAAGAATTAGATTGAGTTGTCCGAAATATTTTTCTAATATTTTGAAAATCGCAAATCTGTTGTCTTTTGCCCATTCACAAACATCTTGAAACTTTGTGTCAAAATTTTTAGGCTGGCTGATTAGGTCGTCTACAAGTTTTGATTCATTGCGTGAACCAGTATGAATGAGAAAATATAGTTTGTCGTCGGTATATGATTCTAAAGCGTCAAGAAAATGGTTGCCAGAACCTAAGTCGCCAAGTTTACCCTTGTTAGCTTGAATGTCAAAGTATATTTTGTCCCACTTCTCTCTTTTAAAATCTGCTTTAGTTAAGTCTGCTTCGCACAGTAACATTCCACAACCGCAGTCGGATATCGCAAACTTACGCCAGTCCTCTTGTTCCGTATAAACAACAGTTCCTGTCGGAAGTGGAGATTTTCCAGGACAAGCATCTGGAAAGAATATTACTCTCTCTGCTTTCAAGTCATGAGGCAACCAACCATATACTTTATTTAAAGGCTCTGATGAATAATTTATTACTTCCATTTTTCGTATTCTTATATCGTCTACCATTGGCTATATCATTCTAACAATTACCTTAATTCACCAAACTATCTTGATGTATAATGACAGTGCTGTCTTTTTTGATGAGTTTTTCAGCATCAGCTAATGCTTTTTTTGTAGCAGCAATAGAATCTGCTATTTTCTTTTTAATAGATGAGACAGAATCTTGTATTTGCCTTTCGCGAATTTCTTCTTTTGTGAGTTTGTGTGCTTGTTTGCCATTAAAAATAAAATTGATTAACTGCTTATCTCTGTTGTACACATCAGAATAAAATTTTACTTCGCCATTAAAATCTGCTTCTGCTGTAAAATATCTGAAGTAAACTGGCACTGGCTTTTTTAAACGAAATGTGCGTGTAGCAATTTTGCTATCTTTTAAAGCAATTAATGAATCGTAAGTAATTTTAAAAGTATCCATCATCATTAAATTGGCCACGACTTCCAAAGGATCTTGACAGCGCACACAGCCGTGGCTTGCTGCACGCAAATCTGCGCCAAAGGTTGATTTTGTTGGTGTATCGTGTATATACACGGAATATTTATTAGGAAAAAGTATTTTAACCACACCTAATGCATTGCGTGGTCCAGGTGGCTGAACAACGCTTGTCCAGCCATTATTTTTCGTCACCACATAACCTTTAAAACTTTTCATCTCGTGCCTTATGATACTTTGCGGCACGCTCCAAGTTGGCCATAAAACAATTTGATTAATGGCACTTTCTAAAATTGGTGTTTCATTTTTTAGGTTGGATTTTCCAATCACTACTTTTTTCTCCATTACTAAAGTATCATGGTCAATTATTTTTAATCGATAAGAAGGTAGGTTTACCCAAACATAACGTTCAGGTAATTCGATGATGTGTTCCTTGCGCCATCGGTCTGCATTAATTGCCAACAATTGAAATTTTTTGGAATTATCGCGCTCTAAAGCTTTTATTGTATTTGCGCCAATAGTGCCATCGGCATTTAGGTTGTTTTCTTTTTGAAATCTTTTTAGGGCGACAATAAATGCAGAGTCATTATTTTTCAAAGAGTCCATCAAATAATGATGATATACCAATGCTTTCCGCGCATCTGTTAATGCACCTAGTGAATCGAGCTTTGGATTTCTGATGCTAATTGGTGTTGCAGAAATATTGTTTTTTGCCACAAAAGCGCGCAATGCTGACATGTATCTATTATACAAAGGATTGTTGGGCTCGAGCGATGATAAACTTTTGAAAATAGAATCAGTAACGGCTGTTTGCAAAAGTTGGATGTATTTATTTTTGTCTTTCCAAAAATTAGACGTGATGCCTTGTGTTGTGTCAGCAAACATACCATGATCGAGATGCAATGCCATTTGCAGAAAGGAACGCGTAAGACCGACTTCTAATTGTTTGGCTAAATTAAAATCAACGGAAGGTGATAAGCTTAGCAGCGAATCATATATTTGTTGCAATTGCTCATATTGGTATAAATCTTTGTTTAATGCCAAAAATTCTGCCGTGCCCAAAACATGTAGCATTTCCTTGCCTTTTGGTGACAAAATATCTTTGTTCAACCATAAAGATTTATAATTATTCAGCAAATAAACTTCCTTTACAACAAGCTGCCAGTTTTCATATTTTGTGCTATCATTTTTTATCGCATTTAATGTCGGAATAAATTCGCGCAATATTGTTGTGATATCTTGTTGGAAGCTAATCTCATCTTTTGGTGCCTCCACTTTTTTCTCGATATCTTTCGCATGATTGGAGTTGCATTTACAAGAAGTAAACAAGCATTGCATGCAGAAAAAGAAAATGGTAAATAGTAAAAAAGTAGTTGCTGAATTCAACTTGTGTTCGCGCTTCATGGTCAATGCTATTGAATTATAAAGTAAGAGAAAAAAACGGCAACTTGTATCTTGTTCTGCTAATTTAACTTAGCCGCTAACACGCATTTGCGTTTATAGATTATTTTCTCACCGTCAGGTTTTTTTCTTTCAAATACTAAAAAATAAATACCTACATCTTTCTTGCTACCATTTTCATCATCGCCATTCCAAACAAAAGCACCTTCTTTCGCTATTGCTTCATCTTTTACCAAATGATTGGCGAGTTGTCCAGCAGCATTATATAAATAAACATTAACCACGCTTCCATCTTCATCAAATGAATAGGTAATTTTTGCTTCGTCATCATATCCATCGCCATCTGGTGAAAACACTTCTGGAATAATATGTACATTGTCCAAGAGGTGATACTCATTTTCTGAATTCAAATATGTTGGTGTAGCAAAGCCAGCAGACTCTGCAGCAGAATGCCAATAACGTTTGTTTTGTGGTAAATCAAATCCGCTTTTTTCCAAAGAAACGCCTTTCGTTGTTTTCAATAATGGAAAATGCCAAGACGTCTGATAATGCAGTTTATCCAGCACTTCATCGTTTCTGTTTTTTAGCAGTACAATATCTTCTTGTGTATCAAAAGTCGGCAGGTTTACATCTTTCATTTTTTCCAAAATCGCTGATGGATATTGTGATTTTATACTGATTTTATTTTTTGTAAAAACAATATAATCATTTGCAAAAATATAGCCATCTGTATTTGACAAATCTAAAAGTTGCTCTTCAATTTCCGTATTCGGATTTGCTTGTGCAATTTTGATATCGCTTATTTTAAAAAGTTTTGAAGAATTATTATACAACTCTACAAACTGCTCAACACCGGCATCGGCACGGAACAAAATTTCATTGATAATAAGTTCTCCATTTGTAGGTATTTCTGTTATGGCAATATCAAACGTATCAGCAAGGTGTATATATTTCACACAGCCAGAAAATCCTGCAACAGTAAAAGTATAAATAATATTAGGCTGCAAGGCAGTAGCTAAAGTCAAAGTCACTTTCGACGCATACGTATTAGCAAGCGTTATACTTTGTATGCTAATGCCATTGTCTATTTGATAATTCGAAACGGACTGCGCTGAAGTTTTGTCCATTGGCTTAGTGAAGTCAACTTCAATAGTTGTATTATTGATTAGTGTAAACGTGGCGTGCACATATTCTGGTGCTTCATTTCTATTCGTTTCACCAGGTGTTCCACCATTTACATCAACAGAAGCTGACCAAAACAATTCCTTATCGCAGTCGCCAGTATAAGCACTCGATAGCAACTCTAATGACCAGCCACCATTTTGTTTTATAACGTCGTGATACATCGTATCAACATAAATAAGCTGGTCAATTAAAATAGTGTCATCGGCTCTCAATGTAAGCGTACCACTAAACGCTAAATTGTTCCAATTGTCTAATGCTATCGTATTTCCAAATGGCTTGAATAGATTTGTATCTGCTGCTGCACATAAAATAGCATAAGTATTTGCTGCTATCGTGCCTTCTAATACATTTGCATTGTTAATGGTAAAATTTTTTAAGGAAATATTTTCGTTGCTCGTATTTTTTAATTCAATGTATTGTTTGTTAGGCAAGCCTAATGCAGTCGATGGTTTTATCATTATTTCATTGATAAGAATGTCATTCAAAACTGCATAATAAGGTGTGTTAAAATTGGAAACATTCGGTATTGTCATACTATTTCCAGCAGAGTCAGCTACATTATTTGTCGTTAGTGTATAAGTTGTATTGGACAAAAACCGTTGTGCAAAAGTAAGATGTACTAATTTTTTATTTAATGCATCAATTACTGCTGTCATAGGATTGCCAAGACTTGAAAGCGTATAGTTGTTGATTAGCTGTGCGCTTGTTATGTCAACAGTTTCATCAAAATAAATATCGACTTGTGTGCTATTTATCAAACTGACAGTACTAACATTTGGTGGCGTTACATCTAATGACAATAATGGTCTTTGTATGCAATATACATCATCAAACCAAAAACTATCTTTCGATGCAGCAGTATATGTACACAACATACCAAAATGAGTTGTTGATGCATAGGTAAGTTCTTGCGTGCTATCAAGTGCCACATAGCTAGATTGATTGGCTTCTTTCCAATAAAAAACCCACTTGCCTAAATTATTTTTGACCACTTTTAAATTTCCATCTGCTCCATTTTGAAAATTACCTGCTAGCATGCTTTTTATAAGCACATTGCTATTGCCATCTTTCCTGTAAAAATCTAATGCATCAGTATTTCCATTTTGTCCAATGCGTACAAAATAACCATCAAAATCATTCCTAATATCCATTTGGTTAGACATGAGCACCACATCGAGCTTGTCATTATCTGATGGTTGAAAACCTAAACGCAGATACAAGCTCCATTCAACACTTTTGCCTAGCGTATCCGCAGTCATGATTGCTGCATTGCCAGTATTATTCGATGCTTGTAAATTTAAAACTTGATTGACAACAATAAAATTTGTGCCCAATGTGTCCCAATGTGGATTAACATTAAAGCCTCCATCTGTAAAATGCTCTTCAAACTGTGAAAACGCACAGAGTGGTACCAAAATTAATAATATGATGTGTAAAAATCTCGTCATAATTGAGGATACATACAAATATCCTTAATCTTAGTCGTTATTCCTACACAAATGGTTGTTTTGGTAATATTAAATTAAAAAAATGAGTGCCAGCTATTCGCTACATTTGTACTATAATAGTTGTTGTTTACATTATTTTACAACTATTTATTTTATTATTTAACAAACAAACACAAACAAATGAAAGTAGCAGTAGTAGGCTCCACAGGTTTAGTAGGTGGAGAAATGTTGAAAGTTTTAACAGAAAGAAACTTTCCGGTAACAGAATTAATTCCAGTAGCATCAGAGCGCTCAGCTGGCAAAAAGCTTGCTTTTAAGGGCAAGGAATATACCGTTGTAACTATGCAAACTGCTATCGACATGAAACCAGATTTAGCATTATTTTCTGCTGGTGGTT
>JADKZZ010000177.1 GCA_020848475.1 Chitinophagales bacterium | reverse complement strand
GACAGATAGTATTAGGATTAGGTGCACTTATACTCGTATTGGCGCTATACTTTGGCGGAAAAACCAATGAGAAGAAAGAAAGTAACACTACACATGCCGTACCCGCAGGACTCAGTTTTGAACAATATGAGCAAAGTCAGCTCGAAAAAATAGAAGCTAAGGCAAAAGAAGAATATAGTTCCTTGCTTTCTGCCATTAAAAATGCTGCAAAGTCAGATACAGCAAAATTGCACCACGACAATTTGGCTTTAGCAAGTTTCTGGCATCGCCAAAACAATCCTGCTTT
The DNA here is from genome assembly GCA_020848475.1 of Chitinophagales bacterium. Taxonomy (GTDB): domain Bacteria; phylum Bacteroidota; class Bacteroidia; order Chitinophagales; family JADIYW01; genus JADJSS01. The sequence goes on along the minus strand of JADKZZ010000177.1, from coordinate 5,014 downwards.
ACATGCTTATTACTATTATCAGGCAATGACCGCCAATAAGAGTAAACAGGCATTGGAAAGTGTGGCAGACACGCTGGTTTATGCATATAAAACAACAGAAGACTCAGTAATTTTAAATAATTTGATTACCTTTGCACTCCGCTCATACGAAGAAGCCGTGAAGCAAGATAGTAGTGATGTTGATTTGCGCTTAAAATTGGCAGAAGCCTATATTCAAGGCTCACAAGAACCAATGAAAGGTGTGGCTATCCTCAAAGAGTTGGAAACCAAGCATCCAAATGACATCAATATTTTGATGTCTTTAGGTAGGCTTTCTATCCAATCTGGACAGCTGGATAAGGCTAAAGAGCGCTTGAAGAAAATATTAACGTTAGAGCCACAAAATAGAGAAGCTATCTATTTCTTGGCGATAACAGAAGCACAACTTGGTCATACAGAAGAAGCAATACGCTTGTTTGAGTTATGCAAGTTGATGGTCAACAACGAAGATTTTAATAAAGAAATAGACGAAATCGTCAAAAATTTAAAAAGTAAAAAAGTTTAATTATGCCTTGCGGAAAAAAAAGAAAGCGTCATAAAATTGCGACGCACAAACGTAAAAAAAGACTAAGAAAAAACCGTCATAAGAAAAAGTAATTAGTAAATAGTAGTAAGTGATAAGTTTCTTATTACTTACTACTTAAACCTTACACCTAATATGATAAAAGAATTAGTTATACATGCTAATTCCAAAGGTGTTGAGATTGCTCTTCTTGAGAATAAAAAATTAGTCGAATACCATCTTGATTCATACGATAAAGAAGGATTTTCAGCCGGTGATATCTACTTAGGTAGAGTAAAAAAAATTAATCCGGGATTGAATGCTGCCTTTATTGATATTGGTCATGACAAAGATGCATTTATACACTATTCAGATTTAAGCCCATATATTCGTTCTGTTCGTAAATTTAGTTCAGAAGCATTTAAGGCTGAGCAATCACACTTATTGGATAAATTTGAATTTGAGCCACCTATAAAAAAAGATGGACTAATGTCTGACGCCTTAGAAAAAGGCGATATTTTAGTATTTCAGATTTCTAAAGAAGCAATTTCTACTAAAGGACCACGATTAACCTGCGAGCTGTCGATTCCTGGAAGATATGTTGTGTTGGTGCCATTTACTAACTCCATTGGTATTTCTAAAAAAATAGATAAACCAGAAGAACGCGAACGCTTGTTACAGACTATGCAAAAAATTAAGCCCAAAAATTTTGGTGTAGTCGTCAGAACAAATGCCGCTGGCGTAGGTCAAGATGAATTGAACTACGATATTCAAAATCTGATGAATAAGTGGAAAGTGATGACAGATAATTTGAAGTATCAAAATCCGCCAAAACTTCTATTGAAAGAGATGAATAAAACCTTCTCAATCGTCAGAGATTTAATGAATGATAGCTTCTCAAAAATCATTACAGACAATCCTTCTTTGCACGGCGATTTGAAGGCATATATCAAAGAATATGCGCCAGAGCAAACACAAATACTTTCTATCCACGAAGATAGAACGCCATTGTTCGAAACGTATGAAGTGAGCCGACAGATTAAAACTGCGTTTGGTAAAACGGTGACTTTAAAAAGCGGTGCTTATGTCATTTTAGAACATACGGAAGCATTGCATGTCATCGATGTGAATAGTGGTCCAAAAGTGAAAAAAGATGTTTCGCAAGACACTTTAGCGTTTAATATAAATGTGGAGGCAGCGCAGGAAATAGCACGTCAATTGCGCTTGCGTGATATTGGCGGAATTATTGTTGTCGATTTTATTGACATGAAATCATCAGAGTACAAACATAAACTGTACGAAGCCATGCAACAAGCCATGAAGCCAGATAAAGCCAAACATGTTATCTTGCCTGTGAGCAAATTTGGCTTAATGGAAATTACGCGTCAACGCATGAAAGAACAAGTCGTTATTGACACACGCGAACCACTTTTGCATGGCAATAGCAAATATAAAGTGGACCAACCATTACAAATAATTGACAATATCGAAACGGAACTGCATCATCTAAAATCACACAAGGACAAAAACTTCTTGTTGTATGTGCATCCGTTTATTTATGCATTTATGAAGAAAGATACTTTTTCATTTAGAATGCGATGGTATTCTAAAATCGGAAAAATTGTTCGCTTAATTCAAGATTCATCGTTGCACTTAGGAGAATATAAATTGCTGACGAAAGAAGGCGAGAAGGCTTAGTTTAGGTTTCAATAATAATATGAAAACATCGAAGCTGAATTGTAGCTTCGATGTTTTTTTATTGTCAAAAATTTATTGAAAAGCAATGTCAATATAAGGTATGCCAAATGTAGAAACAACAGATGGATTGCTAGTTTGGTGAAAACGAGCACCTGTAATGGTCATCACACCAACAGTGTGTGGAAATGGAATACTTCCGCCATTCACTTCTCTCACTAATCTGCCAACCGTATTGCCGATATTGCCGAGCCAGTTGGTCAATGTTCTCTGAATCGTGTAGTTGTGTCCTGGCACAACAGCAATGTTTGGAACAGAAATATAGCTGGTAGTTGTGGCGCTGAATGTCGCATTTTGACTAAACAAAGTAGTGCTTGTCGTGTTGTCGATTATTTCTATTTTGTATAGCTGTGAAGCAACAGCAGGCTGACTTTGATAGCCTATTTTGCAAATCCTCTTATTAGCAGACACCGTAAAATCATAACCATGCACTTCTGTGTCCATTGTTACGGTGTTTGTGTCGCCAGGAATGGCCACCACATTCGTATAGATTTGTTGGAATAAGGTATTGACAGTGCTGCAAGGCAATGGCAAGCTGGGACCAGTTGGCGTGCAACCAATGCTAAATGCGGAAATAGTGGCAAAAGCTAAGATGATTAATCGGAATTTAAATTGTGTTTTCATTGTAATTGTTTTAAAGATGAAGATTTGGATTTATTTTTATTATTTCAAAAGCGTTACATGGCCAACGTATGTTTTTTTCTTGCTGGCAAGTGATGGAATTGGATGTGTAGATGGCGAGCTTGAAGCATCACTGGAAGACAATGTATATTCGCCAGATGCTAATGTTAAACCACCTTCGTTCTCTGGATTTACTAAATCACATCTAATCGTAAATTCTGTCAAAGTTGCTTTGCCTCTTGTTCTTAATACTAAGCATGCTTGACCATCTTCTACTTTTATTTCACCGCTTTCAAACGTGTATTCGCCAGGAATAATTGGTTCAAAAAGTTGAAGAATTTCTGCTTGTGACATAAGATCTGCAATTCCTGCTGCTGCGTTTTCGCTTATGTTATAGCTGCCTGCATTTGGTGTTGGATGTTTAATGTTTTCTTTTTTACAGCTCATACAGCTTAATACGATTAATGCCATAATACTGATTTTTCCGATTTGTTTTTTTAATAGTGTTTTCATTTTATTTAATTTTTTAAGTTTATTTCCTACTCAATATCGCTTTTCGGTTTCGGCGGTAAGTTTTTTAAAAAAGGATTACTTACATCATTCCTTGTTGTGTGTTTGATGATGTAAAATTGAGATAGAAATACGCTAAAAAAAATTACAAATATGCTGCGCTAATCGGAAGAATAATGCTACTTTTTAAGATAACATTTTAAATAAAAACGATGTAAGATATTGATATTTAATGAGTTAATTGTGTTACCAAAAATTTGCTTTAACATTAATGCCTGAAAAAAATAAATAAAAAAAAGCATTCAAAATTGAATGCTTTTTGAAAAATATATTGCCATTAATTATGGTTTTACATCATGAATAAGCACATCACCTGTGGTGCCAATGCGTGCATTGAAGCTACCGTTTTGAGAAGTTTTTGTTCCGCCAGTAACTCCAAAAACATAGGTTGTATCGAGCCCGAGATTATTGATTACGCCTTCTGTTCCAGCCGTAGTAAATACAGTTCGCGTGGTGCCATCAGGATTTTTTACTTCAACATTCCATTCTGTGTTTTGAGCATCTGACCATACAAAATTTACGACAGCAGTCGAGCCTGTTTTTACGCCGCGTATAGAAGTGAATTTGAACTTGTTTAAAGCCTCATCTTTGCTACAACTCAAGTGTAAAAAAATAAATGTGCTAATTAGTAGTAGAGATTTGATTTTCATATTTTCATATTTAAATTGTAATTTAATTTTTCCGAAATTATGTATTCTTTTGCAAAAAGTCAATTGTTATGAAAAAATCTAAGTTTTTTGAATTGTTTACTTCCTTTACTAAAAAACAAATTCAAGAGCTCTCATTGATGATTGAAAAAAATGATGATGAACAACTTATTACATTATGTAAACATCTAAATGATTTTATAAAAGGGAAGATGAATGATGATGTCATTAGCAGAGATTATATTTTGAAAATAGTTTTTAAAAATACGATTGATGAAAAAAAACTACAAAAGATTTTAAACGACGGCGTTAAACATTGTGAAAGTTTAATTATCAAATATGGTGTAGAAAGTGATAATCATTTACAAAATTTATTATTGGCAAACTATTATCAAAAACAACAACTCGACAAATATTTCAACCAACAAATTCAAACGGCAAAAGAAACTATAACAACAAATAAGATAGATAGCAATACATTTTATTACAAGTATCGTTTCGAACATTTATCTGTCAACCATGAATTAAAAAGCAATTTGCGAAAAAGCAATTATACAGATTTAAGCACATATCTGCATACGTATTACGAGACAGAGCAATTGAAATTAAAGTGTGTTTCTTATATCAATTTACACGATGATTTACAGCATTTGCCCAATAGTAGTGTTTTGTTTTTGCAATATCAAAATTGTTATACATTGCTCTTGTCAGAAAGCGAAGAGGATTATATTCGATTTTGGAATGTGCTACAAACTGTCGTGTCAGAGATAGACACAGAAGAATTAAAAACAATAGTGAATATTTTTTACAATGTATGTATTACTCAGTTGAATAAAAATAATTCAAACTATTACGAACATCTTTGGAATGCCTATGTTTT
>JADKZZ010000176.1 GCA_020848475.1 Chitinophagales bacterium | reverse complement strand
TGTGTCCTCACCGACCATTTTTATTATAATAGCTCAATGTCATTCCCTTGCAAAAGGGAATCTCATTTTATCATATAACATTTACTTTGGGATTCCCACTTTCGTGGGAATGACTTTCATTATTGACGGTGTCATACCAACCGTATATTTCAACCTATGCCGTTGTTGGTTTGTAACCAACAACACAATAAAAAAAAGATTTCTCTAATCGTCGGTGTCCTCACCGACCATTTTTATTATAATAGCTCAATGTCATTCCCTCGCAAGAGGGAATCTCATTTTAACATATAACATTTACTTTGGGATTCCCACTTTCGTGGGAATGACTTTCACTATTGAACGGTGTCATACCAACCCTATGCCGTTGTTGGTTTGTAACCAACAACACAATAAAAAAAAGATTTCTCTAATGGTCTGTGTCCACACCGACCATTTTTATTATAATAGCTCAATGTCATTCCCTTGCAAAAGGGAATCTCATTTTTTTCATAAAACATTTACTTTGAGATTCCCACTTTCGTGGGAATGACTTTCATTATTGAACGGTGTCATACCAACCGTATATTTTAACGCAAGTAGAAATCCCTTTTAAGCTACACCAAATGTTCGCCAAAGTGATCGCTGACGACTTGCTGAAATGCTGTAAAAACCTGTTTGGTGATAGTTGATTTGTAAGTTGTACCATCAAATTCATCAACAGCACGAATGCCACGTAATGCATTTGTCAAAAAGAGTTCATCAGCAGCATATAAGTCTTGGATGGTGATAGATTTTTCTTGAATAGTAATCGTATCTAAACGCGTGAGTAATAATTCGCGCAAAACACCTGCAACTGGTGCATCTGCTAATGGTGGCGTATAGACAATACCATCTTTTACCATAAATACATTATAAATAGAAGCATCAGCTATTGTTCCATTTTCATTTAATACCAATGCATCATTACAATCGTTCTCACGAGCATATTGTAATGCCTCATTATAAATGGCTCTATCTGTATGTTTAAGATTTTTAAAAGCATCTATCATTTTTTTATGCTTTGGCAATACGGTGAGTATAAATTTATCTGTATTCCAAGTATATTTTACAGACTCTAAAGGACGCAAGGTGCAATTCCATTTCAAAGCTGCAATATCAGGCATGTATTCATGTGTTCTGTTTTTATGTACTTCAATTCGTAGCCTAAAATTTTTCAAACCATTATCGACACATTCATATTTTAATAGTCTCAAAATTCTATCTTCTAACTGATATTCATTAATAGAAACATTGATTGATTTTAAGCCAGCAGCCAAACGACTTATATGCAGGTTTTTAAAAATAGGCCTGCCGTTTACTACTTTCATCGTTTCTATTAATCCTAATGCTGACATCTTTATTATGCTAATATAAAAAAAGAGACGCATGCAACGTCTCTCTTATATTGTGAAATAAAAGTTAGCTTATTTCAATGATGTGCTACCGTCTGCTTGATAGACAAAACGAATAGTATAATATTTAGAGATATCCAACAAGCCATTCGGCGTAGCTGGTGCGCCTTTGTAATAGCTGATAAATTCCATTTTCGCATATTTACCAGCACCTGTTTTTATAACAAATACTTTTCCTGCTAATGGTGTTATAGTATGGTTAGGCGGACCAGCATAATTATACCAACCATTGTTGCTTCCTGTTGGTATAGCTGCGCTTGCACTTTCTTGCACATAGCCCGCTGTTGGTGCTTCTGTTACTTCAGAGAATAAAGTATCCATTATTATTACACCACCAACGCCAGCTTTTCCTGTGCCACCATTTACAATTACAGAAGTACCTTTAAATGCGATGTCCCAATTTGCAGTAGATGAATCAGCAAATGGAAGTGTATCGCCTGTGGCAAAACTATAATATTGATAGTTTGCATGCGAAGCATTAATATCTTGTTCGATAACAGCTGTTAATGGTGGTTTGACAGGGTTTTTCGTTTCTTCTGTGCAACTATAAAGTGCAATAAAACTCAGCAAAAAAATAAAATAATGTTATTTCATGTTGTGATAATTTATTTAGTGTTTAAAAAATTAATAGTTAGCCCTACAACAGCCGTAATGCCATTCATAGAAGGTACATGTATTGGACGTTTTGTATTCAGCATATTATCGATGCCGACCATGACATGGTATTTATTTTTAAAAGATTTCGTAAAAGAGAAATTCATTAAGGTATAAGCTTTGGCATATTCTGAAGCGACATCTAAAATTTGGTTTCCATTATTATCATTCCAACCATATTTGCCTCTGTAAATAATACGTAGATAAGTAGAGAATGCATGTTTTGTATTTTCATAATACACTTTGCAGGTGAAAGAATGCTTACTTCTATCAAACAAACCGCCATATTCTTTTTTAGTAACACGTACGGTTTCTAAGGTTTCCGGATCACGTCTGAAAATTTTGCCATCTTTTAATTTTTTCAAAATGCCTTCATCTTTCGCATCAATAAAACTATAACCTACATTGAGTGAAAGTCCTTTTATTATTTGATAGTTTACGACAGCATCAACACCTTGAGTATATACTTTATTCAAGTTGTAGTATGTGTAAATAAGCGCATTATTCGTTTTGATGGCGGTAGGAATTGCCTCTATCATATTGTCAATTTGATTGCGGAAATAATTAGCTGAGATGGTCAACTTATCAGGAATAGGCTTTATCTCAATTTCTGCATTTGCAGACCATGATTTTTCTGGACTTAAATTTTTTATTTCTGAAATTGGAATTGAATAGGAATGGATTTGTCCTAATTCCTCTAATTCGCTTAATTTTTCGGCGGCAATATGTGCACCATAAATTGAATAGCCAACTAAGGCATTGGTGAAATTTAAATATTGCTGACGTACGTCTGGAGCTTTATAGCCTCTGCCAGCTGAAATTTTAATGGCAAAATATTTATTAACGTTAAAGCGCGCAGAAGCCTTTGGCGACAACCATTGTATGGCATAATCACTTGGAAAGTCAATTCGATTTCCGACATTAAAAATGATTTTAGACTTCCAATCATATTGATATTGGAAAAACAAAAACTCTTGATGTTGATGTATTTTTTTAGTATTTCTATTCGACAAAACAAGATTGTAAAATCCACCTGTTCCGGCTGTAAATAAATGACCTTTCTTTGTATAATCAAATTGTACTTCTAACTTGCTAAGCAATTGTTTAAAACTATCATCATACAATTCATCATTCAAATCAAAACCAGAAAAATTACTTGCACTCGTATAGTACGAATTGAAGTTTTTTATGTTGAGTACAATACTATTTTTGACAAACTTAAAGAAAGGTGAAAAGTTGAATTCATTGATTTTATCTTCTTGCTTGGCAACAATCATAGAATCAGATTTATTAAGGTAATTATCTTGATTGCGCAGTTTAGAATAATAGTATTTTAGGCCAATTCCGGCTTGTATGCGTTCGTTGGCGCGTACAGTCAACTTATTGCTAAAAGTAAAATCGTTGTGCGGTGCGCCTTCTTTAAATATCGTTTCTTTATTCGTGTGAAAGCCATTTGAATAATTGTGTACGACTGAATTTTCAAAGCTCACTTTCTTTTTAGAAAAAGATGAAAATAATGAAGTCGTAAGTATGGCAGGAGATTTATATTGAACAGATAAATCAACAGCATTTTTAAGTTTTCCTACGTCTTCTGTAATGATATTGATAACACCACCAATTGCATCACTTCCATATAAGCAAGAAACAGGGCCTTTTACTATTTCAACACGTTTAATATTATTGACCACAATTCTCGATAAATCAACAACACCTGCATTTTTGCCGATTATTGGTTCGCCGTTAATAAGTATTAATGTGTATTCTGCTGATAAACCTTGCAATTGCACACCAGTTCCTAAAAAATTCGACAGTTGCAAACCTGATTGTTCTTGCAATAAATCGCCAAGTTTTATGGTGCCTGATGCTTTGATATACTTGCTCGCAATGACGCTCATCGGAACAGTAGTATTCTGTATTTTAGTTTCCGTTTTAGTGGCAGTGACTACAATTTCTTCAATGTTATTATTGACATTTTCATTAATTACAGTATCCAATTCCTGCGCGTTTGAAACGGCAGCCACTGCACAAAAAAGAAGTAAGGTTAATAGCTTAGACATTTATTATTTTTTTGAAACCAAGTGTTCGTTTATTGCTTTTTGAATGGCAACTTTTGCTTTCTCTGAATTGTATTTTTTCTCTTTCAACAATTCTAAGTTCAATGCAAAAAGCTTATCATGTAATGTTTTTCCTTCAACTACTCTATTCACTTTTACTTCATTTCTATCTTTTAATAGAGATTTCCAAACCGTGCGAACATCAAGCCAATAAATTTTGTTTTTTTCCCACCAGTCTATACCAGCTTTGCATTTGCTGTCTTCTACTTTACGATACACGTTATAACCTTTTTCTTCTGCAATAAGCGTATCTTTTGTATTATCATGGCGAGCAATTTTTTGATTATCTTGTTCATGTAAATAGCCAGAATCAGAGATATACAAACGATTGTATCGATTTAATACATTATAATCAGTGCGTGTAGAATATTCTCTTCGTGGTAATGGCGCATCAATTTTGGATTGCCATAATGTTGTATTGTCAAAATAGTTGAATGTTGCAACGCCATCGTATTGTGGTCTGTCGTCAACTTCATACACTTTTTGCGTCCAAGTACCTTTTACATTTTCAGCGGGTAATGTGATTGCGCTCCAATGATAATCTTTATTATATTTATAAATTTCATTATTCTCAAAACTCCAATTTTCTCTCCAGTGCTTGATAATAGAAGATTCATCGATAATTAAAATATGCTGCATCATGATAGAACCATTTTCTTGCGGTTCGTAAGAAACCCATTCTAAGGCCTCGTTGACATATTTATCTTTTAACTTGTAATCTTTTGCTGTCGCGAATGTTTCTTTATATTTAAAATCAACTTCAAAACAGCCACAAAGATTTTTGATACTTTGTTTGTCTTTTTCAAATTTTGATACATCTGTTGGTGATGCCAATGCTACTGACTGTAGCAAGAAAAGTGCGATTAGGACATTAAATTGTTTCATTTTATTTAGCTTTTTAAAATTAAGTGCAATATTACAGCATTCTTAATTATATTTAGTCTAAATAAACAAAATACCAAACAAAATACCTAAGCTACCTAATGTTAAGTAGATAAATTAAAAGGAAATAAAGAATCATACTACCATCATACACCATTTTAATCCAAAATTTAGAAACTTTATCTGATTTAAGGAAAGTAAAGATTTGTAAAGCTACAATCATAGTAATGATAGAAATGATGGAGATTTCAGATAAATATTTATTGGGAAGATGATTCCAATTCATGAGCATATACATAAAAACGATAGCAATCAGATAGATTAAACCAAGAAAGAAAGCTATCCATTTAGATATTGTAATACCAAAAACCGATGGAATAGTTTTCATGTCAGATGACTTATCAGACTCTGCATCATTGATATCAAAAGGTAATGTGATAAAGAGAATATAGATAAATTGTATCACAAACATTAATAAAACCTGTACTTTATCTGTCGACACGTATTCTTTTGATTCTGTATATGGTAAGATAACAGAAGTGGCACTCCAAACAAATGCAATCAAAAATATTTTGACAAATGGAAAGTCGCGTAAACGCGTAGTTATACCAAATGGTTTAAGAATTTGGACAGGATATAAAACTGAAATTGCTCCAATAACACCTAGTACAATTATTGTTTCCAATCGAAGAAAGAGTGTAAAAATTACAGTAGAGAAACCAGCACCATAAATCGTAAACTTATTAAAGTTTGGATATTTTTCAAACCACTGTGCCACTAATTCGTCTTTGTTAGAATACTCTCCTTTTTTGAAATAAATCCAACGGCTGATTTGATATACAAACCAAGTAGAAAAGAAAATTTGCACAGACAAAATATATAATGATGCAACGTGTAAATCAAGAAAAATTACATTTGCCCACATAAAGCAAGCGGCAGCAATGGCAATAAATAAGTTTGTTTCTATTAATAATCTGATGATGCGTAGCATAAAAAAATCCGTGTAGGCAAAGACTACACGGATTTGAATATACAATTTATTTTATTGCAATCAATTTTTTTAACTTAAATACTTCAATCTCATTTTTGGATTTATCTTTTTTAAGGATTCAAAAATTAATTTGATAACATCTTCAACGTCTGTTTTTGCAACTGTTTCAACCGTAGTGTGCATATATTTCAAAGCCAATGAAATCAATGCACTAGGAACGCCACCACCATTATAGGCAAATGCATCGGTATCGGTTCCGGTAACTCTACTTGCAGCATCTCTTTGGAAAGGAATTTTTTCTTTCTCAGCTGTATCGATAATTAACTCACGAATGATGTTATGTACAGCTGGCGCATAAGTAATAACGGGTCCTTTGCCACATTTAAAATCACCATGTACTTTTTTGTCTATCATTGGTGTAGTTGTATCGTGACATACATCAGTAATGATGGCAATATTTGGTTTTATTTTATTGACAATCATTTCTGCACCACGTAGACCGACTTCTTCTTGTACAGAATTACAGATGTATAAGCCAAATGGCAATTTCGTTTTCGACTCTTTAACTAAGCGTGCCACCTGAGCAATCATAAAACCACCTAATCGGTTATCTAATGCTCGTCCTGTATAGAATTTTTTATTTAAAATCATCAATTCATCTTCATACGTAACAACGGTACCTACATGTATGCCCATGCTTTCTACTTCTTTTTTGTCTTTAGCACCAACGTCGATAGTAATGTTTTTTATTGAAGGTGAAGTATCTTTTGCTAAATCACGTAGGTGAATCGCTGGCCAGCCAAAAATTCCTTTGACTATACCTTTTTTAGTATGCAAATTAACGCGCATTGATGGTGCAATCATGTGGTCTGAGCCACCGTTACGAATAACATTAATCATTCCATCATCGCCAATATAACTAACAAACCATGATATTTCATCAGCATGTGCTTCTATAACCACTTTAAATTCGGCTTCAGGATTAATAACGCCATACACTGTTCCATAATGGTCTACGTGATATTCGTCAATATATGGTTTGAGATAGTCTAACCAAATCTTTTGACCTTCAGCTTCAAATCCTGTTGGTGAAGCATTGTTCAGATATTTAAATAAAAATTCTTCTGCTTTTTTATCAATAGCATATTTCATACGATGTAATTAAAAAATTTAAAAATATATACAAACCATACTTAAAAACTATATATGAAAATAAACATGGTTCACAAAGTTACAATTAATCTAAATAAAATGAAATATCATTGTAATTATTAAATACTGTGTGCCAATCCGTATTATTAAATACTATTAAAATCGTATAAAATGAATAAGGTATAATCCAAAAGTGGATAAAAATAAAGTTTGTTGAATTCATGTGATAAACACTATTAATAAAAAAAGCAGGAACGAATTCCTGCTGATATGTTCAATAGATTTTGAAAAATTTAGAATTTTAATTCGTCTAAAGGAATGCTTATTTGCTTCGCAACGGTGCCATTAAATGCACATGTTTCTAATGTAATATTCACTGGAGACGCATTCCAATCGATATTAACTACACCAAAATTATATTGTCTATAAGCATCACCAATTCTATATGGATTATTTGATGGATTATATTCTGTATGTGTGAGGCCACTTGATGTAAAATCGTAGATTGGATATAAGTTGGCTGGTGTGCGTTTACTGTATTCAGCGTAGTGCACATCACCACTTACCACAAATGCGCCTTCAGCATTAGCATCTCTCAAGGCTTGATAGAATTTTTCCATTTCATGTGGGAAATTTGCCCAAGTTTCCCAACCATTATGGCCTGTTGCAAATTGTGTACTTGAAACGATAATTCTAATCTTAGCTGGCGTTTGCAATTGCTGTATGAACCAAGCCCATTGCGTCGCTCCTAAGATAGTTTTAGAAGTGTCTGTTGTTGGCTCAATAGGTTCGCCGCTTAACACATCTAAGAAATTTCTACAGTCTAACATGATTACTTGCACTCGATGAGCTGCATCGCCATATAAGTAGGATGTATAAACACCATCATGTGTGCGAATGTCATGCGTAGATTGGATTTGCCAAAAACTCATGAACTTTTCTTTAGATTGCAATTTGTAAGGAAATTCTTTTCCAGCATTATTCAAACCATAATCGTGATCGTCCCAAGTAGCAATGCTTTGTATAGATTTTCTAAAATTAGAATAATCCATATTATTGCTTAATAAGTTATACTGAGATTGAATCCAATTGGGATAATCAGGATTGCTGATGATGTTATCAGCATACATGTTATCGCCCATAGCAATATACAAATCAGCATCTTTGGCTTGCATATTTCTAAAAATTGAAAGATTTCCGCCTGAGTAACAGCAAGAACTAATCACAATTTTATTTAAAATTGTCGATGGATCATAAGCCGGATACGTTGGAATATTTCCCGTAGGAATGCACGCCGTAATAAATATTATAGGCAAGCTTAGTAAATAGAATAATTTTTTCATTGGTGGATTTTCACCAAATATACACAATAAGTACAAAATATCAATCCATTACAATGGAATATTGCCATGTTTTTTCTTAGGAGAATTGACTACTTTATTTTCTAACATTTGGAAGGCTTTAATAAGTTTTATTCTTGTCTCTTCTGGTTTGATGACTTCATCAATAAAACCACGTGCTGCCGCCTTGTATGGATTAGCGAATGTGTCTGTATATTCATCTACTTTTTCTTGCAGTTTCTGTGTAGGATTTTCAGCTTGTTTAATCTCATTTTTAAAAATAATTTCTGCTGCTCCTTTTGGTCCCATAACGGCAATTTCAGCTGTAGGCCATGCAAAATTCATGTCTGCACCAATATGCTTAGAATTCATTACATCATACGCGCCACCATACGCTTTGCGTGTAATGACAGTAACTTTTGGCACTGTCGCTTCGCTTAATGCATATAATAATTTTGCTCCATTGGTAATAATGCCATGCCATTCTTGGTCTGTGCCAGGCAAAAATCCAGGTACATCAACCAACACTAATAAAGGAATATTAAAAGCAT
>JADKZZ010000175.1 GCA_020848475.1 Chitinophagales bacterium | reverse complement strand
GTCTTGCTTTAATATCAGTAAATTGGTGTGTATGCAGATTTGCATAATTATGAAAATGAGATTTAACAAATAAAAATGAGTTTCCAATTCCTAATAAATATTTCGCTGTATCAACTATGGTTCGCCATGAAAAATTATCTAAATAAATTGTTGTGCTCGATGTATAAAATTCATCTGCATTTTGTTCGCCTAAAGAAAGTGAAAAGAAATCTTCTACTTGAGTGTTAAAATTATCTGTATTATTATAATTATGTTCTACTGAATATATTGGTGTATGGCAATACTTAACACCTACTGCATTTGAATACAACATGGCTGAATAAATTGCTTGCACTTGTGCGCCCATTCCGTCTGTTTTTCCGGCACAAGTGATCGCACATTTTTTTCTAATTGGAATTAGTACCAATAAAACGATATAGGAAAATGACAATGCAAATAGTTGATTAATTTTCTTCATTGTATTAATGATGTTGTCAAATATAATTCAACAGTATGGTTTATGGTTTTAGTAATGATTTAACTTGAATTATTTTATCGTAAAAAACATAAATTACTAAAATTAGGAATAGAATAATTTTTGTAGCAATTAATAAATATAATTGTTGAATAAACTCGGGAAGCACAAATGATATTAGTGCCATAGCAGCAATCAAAATAATACTTTCTAAAAAAACTGTCCAACGTGGCACACTCAATTGTGTATAAAATTTGCACACTAAATAGGTCGTTGCAAATAAGACCATAAAAGAAAACAATGTTGTGTAAGCTGCAACTTCATAGCCATATATTGGAATCAAATAATAGTTTAAAGTAAAATTGATTACAGCTGTTGTTATAAAACTAACATAAAATAATTTTACTTTTTTAGAGTAGTGTAAGAAGAAATTATAGACTTCAGCCATATCAGAAAAGACATAAGCTAAAACAAGCACTGGCAATAAATGTAATGCATGTTCGAATTCAGGCTTTAAGGATAAAATCCTTCCAGCATCTCCAGCAAATAGTATAAAAACGACTGATAATACCGTTATTAATTTAAACATACTACGCATTTGTGTGATGACTTCTTCTGATTTATTTTCATTTAATAAATTAAATAAATTAGGGCGATTGGCAGTTACAAATGCTTGAGAAAATCCAGAATATATGACAGCAAATTTATAGGCATAACTATATACGCCAGATGCTGTGCTGCCTTGCATATTATTGATAAGTACTAAATCAACATAACTAACAATATAACTGCTGAGCCCAATGGGAATAAAGCCTGCAGCATATATTAATATTTCTTTTTTTGCAGGCAATTGTTCTTTTAAGCCAATATAATTCCGGAAGTAAATAATAATAATCAGCAATGATGCTATGAGCAATAAAATATTTTCACCAGCAATTCTTCCATAATAATCTCTACTAATATAAATAACAAAAATAATGGCGAGCAGTACTCTACCTATTTGTGAAACTAATTGCCATATACCTGCTCTTGTGCTATATTGCTGTGCATTATTATATGTAGCAAAAAAATTGAAAATTATAGTGGAAAAAATACCAATTGGAATCCACCAAAACAAATTTGAAGGCAAGCCCGTTATTTTCAAAACTTGTGATTGTAATAACAACAATACTGCCAAGCCAATAATAAAAGACAAGAGCGCTGTACGTAGTAAAAATTGCATGAGCGCATTTTTACTGATGTTTTCTTCGAAATAAAAACGATAAAAACCAGTGTATAAATTAACAGAAATAATCACCGCTAAAAATCGAACAGTGTTATTATACACTTCATAAATACCAAAATCTGCTGGTGTCAGTAGTTTAGTAAAAATAGGTATCGACAACACCATTACTGCTTGCACCACCACAAAAGACAACATATACACCGAGCCATGTCTTAGTGTATTATAAAACTGCAATTGCTTTATATGTTGTATAATTTTTTTCAAATATTGGTTCTACAGATACTATTTAATAAACCATTTTGGCGGATTCAAATAAATGTCTTCCGTTTTTACATTTGTACGCCAATGCTTAGGTATAATTATTTTTTTATTAGGATTTTTATTCAACCAAGCTGCCCACCAGCTAAATGTGCTATTCGCAATAATATTGTGTTTGCATTGACTCATTAGATAAAAGTCTTCAATCGTAGAATTTCCTGACAATAGTGTGCAATCAATATCCCAATGCATCTCGCGATGTATCCATTCTTCATCATCTGTAAATAAATAGAAATGTAAATCATTGCCTAATTCGCGTTTTATAAATTCAATGGCTTTTGTGTAATAATCTTTCGAACACAAACCATGCGTATCCATAGCAGATAAATTACGAATATAATCACCGCGACGAATATGGATAGAAACAGAATTTTTATTTGAAATATCTTGCAATAAATCTGTTTTTTGAGGAAGAAAATTCTCTTTGATGACTAATTCTTCTTTTAAAGATTCTGCAATATTCTTGAAAAATTTCTCTGATTGGAAAAATCCTTTCAAATAATAATTTCCTCTCAATTCTAAAACATTACTATCAAATCCATATTCATTAAATTTGTACTTGCCATATTTCCCAAACGACAAAAGTTTAGTCAACATGATTCCTGAAGTTGAGAAATCATTTAATTTAAAATGTTTCAATAACTCCTCATTAGCAAGTGTCGCATTGATATGAAAGGCTGGCAATTCATATTTCCATTTCGAATCAACTGTATTATCTGAGAATGCGCTAGTATCGATATACAGCTCTGTTTTATTCAAATGCGCTACATGTCTGCCTGTAGCATATTGAAAAAGTTGGTTGCCCAATCCACCATTTAATCTTACAACTATCATTATAATATTTGCGTACGAATTTGTATTTTGCTGTAAATTTACAAAAATGTTATTCATTGGTACAGGAAAAGGAGATATTACTGCATTTTTTAAAGGCATAGGCATGCTTGGTTATGGCCTTCCGCAACACATTATGCTTGATATTGAAACGCCAATGTATGCACGTGCCTTTGTTTTTGAGCAAACTGACAAAAGTCAAAAAGTGTGTTTTGTGAATTGTGAGCTGGGATTTATCACACCTTCATTAAAGCAAGGCGTTCTTAATTTGCTTACTAAAGAGCATCCAGCACTACAATACAATACAAGTAATTTATTATTGTCTGCACAACATACGCATTGCGGACCAAGCGGATTTTCGCATCATGTAATTTATAATTTATCTACTCCAGGTTTTCATCAAGGTGTATATGACAAAATAGTAAATGGCATAGTGCAGTCTATTATTGAAGCAGAAAACAACAAACAAAAAGCCTCTATTCAAATTGGTAAGAGTGCATTCTCACCAGATATTCCTGTAAGTTTTAATCGTGTTATTGATGCGTATAATGCAAATCCTGAAGTGACAAAACTAACACAAGAAAATAGACATTTAGCAGTGGATAGAGAAATGACCTTATTGCATTTTATAAGTGAACACGGACAAGCATTAGGCAGTGTCAATTGGTTTGCGGTACATACATCAAACTTACCAAATAACTATTATAAGTTATGTTCTGACAATAAAGGATTTGCTGCCAGCTATTTAGAAGATAGCATGAAAAAAGAAAACAAAAATTATGTAGCAGCATTTGCGCAAGGTGCATGTGGTGATGTTTCTGCACGTGTAAAATACAATAATAACTTACCTGCAACACGTGGTAAATGGGAAGGATATTTCGAAGATGATTTAAAAAGCGCTAAGTTTAACGGCAATTTGCAATTTGAAAAAGCAAAAGAAATTACACATAACGCATTAGAAACAATTAAGCAAGACAGCATTGATTATATTTCAATGTATGTAGATTTTAGCAATATTCAAATAGACTCAACATTTACAAATGGAAAACAAGATTGCGTTACAAGTCCTTCGTGTATGGGCGTTGCTTTCTTAGAAGGCTCGATCATGGACGGGCCAGGATTACCACAATTTTTAGGAAAAATAGCTAGAGTTGTTGCGAAAAGAACGCGCAAAAAAGAAATTAAAGATGCTCACAAAATAGGTGGCGAATATGCTCAATTTATCGCTAGAAAAAACAAAGCGCAATCTGTTAAAGATATTGGTGTAGCAAGTGGCGAACGTAAATTTTTAGGTAATTTTGATGCTGATAAATTGCCATTGCCTGGATTTGTTGACGAAACAATTTTAAATATCAAAAAGATGGCAAAACAAGGTGGATTTTCTTCCAACAATCCTTGGGCTCCTCAAGTTTTGACATTGCAAATTTTAAAAATTGGAAATATAGGAATCTGTGGTTTTCCTTTTGAAATAACAACAGTTGCCAGCTGGCGATTAAAGAAAACATTAGCAGATGCATTGCAAAGCAAAGGAATTGATTTTGTCATCTTAGCGCCATACTCTAATGAATACAATGGCTACATTACCACCAATGAAGAATACCAATTGCAATTGTATGAAGCTGGACACAACGTGTTTGGACAATGGAGTTTAAATGCTTTACAGCAAAAATTTTCTGAGTTGGCAACAGAATTTTGTAAAAACCAAGAAGATAGAAATACAGACAAGCATGTACATCCAGAATTATTTACTAGTGATGAATTGAAAAAGCAAATCTATTTTCCAAATAAGACTGTCCAAAAACTAAATAAAAAATAAATTGATTACATTTAAGATGTCAATTTAATACTACAATTTTTATGTATGAGTAAAATATTTCAAAATGCTACAGAAGCGCTATATGATGTAGGCGACAATATGACCATTATCTTAGGTGGTTTTGGCTTATGTGGTATTCCAGAAAACAGCATTGCTGCATTAGTGAAAAAAGGAGTGAGTGGTTTGACCTGCATATCTAATAATGCTGGCGTTGATGATTTTGGATTAGGCTTGCTATTAAAAAATCATCAGATAAAAAAAATGATTGCTTCATATGTTGGTGAAAATGCTGAATTTGAACGACAATTATTGAGTGGTGAATTAGAAGTAGAGCTAATTCCTCAAGGAACATTAGCAGAGCGCTGTCGGGCTACAGCTGCTGGTATTCCTGCATTTTTCACACCAGCAGGCTATGGTACAGAGGTTGCAGAAGGCAAGGAAGTACGTGAGTTTGATGGCAAAATGTACATCATGGAAAAACGTTTTCATGCTGATTTCTCTATCATAAAAGCATGGAAAGGCGATACAAATGGCAATTTGATTTATAAAGCAGCTACACGCAATTTTAATTTACCAATGGCAGGTGCAGGAAAAATTACCATTGCAGAAGTGGAAGAATTAGTGCCAGCTGGCGAATGAGATCCAGACCAAATACACACACCAGGCATTTTTATAAAACGAATTTTCCAAGGTGCGCATTTTGAAAAAAGAATTGAGAAAATAACAAATCGCAAAAAATAAAAAATAAGCTATGCTCGACAAAAATGGAATTGCAAAACGCATCGCCAGAGAATTACAAGATGGCTTTTATGTCAACCTCGGAATAGGTATTCCTACATTAGTGGCAAACTATGTTCCTGAAAATATACATGTAACATTTCAATCGGAAAATGGCATGTTGGGCATGGGTCCATTTCCATTTGAAGGTGAAGAAGATGCAGACGTTATCAATGCTGGCAAACAAACAGTAACCATGATGCCTGGTGGCGTCTATTTCGACTCGGCTACTAGCTTTGCGATGATACGTGGTGAGCATGTTGACCTTACCGTATTAGGTGCAATGGAAGTAAGTGAAACAGGTGATATTGCAAACTGGAAAATTCCTGGAAAAATGGTAAAAGGAATGGGCGGCGCGATGGACTTAGTAGCTTCCGCAAAAAATATTATTGTTGCCATGCAACACGTCAATAAAGCTGGCGAAAGTAAGCTATTACCAAAATGCACACTGCCACTGACTGGTATTGCTTGTGTGAAAAAAATAGTAACAGAATTGGCATTTCTCGAAGTGACGGCCGACGGTTTTAAGCTAATAGAACGTGCACCAGGCGTTAACGTAGAAGACATTCAAAAGGCCACCTTAGGCAAGCTAATTATAGAAGGAGAAATTCCTGAAATGGTGATATAAAAAAACTACAGTAATGGCACATCTATAAACAACTTCACGTTGCCATCTGTACCTTTTGAACGATTTTTCATTGCTTCTAATTTCTCTACATCATTGCAAATAATTAAGAATAGATATTCATCATTCAATGCACTTTTCTTAGTTTTTGCATACGGATCGCCAGCATACGAGTTCAAGTTGGTAACCTTGCATTTATAATGCTTGTTGTAATGTGATGCTATTCCTTTTAACAATACATCAACATTTTCTGGTGAGCCTGTTATCATAATCGGATACAAAATATTATCCGTCAATTCCATCTTCGCAACAGCTTTAAACAAGCCTTGCGGATTTTCTAATTGGAATGCAAAATATTCGCCCCAATTGATAGCAAAGCATACTGCATCCATATTGCCATTACTATCTGGCACCATATATACGCGAGATGATGTAGAATATGCAAAAATACGTTGTAAAGTATCTATAAAATCTTCTTCCGATTTTAAGTGATAAAAAGTATAATGTTCTTTCTGTGCTTTTAATTTATGGTAAAATTGTTTGAGCTTTTCTACATCATCTGAAATATCTATGCACTTTTTAAAAGCATCTTTACTACCAAAAAACTTATTAACTTTTGTATTGTTGGTGAAAGCCCATTTTTCATAGTGTTTTTCATACAATTTAGTATTGAGTTCTAATGCTTCATTTATCGCTTGGTTTTCTTTTCCCATTGCACCATACGTAAACGCAATATTTTCTTCAACACCAACTATGCTATGCATAATGCTAAACATTAGTGTAAATATTTTCTTGCGTCTATACACTTTTCTATTCTCTTCGACACGCTCACTCACACGCAACATATTGTAATAATATGCATCATATCGTTGGCCTTCAAGATATACGTCCATCAAGTTTACATGTATGTATCCGACTACATTAAACTCTCGTTTTCCATTTGCATCTAATTTTTGTGGATGCAAAACGATAACTACTAAAGCATCTTTATTAATAGACAAAACTGAATTAGGAAAATTATGAAAGTAAGCTTGGAATGCAAATTTACCTTGACCTTTGTTGTTGATATGTTTCTCTGGCACTGAAATAATATCCTTGCATTGATGAAAGAAGTATCCAGTATCAGGCACATAACCTAATGTATCCAATATATTTCCCATTTGTGGTAAGAAATTAATGTCTGTAACAATAATTTCTAATGGTTCTTCAAAAATATCATAGGAATCAATATCGATGGTTTTATAGGCAAATGAACCATCTGCATTTTTTTCTACTCGCTTATAATTTCTCTGTTGCATACTATAAATTGACATGCAAATTTAGACTTGATTATTGATGTTCCCTATTAATGTTTGTAAATTTATTAATGCATTAACGCTCATTTATTTATAATCTTAAAAAATACCAATTTACAAGTAATCGCTTGTAAGGATAATCGCAATACTAAAAACAAAAAATCAATTTTGATTATACAATAAGTTTATACTGCTTTCCAGGCAAACTTTGTATTATGCCTTGCATTTCTAATTGCAATAAAATACTGGAAAGCTTTCCGAGTGTAATTGGCAGGTTTGCACTCAACACATCTATATGTAATTTATCAGCATTTTTAAGCATATCTACTATTGCTTGTTCTTGCTCATTTAGTTCTAAAAATAATTGTGTTTGCTGACTTGGTTTTGCTGTTGTATCATCATTGGCAATCCAATTCATACTTTGTAATATATCATCAGCATTTGTTACAAGTTGCGCCTTTAATTGTTTTATCAATTTAAGACAACCTTTGGAATAGGTATCCGTAATTTTTCCTGGATAAGCAAAGACATCTCTATTATAAGAATTTGCAATTTCAGCAGTAATTAATGCGCCACCTCTTTCCGCTGATTCGACAACAATTGTAGCGTCTGTCATGCCTGCGACAATTCTATTTCTATTCGGAAAATTCCCTTTATCAGGAATAGTGCCACTGAGGTATGTTGTTACTAATGCGCCATTTTGTTGAAGCCGTTCTGCGATGTTTTTGTGTTGGTTTGGATAAATTATATCTAAACCATGAGCCAATACCGCAATATTTTGTATATCGTACTTCAGAGCTGATTTATGGGCACAAATATCAATACCATAAGCCAGACCACTCACAATATGCACCTGATGCTGAGCCAAAACATTTATCAAATTTTCAGTTATTGCTTTACCGTATTCTGTCGCATGGCGTGTGCCTATGATATTGACAAATTTATCTTTATTAAAATCCACATTTCCTTTACTAAAAATATATAAAGGTGCATCTGCGCAATGTAGTAATCGTTTTGGATAACGCTTATCGTAATAAAACAAGATTTCAATATTATTTTTTTCCACAAAAGCCATCTCTCGCTCTGCTATTTTTTGTGCTTCATAAGTATCATTAAATATGGATGCTAATTTTGGACCGATGCCATTAATTTTTTGCAATTTGGTTTTGGACAATTTAAATATATTCTCAGCGCTACCTGCATAACTAATCAATATTTTTGCATATGCATCGCCTATGCCTTTCAACTGACTAAGTGCAATGCCATAAAATAATTCAGTACTCATCTCCTATTGAGAGACAAGACAGTATCAAATTCCATAAAATTGAAAATAAATTTTTAGAAAAAAATTAAAAATCTGTGTAGCGATTAAACATATTCGTGCGCAAGCTGATACCAAAGAATAAATTTTGGCGGCTTTGGAATTTATTTTTCAAATATCTATAGTTTACAAATGCTTCTACAGATAGATTTATTTTAGGATTAATCAAATAACCGCCTCTTGCTTCTACGTTCACTAATCTTGTTTTTACACCTTGCAAGAAATAATTGCCATATGCAGTTCCTAAATTTGGCGTTATCATAAAGTCAGAAATAAAAATATTACTGCCATCATGTTCAAACGCTGGGTCTAAGCCTTGCACAACGTACTGTAATTTTGCAGATGCAGTCCAATGATTCTTCCAAAAATTTAAAAAAGTAATCGACTCTAAAAAGTTGGCACCCATTGGATGTGTCAGAGATTGGTTGAAGTTGGTATAACTTTGCTCAGGTGCTTTGTGTGCATACACAAATGGTCGCACAATATTTAATTCTGTTTGGAAATCGAGATGTTTTACTTTAAATAAATCATAGCCTTTATAACCAAATTGTGCAGCTACTTTTGTGCGGTAAAATCCTTTT
The DNA here is from genome assembly GCA_020848475.1 of Chitinophagales bacterium. GTDB lineage: Bacteria > Bacteroidota > Bacteroidia > Chitinophagales > JADIYW01 > JADJSS01. The sequence goes on along the minus strand of JADKZZ010000175.1, from coordinate 8,351 downwards.
CCTTTTCGTGCTGCACCAACGTCCATATCATCTAACATGATTTGAGTATAAAAAATTTGTTTGGGTGAAGCTTTGAACTTCATACCAATACCAAGCACCACGTTATCTGGCGAACCGAGTGCAAACTCTACAGGGCGAATAAATGCAATTGGAATTAAATAGCTGAACTCAATACCTCTAATACGATTGGAATCATTATGAAACCAAGTAACACCTTCAAAAAATGTGAATTGCATCCATTTTGCGACATCTACGGAAATTAAATGGAATGTACCATATTTAGTTCTAAAGTTTGATGGATTTCGCTCCACATTAAAACCGTCAACGGGTCCATAGCGCATCACGTTTAAGAGATATACATATTTTATGCGCCAGAAATTTGTTGTAAGCTTTAGATATGGACTATTCGAAGCATTATCGCTCAAGAAAACGGAACGGTAACCATCGCCCCAAAAATTTTTATCGTTGCCAACTTGTAAGTTAAAGTATTTATTAGGCGAATAAGAAAAATAACCTGAAAATAATTGCGAATTGATTCGGTTGCCCTTAAAAGATGCTTTGCGATAGCCTGGCAAAACACCATACATAGCTGCATAATTGCTGACTTGCTGTAAATAATTTTCTGTAACACCTTGATAGGTGAATGACAAGGAGACTTTTTTACCTAAGTTGGCATCAAACTTAATTCCGTAACCTGCTGTATATTGTAATTTCTTGGCAAGTGGATCGTAGCCAACTTGCATATCTAAAACTGGATTAACAGCGAAATAAAATTTATGCTTTTTGGTAGCGACAGAGAGCATATCTCCTTTTAGCAATCCAAATTTAAAACCATGTTTGCTGGAGTCTGTAACATAACCTAATTCCTGCAAAGCAGAATCACCGATGGCTGCTTTAACTTCAGCTAAATTATAAGGCTTCGCAGCAGTAATAAAATGCGATGAACTTTGTATATAACGTTCTAAGCGGTTTTGCATTTCATAATTCAACGGAAAGTTTAACTGCTGTGCAAGTGCTGAAACGGCAAAAAATACAAATATTACGGAAATTGCTTTTTTCATTGGAATTCTGTCTGCTAAAATAATTGTTTAAACTATAATAAAATAGAATAGCGCAAAAAAGTTATGGGCAAAAGCTAAATTCGTACGATTCTAAGCTATAAAATAGGAATTAATCATGATTTCGCTGAAAAAGAACATAAAACTAATCAACTTCTATCCTCCATTTTTAGGTGCTGGTATTTCTCTAAAATCTGTAAATGAAGATTTTACCAAAATTGAAGTGCAATTAAAAATGCGCTGGTATAATAGAAATGCAGTAGGCACTCATTTTGGTGGCTCCTTGTATAGCATGACAGATCCATTTTATATGTTTATATTAATGGAAAATCTTGGGAAAAATTACATCGTTTGGGACAAGGCTGCCTGCATTAAATTTAAAAAGCCTGGTTTAAAAACAGTAAGTGCTATTTTTGAAATTAATAAAGATGAAATTTCAAACATCAAACAATATGTGGACACGAATGGCAAAGGTGATTTCACTTTTACTACTACTGTCAGAAATGAAGAAAATGAAGTAGTCGCAGAAGTTGAAAAAGTAGTGTATGTAAGAAGTAAAACATACAGCAACAATTAAACTTCATTTATTATATTTTCTTGCGTTTTTTCTTAAAAAATGAAGTTAATAATGCTGCTGCTTCATTCGCTAAAATTCCATTTTTTACTTCAAATAAATTGGGCGCTGCACTTCGATTCGAGGTGTCTGCTGCCGCAAAAACGACTTTCTTAATTTGCGATTCGCGCAAGGCACCTGTGCACATCATACAAGGCTCGAGTGTTACATAAAGTGTGCATTTGTCTAAATATTTACTACCTAAAAAATTACACGCAGCAGTAATTGCCAAGAGTTCAGCATGAGCCGTTGGGTCATTTAGTTTTTCAACTTGATTATAACCTTTGCCAATTATTTTGTCGCCACAAACTACCACTGCACCAACAGGCACTTCATCTTCATCGAATGCAATATTTGCCAATTTCAAGGCCTCACGCATAAAAAATGTATCAAAATCCAACATTCTTACTTTTTAATAATTGAAGATAGAACTTTTAGCTGTACTTTTATGTTGGTTGTAAGCGTGTAATATTTTACATACATTTACCACTAATAGACAAAAATATATTTCGTTAGCATGAAATTTAGTTACAAGCGTATTTTTTTATTGTTTGGAATAGCCATTGTTTACGCAAATGGTATAGCGCAAGAAACTTGGAATTGGGAAAAATGCATTGACTATGCATTAAAAAACAATCTTCAACTTCAGCAAGCTGATGTAAACATCGCATTAGGTGAGGCGACCGTTAAAGGCAATAAAATGGGATATTCGCCAATGATAAATGCCGATGTCAATTACAACTTAAGAATTGGTAATAACTTCAACTTCTTTAATAGTTCTTATGAACGTCAGCTTGTGCATTATCAAGATTATGGTGTTAATCTATCACAACCAATTATAGACTTGGTAACGCCTGCAACAGTAAAAAAAAGTAAATTAGAATTAAGCGCATTAAAGCTTGACCAAGAAACATTGAAAAACAATATTCAACTTCAATTGCTTACTGCATTTTTGAATATTATGAATGCCAATGAACAAAAAGAACAAGCAACACAACAACACCAAACAACAAAAGAGCAATTCGATAGAATGAATACTTTAATAGCATCAGGTGCTGCTGCTGAAAATGCAATTTTAGACATTGAAGCGCAACTCACTAACGAAGCGCTCTCGATTTCACAAATCAAAAATCAATTAGATATCGCCTATCTAAACCTAAAAATGTTATTACAACTTGACCCTAAACAATCTATACAAGTAGAAATACCTAGGATACCTGAGCTGCTAACGCTAGATGCAATTGCTGATGTAAATACTATTTATGAAGCAGCATTAGGTTTACGACCTGAAATAAAAAGTGCGCAATTAAAAGCACAAAGTGCACAACAACAAATCAATGTTGCGAAAGGTAATTATTTTCCTTCCTTAAATTTTATTAGCAATGTAAATACTTTTTTTACAACACAAAATAAAACCAATCAAACAACAACTACTGGCAATTTCGTGCCTTCAGGCGCAATTGTTGATGGTACATTCCAATCTGTATTAATTCCAGAAACAATTACCACTCAATCTAAAAATCCATATAAAAAGCAACTGAATCAAAATTTAAGTTATGCATTTGGTCTAACATTAAACGTGCCTATTTTCAATAAGTTTCAAGTGCAAACCGCTGTAAAGCAATCGCGATTGAATTATAAAATGGCATTGATAAGTGAAAAGCAAGCAGGCTTAGATTTATTTAATTCGATACAACAAGCACATATAAAAGCACAAGCTGCCATCGAAAATTATACTGCTGCTGATAAAAATTATACGATTGCGCAAAAGTCATACGATTATGCATTGGAAAGACTACATGCTGGCAGCATCAGCCAATTAGAAGTAAACACCGCTAAGAATAATGTTGCCATCGCCTTATCTAAATTGACACAATCGAAATACGAATATTTATTTAATACTAAGTTGCTAGATTTTTATCAAGGCAAAAAAATCGAACTATAACATATATCAATAGCATCAAAATAAAAGAAGATGAAAAACAATAAACTGCTATATATACTTGGAATTATTACCTTTATTGCATTGTTAGCTGCCTATTTTATTGGAAAAAACAGAAAAGCAAATGCAGCAAAAGAAGTGGAATGGCAAGCCGTAAGCACGCGTACAATTATACAAACAGTAACAGCCAGCGGAAAAATATATCCAGAAGAAGAAGTAAAAATAAGTTCTGATGTATCTGGCGAAATCATTGAATTGTATGTAAAAGAAGGCGATAGCGTGCAGCGCGGACAACTATTAGCTCGTATAAAACCTGAAAGCTATCAAGCAATGGTTGAACAAAGCGTTGCACAGCTCGACAATACTAAAGCACAATTATCTACTGCCAAAGCAAGAATAGCACAAGCCAACGCCGTATTGTTACAAGCACAAGCACAATACGATGCCGCACAATTAGCCTATACACGAGCACAAGAATTATTCGGTAAAAAAATAATGTCGAAAGCAGATTTGGAAAGTGCCGAATCGAGTTTTAAAACTTCAAAATCTGCGGTAGAAAGCGCAAAGGCAGATGTTGACGCAGCAAAACACAATTCAGATGCAGCGACATTTACAATTAAAGCAACAGAAGCAACCTTAAAAGAAGCAAAAACAAATCTAAATAAAACAAGCATATACGCGCCAATGAGCGGCATCGTTTCCTTGTTAAATGTAAAAAAAGGCGAAAAAGTGGTAGGTACTTTACAAATGACAGGAACAGAAATGATGCGCATTGCCAACTTCGACAATATGGAAGTGCGCGTAGATGTGAGTGAAGGTGAAATCACAAAGGTAAAATTAAACGACACGGCAAGTATTGAAGTCGATGCCTATTTAGACAGAAAATTTATCGGCATTGTTACACAAGTTGCCAACACGTCTAAAGGAGCTGGTTCTGCTTTAGTAAGCGCTGATCAATCGACAAATTTCTTAGTAAAAATCAGGCTATTAAAATCGTCTTACGAAGATTTATTAGTAGAAAATCCAAAACCATTTTTGCCAGGCATGTCCGCAACGGTTGACATCAAAACTAAAACAAAAACAGGTGTTTTGGCGGTTCCAATCCAAGCTGTTACCACTAAAGATACGGTGTATGATGGCTCGAGTCATACGCGTGAAATTATTTTTCTTAAACAACAAAATATAGCAAAAGCAATAGATATTAAAACTGGCATTCAAGATGATGCATACATCGAAGTAACAAACGGATTGCAAGGCAAAGAAACCGTTATCGTAGGTCCATATAATGTGCTGGTGAAAGAATTAAAAAATGGAGATAAAGTAAAATTATTAGACAAAACAAAAAAGAAAGAAGACAAAGACAAAGAAGAAGATGAGGATAAGAAATAACACAAAGTCATCAAGCGCCAAGTTGCAATAATTCTATCGCTTTTTTGCAAGCTAATTGTTCTGCTTCTTTCTTGTTTTTACCAATTGCTGTTGCTCTTACCTCACCTTCGATAAGTAAGGCAACTTCAAACAAACCATTTTCATTTACACTAGATTTATGCTCAAATAGCAAGTGTTTTTTTTGTGCTTGCGACCATTCTAATAAATAACTTTTACTATCTGTAATAGTTTTATGAAAATTATGCGCATCAAATTCTTTCATCAGTAAGGTCGCAATAAGCTTTTCCATTTCTTTCATGCCATAATCGATATAATATGCACCAATAAGCGCTTCGAAAGCATTACCAATAATATCAGGTGCTTCATCTAATTGTTTTGGCAAAAGTTTATGTTTGAGATATTTTGGAATACCAATATCTACACCTACTTTATTCAAATTTTTTCTATTCACAATAGATGCGCGCGCTTTGGTCATCGTGCCTTCATCTTTATTATGCATTTGATGATACAATACTTCGGCAACACAAAAATTAATTACTGCATCACCGAGAAACTCTAATCGCTCATTTTTTTCTTCCATTTTTTTGGTAAAAGAAGAATGTGTCAATGCTCGAATATAATTGTCTTCTGATTGCAATGGATATTTATTTAAGTGCTGATAAATATCTATAAAAATAAATGAAGACGAAGTCGTTGCAGGTTTTGAGAATAGTTTCTTAAAAAATGAAATCATACAAACAAATTTAGCTATTAGTTATGAAAAAAATAGCTGAAAATTTGAAACAAGATTATCTATAAAGATGAATGGAATTTTTTAAAGACAATAGAAGCGTTGTGGCCACCAAAACCAAAATTATTTGACAATACTGCATGTATTTGTCGTGCTTGTGATGTATTTAAAGTCAGATTTAAACGCGTGTCAAATGCTGAATCATGCGTAAAATGATTGATAGTTGGTGGCACTCTTTGTGTTTGCAGCGACAACACTGCGATGACGGCCTCCACGATACCAGCGGCACCCATTAAATGACCAGTCATAGACTTTGTTGCACTAATATTTAAAGAATAAGCATGTTCACCAAATAATTGTTGTATCGCTTTTATTTCAGCAATATCACCCAAAGGCGTCGATGTGCCATGTACATTAATATAATCAATCGCATCAGTTGATAGTTGTGCATCTTCAATGGCCTCTTGCATCACATGTGTTACAGAATCGCCATCTGGATGTGGTGCAGTAATATGATATGCATCTGCATTCATAGCACCGCCAGCAAGTTCAGCATAAATTTTTGCACCTCGTTTTTGAGCATGCTCTAGGCTTTCCAACACCATGCAAGCACTACCTTCGCCCATCACAAAACCATCTCTGTCCGCATCAAATGGACGCGAAGCCGTTTGTGGTTCATCATTGCGCTCTGACAGTGCTTTCATCGCACTAAATGCGCCGATGCCTACTTCGGTAATCGATGCTTCTGCGCCACCAACAATCAAGACATCGGCTTTTCCTAAACGTATATAATTTAAAGCATCAATCAGTGCAATCGTTGAGCTGGCACAAGCAGCAACTACAGAATAATTCATTCCTTTAAATCCATATTTAATAGAAATGGCACCACCTACTAAATCAAGTAAAGTGCGTGGCACAAAAAACGGACTAAAAAATCTTGGATTTTTTCCATTTTGGTAGTATTGAAATAATTCTTGTTGGAAAGTTTGCACACCACCAAAGCCTGACGTAAAAAGCACACCAACGCGTCTTTTATTTAGCGATTCATAATTGAGAAGCTGAGCATCTTGCATGGCTTCTTCGGTAGCTACTAATGCATATTGAGCAAATGTATCAAGGCGTTTTAATTCCTTGCTGTCAAAATGTGATGCTGGTGAAAAATCTTTTACTTCGCAAGCAATTTTGGTACGAAATGAAGTGGTATCGAAATAGGAAATTGGAGCACAAGCACTATGTCCTTCAAATAAACGTTGTTGAAATTGAGAAATCGTATTGCCTAATGGTGTGATGGCACCAATGCCTGTTACCACAACACGATTTAGTTTCATATACAAGATTTAAATAAAAAAATATGGTAAAGAGGAATTCTTTACCAATAAATAACAAAACTTAAATTTATGCGTTCGCTTCTAAATAGGCGATTGCTTCACCAACAGTTTTTATTTTATCTGCTTGCTCGTCCGGAATGATGATGTTAAATTCTTTTTCAAATTCCATAATGAGTTCAACAGTTTCTAATGAATCTGCTTTTAAATCATTTTCAAAACTTGCCTCAGGTGTTACTTCACTGTCTTCGACGTTCAGTTTATCAATTATAATTTTTTTTACTCGTTCTGCAATGGTTGACATAGTCAATGTATTTATAAAATTGAAGTGCAAAATTAGATAAATTTTTATAATCTGCCTATTGCCGACTCAAAATTAATTTACACACAAAATACTAATAATCAATTAGATACGAAATTACACTTAAAAATGTTGAAAAACAGCATAAATAAACAAGTTTTCCATACTTAAATTGCAATCACTTTATGGCAAGAAAAAATTTAATACAAGCATCTTTTAATTTCGATATTTGGGGCATTAATTCAAGCATGGAAGATTATCGACTTTGTTTGCATATAAACGAATTTTTAAAATGGCAACTAAAGCGTGTACACGATGTTGAGATTTTTGTAAATGATGCGAAAAATATCAAATATTTTAGTGCATATAAATATAATAATGACATCGACTTGTACACTGTCGAGCTTATACAAAATAAAAAATTAGGCAACATATTAATTCCAGAATTAAAAAATATCGACTATTTATTTTTATTTAATGGAGAAGACGATTATTTTGATAAAGATGCCTTTATAAATTCGTTATTAAATTCACCAGGTGTACAATCTATATTTCCAATAGATGTAAATTTGCTGAAGTCAAGACATAATCTTTTAACTCGACACTTTAATGAGCCAAGCAATACGTAAAACTAAAATAGTTGCAACCATAGGACCTGCCAGCTACAGCTACGAAAAATTAGTAGAATTATACAAAAGTGGTGTCAATGTTTTTCGCTTAAATTTTTCTCACGGCAGACATGACGACCACGAACAAGTCATTCGTCATATCGTACGAGTAAACGAAGCCTTTCATGCTCATGTTAGCATTTTGGCAGATTTACAAGGACCAAAATTGCGAACTGGGCTTATGCAAAATAATGCAAGTGAGCTAATAGAAGGCAATAGCATCAATGTTACTTGCGAAGAAGTAATTGGCACTAAAGAGCTTATTTCTGTTACTTATGAGCATCTTTCTACTGATTTAAAAATAGGCGAATCCATTCTGATTGAT
>JADKZZ010000174.1 GCA_020848475.1 Chitinophagales bacterium | reverse complement strand
CGTATGTGTAAATGTAAATGCGCCACCATCTAAAGAGCCATTACCATTCGCTTGTAGTATCAATGTGCCTACTGAAGGATTATTCCATGTGCCAAATAGTGTAGATTGCGAAAACCCTAAAACTGGCAGGATAAAGATTAGCGATAAAAATATCTTTCTCATATGTGTAATTTATGGTCATTCGAAGTTAAGAAGATTTTTAAAAAGTTGCCACATCGCATTTGTGCTTATAATTGTGTGTATCTAAAATAAAACTTAATCAAATGTCAACAAACTAATTAAAACAAAAATGACATATTTCTATTTAATTAGTGATAAATAAAAATGATAAATTAGACTTGAAAATAATTTGTTCAATAAAATAATAAGCATGACACATCAATATAAAATTTTTGGAATGAGCTGTAATGGTTGCAGAACCAAAGTAGAAAATACACTCAATTCTATTCAAGGTGTAACGGCAAAGGTCACATTAGAGCCGCCAATAGCGACGATTACCATGGAAAAACATATTCCTAACATAGAATTACAAGAGGCATTAAGTGCTGTAGGGAAATATACCATTGAAATGATGCATGGTCAACATCATGATGCTGATGAAACAGAATCAACATCATGCTGCTCAACGGCTACGCACACGGCACATCAGCATGAAGTGCCGGATTCATTAAAAAACAACGCAGGTAAATTTTATTGTCCTATGCAATGTGAAGGTGATAAGGTGTATGATAAGGCTGGCTCTTGCCCTGTTTGTGGTATGGATTTAGTGCAAATACCAAGCGCTGATGATAGTGATGATAGCACTTATAATGAACTTTGGAAAAAGATGAAAGTTGCCCTACTCTTCACAATTCCCATTTTCTTAATTGCAATGTTGGAAATGGTGCCTGCCTTAGATTTTACAGCCATAATGCCTCAAATAGCTTGGAATTGGTTGCAGTTTTTGTTGTCATTGCCTGTCGTGTTTTATGCTTGTTGGATGTTTTTTCAAAGAGCATGGACTTCCCTAAAGACCATGAATTTAAACATGTTTACCTTAATCGGCATTGGCGCTGGAGCCGCATTTTTATTTAGTGTAATTGCACTGCTATTTCCATCTATTTTTCCAGCGCAATTCAAAGGGCACCACGGCACTGTATATGTCTATTTCGAAGCCGTAAGTGTAATTCTAACATTAGTGTTGTTAGGCCAATTGTTAGAAGCGAGAGCACATAGCCAAACCAATGGAGCAATAAAGGCACTTTTGAAATTAGCGCCAACTGAGGCAACATTAGTAGAAAATGGTGTAGATAAAGTGATTGCCATTGATGCTATAAAAAAAGGAGACTTATTGCGTGTTAAACCAGGTGAAAAAATTCCAGTTGATGGAATAATTATAGACGGAAGTAGTAATATAGATGAATCGATGCTGACTGGTGAACCAATTCCTGTTGAAAAAAAGATAAACGACAAAGTAAGTGCAGGCACGATAAATGGCACTAAATCATTTGTGATAAAGGCGGAAAAAATAGGCGTAGAAACATTGTTGTCGCAAATCATAGAAATGGTAAATGCAGCAAGTCGCTCGAGAGCGCCAATTCAAAAATTAGCAGATAAAATATCAAAATATTTTGTACCAATTGTGGTATTAATATCTATAATCACATTTATTGTTTGGGCAATATTTAGTAAGGAATCGCCGTATGTATTTGCATTTGTAAATGCCATTGCTGTTTTAATAATTGCATGTCCTTGCGCATTAGGTCTGGCCACACCAATGTCAATAATGGTAGGCGTTGGCAAAGGCGCACAAAATGGCGTATTAATAAAAAATGCAGAAGCATTAGAAAACATGAATAAAGTAAACGTGTTGATTACTGATAAAACAGGAACAATAACGGAAGGCAAACCATCAGTGGAGAATATCATTTCATTTGATAATGCTGACACAGATAAATTACTCAGATTTGCAGCCTCACTCAATCAATATAGCGAGCATCCATTAGCAACAGCAGTAGTAAATTTTGCAAAATCAAAAAATATTACTGTCATTCCTGTTACAAATTTTGAGGCAATTATGGGTAAAGGTGTTATTGGAACAATTGAAAACATAAAAATTGCTGTTGGTAATAAAAAACTAATGGAAGATGAGCAAGTAGTTATTACAGATAAAATTGCATCGCAAATTACACAAGAACAAATCAAAGGGAAAACAGTATCTTTCATTGCAGTCAATGGCATCGTGCAGGCTTATATTACCATTACTGATGCTATTAAATCCAGTAGTAAACAAGCTATAAGAGATTTAATGGACCAAGGTGTGGAAGTCATAATGCTTACTGGCGACAACCATAATACGGCGAAAGCTGTAGCAGATACATTAGGATTGAAACATTTTAAAGCAGAATGCTTGCCACAAGATAAACTAAACGAAATAAAACGATTGCAGGCAGAAGGAAAAATTGTTGCAATGGCAGGTGATGGCATCAATGATGCTCCAGCATTAGCACAAGCAAATATTGGCATCGCAATGGGCACTGGCACTGATGTCGCTATTGAAAGTTCAGAAATAACTTTATTACACGGCGATTTACAGGGCATAGTGAAAGCAAAAAAACTCAGTCATGCCGTGATGAAAAATATAAAAGAAAATTTATTCTTTGCTTTTTTCTATAATGCTTTAGGAATTCCGGTAGCAGCTGGCGTATTATTTCCATTTTTGGGTCTTCTGTTGTCGCCAATGATTGCTGCTGCTGCAATGAGTTTTAGTTCGGTATCTGTGATTGCCAACTCATTAAGACTGCGAACAAAAAAAATATAAACGATGAAAAAGAGAATTATTGCAGTATTGAAGCAGATAGTTTTGTTTCTGAAAAAAATGTTGAAAGTAATATTCGTTCGAAAGAAAGAATGCTGCAAGTAATGATAAAAGATTATCTAAAAAAAAGAACGCCTGTCATCCTCTGATAATCAAGCGTTCGTGGTTTGGCACCTGTGATCCCGCTGGGATTCGAACCCAGGACCCATACATTAAAAGTGTATTGCTCTACCAGCTGAGCTACGGAATCATTGCTTTTTTACAAAAGCGAGTGCAAAGATAGTTTTTTTTCTATAAATGTCAAAAGTATGTGCATTTTTTTCTCTACTTAACGCTTATTTAAACATAATACCTTTGACAGATAGCGTAAATTTCTGTTCTGTCGTGCTGTCTTGCGCTGCATCTGCTAATATCACAACTGATTTTCCAGGACTATTCGTTGGCACTTTAAATAATTTGTCTTTTACGTCAAAAAGTATTTCAGCACCATCTTTATCTTTAACAGTAAACCAGCAGCCTTCACTTCTACAACTTTTATCTATTTTCCCGCTGATTTGTATGTCGTTTACCACAGGATTTGTATTTATTCTGGCAATTAAATCGTCAACAGTGATTGTGTTTTTCTCAGAAAATTTAACTCCTAATTGCTTATTAGATGTTTCGCATGCTGCAAATATGCTAAGTAGTAGCACAATGATTAATGACCTTTTCATTTTATACTATTTTATTTCTTCTTTAGAAATTTGTCGCCCATTTTCAAACTGCAATTTACGTATTAGTTTGTTATTTACAAGAGAGTCAAAAATTTGCACTTCACCATCAAATACATCAATGTCTTCCATAATTTCCTTTTTTGTGCCCATTGCATAAATATTGCCATTGTCATAGTATTCTTTATAAATACCATTTACATGGTTGTCCTTCATGCTTATCTCTTCTTTTACTTTGTTTTTTGGTGATTTAAAATAATTTTTAACCACACCATTCATCATATTGTATTTGTAAGTTCCTTCTTGTTGTAAGCTGCCATCTTCAAAATAAATAGTAAATGCGCCATCATATTTATTGTCCACATAATTCTCAGTTTGCATTATTTTTCCATTTGGATGATACAATGTACGCTTGCCATTTAGCTTTCCATCAGTAAAATGCGACTCTTCCAGCATCTTGCCATCATCATAAAACTTATGATAAACACCAATTTTTAACTCAGGTTTCTTTTTGTTGACGAAATAACTTTCGACTACTATGCCTTGTGCATTTTTAACTTCTACTTTTTGTTTGTTGCTACATGCAGTAAAAAATAGTAACATTGCAAAAACAATACAAGTGCTAACATTTAATTGAACATTAACTTTATACATCTTTCTAAATATTTAATTTTGAAACAAAATACGGAATTTTTATGCACGAATTACAACAAATAATTGAAAACGCATGGAGTGATAGATCACTTCTGCAAGAAACAGCAACACTCACGGCTATCAACGAAGTGATAACCTTATTAGACAGCGGAAAATTGCGTGTTGCAGAGCCAACAGCAGATGGATGGAAAGTAAATGATTGGGTAAAAAAAGCTGTTATCTTATATTTTCCTACACAAAAAATGGAAACAATAGAGGTCGGCCCTTTCGAGTTTCACGATAAAATTCCATTAAAAACCAATTATGCAGCATTAGGTGTGCGTGTGGTGCCACATGCAATTGCTCGCCGTGGTGCCTATTTAGAAAAAGGTGTAATTATGATGCCTTCTTATGTAAATATTGGTGCATATGTAGATAGTGGCACCATGGTGGACACTTGGGCAACGGTTGGCAGTTGTGCGCAAATTGGAAAAAATGTACATTTGAGTGGAGGCGTTGGCATTGGTGGCGTGTTAGAGCCCGTGCAAGCAGCTCCAGTTATTATCGAAGATGATTGTTTCATCGGCTCGAGATGTATCGTGGTAGAAGGCGTACGCGTGGAAAAAGAAGCAGTGTTGGGCGCCAATGTGGTGCTGACCATGTCAACAAAAATAATCGACGTGTCTGGTAGCGAGCCAAAAGAATATAGAGGCGTGGTGCCCGCAAGAAGCGTGGTCATTCCAGGAACAATTCCAAAAGAATTTCCGGCAGGAACCTATCAGGTGCCTTGCGCTTTGATTATTGGCAAACGCAAAGAAAGCACAGATACAAAAACATCTTTGAACGATGCTTTGAGAGATTTTGATCTGTCAGTATAAAAAAATAATATGCTAGGCTGTACTTATTGCAGCCTATTTCATTGCTAACAAATAAGCATTAACAAATAATTGGATATGACAATTGGATTTGACGGAAAACGTTTATATGATAATAAAACAGGTCTTGGAAATTATTCCAGAACATTGTTACATCGTCTATTTGAGTTTTATCCGAATGAGACCTACAGAATATTTGTGCATCATAAATATTTTGATGACAGTCCATATAAATATCAGCATTTTGTTGACAATACAGTTGTTTCCGATGCATTTAGTGCAGATTTATGGCGGTTTAAAAATGTAGAAGATGATATTTCAAAACAAGGGATTTCCATCTATCATGGCTTGAGCAATGAAGTGCCCGATTTGCCGCCTACAATCAAAAAAGTAGTGACCATTCACGATGTAATTTTTCACAAATTACCAAAAACTTTTCCTTTTATTGATAGGCAAATGTATGCTTATAAAACAAAAAAAGCCTGTCATGTGGCTGATGCAATTATTGCAGTGAGCGAACAAACCAAGCAAGATTTAATTGAGCTAACAAAAACGCCTGAAGAAAAAATACATGTTGTCTATCCTACTTGGAATAGAGAATACGAACACGAATGTAATTATGTATTGAAAGAAGAATATTTTGCACGTTATGGCTTACCTCGCGATTTTGTATTGTATGTAGGTGCCATCAGTAAGCGCAAAAATTTCTTACGTTTATTGCAAGCAATGATGTTGCCAGAAAATCAAGATAAACACTTGGTGGCTGTTTCTAATGGTGGTGATGAGTATGGTGCAGCAGAAGAATTTATTTATGACAAAGAGTTAGAAGGTCGTGTATTTTTTCTAAAAGATTTGCCATGGTACGAGCTACCAATTATCTATCACATGTCGCAAGGTTTGGTGTATCCAAGTATGTACGAAGGTTTTGGACTGCCAATACTAGAAGCATTGCGTTGCGGAAAGCCTGTTATAACTAGCAATCTGTCATCGATGCCCGAAGTAGGTGGCGATGCTTGTATCTTTATCGACCCTACAAATGTGGAAGAAATATCTGCTGCCATCAATTTTATTTATTATAATATTGATTTAGCAAAAGAAATAAAACAAAAAGCATTGCACCAAATCCAAAAATTTAATCCAGAAAAAATGACGGAAAAAATGATGAATGTGTATAAAAGCTTATAATTGATTTGTTTGTGAAAAATGACACTACATATATCTTTCAACTTGCTGAGCAATTGCAACAAGGGAAAACAATATTATATCCAACAGATACTATTTACGGTATAGGTTGCGATGCCACAAATGAAGCGGCTGTCGATAAAATATTTGCTATCAAAAACAGACCCAAAGAAAAGAGTTTAATTGTGTTGGTAGATTCGATAGCCATGTTGCAAAAATACGTTGCTGTGAATGATCAAATTATTGAACTTATCAACTCATTTGAGTTGCCCACAACGCTGATTTATCAAAACCCAAAAGGCATAGCAAAAAATGCAATTAATCACGACAATACGATTGCAATTCGAATCGTAAAGCATCAGTTTTGTCAAGATGTAATACAGCAACTCAACAAGCCAATTATTTCTACATCAGCAAATATTTCTGGCGAAAAAAATCCTGTTTATTTTGATGAAATTTCATTAGATATCAAAAATAAAATCGATGTTTTAGTTGCAGCAGATTACGATACATCAGTGTATAAATTTCCATCAAAATTGATAAAAATAAAAACAGATAACACAATTGAATATTTGCGCTAAGTAATTTTCTTACTACTTATTACTTACTACTTATTACTTATGCGTATTTTCGTAGTCACATGCAGCTCCAATTTACACCAAGAGAAAATGAACTTCTACAAATTGTAGCAAGTATTGCTGATGAACTTCAGGTAGAGGCATATGTTGTAGGTGGTTTTGTGCGCGATAAAATATTACAAAGAAATTGTAAAGATATAGACATTGTATGCGTGGGCAGCGGCATCGAGTTGGCAAAAAAAGTGGCAGAAAGTATGTCGCCCAAACCACATGTTTCTTATTTTAAAAATTTTGGAACGGCGCAAATAAAGTTAAATGATATTGAACTAGAATTTGTAGGCGCTCGTAAAGAATCCTACCGTAGAGAATCGCGTAAGCCTATTGTAGAAGATGGTACTTTGGAAGATGACCAAAATCGAAGAGATTTCACCATCAATGCATTAGCTGCTGCATTGTCTGCCAAAAATTATGGACAAGTTATCGATCCATTTTCTGGCTTAGAAGATTTGAAAAACGGTATTATTCGCACACCTTTAAATCCAGCAATTACTTTCGATGATGATCCATTGCGTATGATGCGTGCCATACGTTTTGCTTCGCAATTGAATTTTAAAATTGAAGAAAAAACATATCTTGCAATCGAGCCATTAGCAGAACGGCTTAAAATTATTTCGCAAGAAAGAATAAGTGATGAACTAAATAAAATCATCATGTCGAAAATGCCATCGATTGGTTTTAAGTTATTGTTCAATACAAAATTATTGCATCAGTTTTTTCCTGAAATGGTGAAACTACATGGTGTGGCGCAGCAAGATAATTATGGACACAAAGATAATTTTTATCACACCTTAAAAGTGTTGGATAATATAGCACAAAATACAGATGATTTATGGTTACGCTGGTCAGCCATTATGCACGATATTGCCAAGCCTGCCACACAACGATTTGAGCAAGGACATGGTTGGACATTCCACGGCCATGAAGTTGTTGGCGCACGATGGACACCGAAAATTTTCTCGCGTTTAAAATTGCCATTAGACGAAAAAATGAAATTTGTACAAAAAATGGTTGCTTTGCATTTGCGCCCAATTTCATTGTCTAAAGACAATATCACAGACAGTGCCATTCGCAGGATTTTATATGATGCAGGTGATGACATAGAAAGCTTATTGCTTTTATGCGATGCAGATATTACCTCAAAAAATGAGGAAAAAGTAAAACGCTACAAAGAAAATCTAAAGCTGGTATTGCAGAAAATAAAAGAAGTAGAAGAGCGCGACCATATTCGCAATTGGCAACCTCCTATTTCTGGCGAAATTATCATGCAAACATTCAACATCAAACCATCTCGCGAAGTAGGTATTATTAAAGATGCAATCAAAGATGCAATTTTAGATGGAGAAATACAAAATGAATACGATGCCGCATTCCAGTTGATGTTGCAAAAAGGCAAAGAGTTAAATTTGACTATCAGCTAATTTGAAAACCAAACAATGATGCTATCATCACCCAACTCAAACAATAAATTTCTCATCATCATTGCTGGTCCTACTGCAGTTGGTAAAACAGCAACTGCAATACAAATCGCAAAGCATTTCAACACAGAAATTATCTCTGCCGATTCCAGACAGATTTTCAAAGAATTGTCCATTGGCGTTGCACGGCCAAGTGACCAGGAATTGGCAGAAGTAAAACATCATTTTATTGCCAATAAAAGCATAAACGATTATTTTTCCGCAGGTGAGTATGAACGCGAAGTGCTAATTTTATTAGAAAGTTTATTTTTATCAAATGACGTGATAGTGCTTTGCGGAGGCACTGGTTTTTATATTAATGCCATTTTAAATGGCTTTGATGAAATGCCAAAAATTGATGAAAATATACGCTTGGAACTCAATCAAAGATTACTGCAATTTGGTATTGAACCACTACAACAACAATTAAAAATACTCGACGAAGACACGTATAATACTATCGACATACACAACA
This sequence comes from Chitinophagales bacterium, assembly GCA_020848475.1. Lineage (GTDB taxonomy): Bacteria > Bacteroidota > Bacteroidia > Chitinophagales > JADIYW01 > JADJSS01. The sequence continues at coordinate 15,456 of JADKZZ010000174.1, read as the reverse complement.
CACAACGTGTGATTCGTGCATTGGAAATTTGCATTGGTACACAGCAAGCATTTTCATCTTTCAAACACAAAAAGGCCGTTCAAAGAAATTTTATTCCTATAAAAATAGGATTGAATATTTCTAAAGAACAATTACATCATAACATCAATAAACGTGTAGATGCCATGTTGCAATCTGGTTTTTTAGAAGAAGCAAAATCTTTATTTGCCTATAAACAACATAACGCGCTGCAAACAGTAGGCTATAAAGAGTTGTTTGATTTTTTGGAACATAAAACGAGCTTATCAGAAGCTGTGGATTTGATAAAATTACATACTCGACAATACGCAAAAAGACAACTTACTTTCTTTAATAAACATAAAGATTATACATGGTTTGAGCCGAAAGAGATAAAGAAAATACTTGATTTTATTAATGTAGAACGGAATATTAAAAACGTTTAAGTTAATAATATGACACGCATTGGCATACTATCAGATACACATAATTTTCTTGACGAAAAAATTTTCGACTACTTTAAAAATGTCGATGAAATATGGCATGCTGGCGATATCGGAACAAATGCGATAACAGATAAACTACGAGCGTTCAAACCATTGCGAGCCGTATATGGCAATATTGATGGCGCAACATTGCGAACTGAATTTCAGGAAGATTTAGTTTTTACAATTGATAATTGTAAAATATTGATAACACATATTGCAGGTGCTGTTGGTGTGTATAATCAACGTGTACGCGATTTGCTAAAAAAGGAACAGCCAACAATATTAGTGTGTGGCCATTCGCATATCGTGAAGGTGATGAAAGACACCAAATTTAATTTATTACATATAAATCCAGGTGCTGCAGGCATACATGGTTTTCATAAAGTAAAAACGATATTGCGTTTCGAGATTGAAAATGGCAAACCACAGCATATGGAATTGATAGAATTAGGATTGCGTGGTAAATTAGAAGTATAGTTGCCGTGCTGGTATTTATTGATTACATTTAATGCATATAAATGCATTTATGAAATTAAAAAATTGGCATGACAGCCACAAAGAAGTTTCCAGTTTTGGTCAACGCTTGGCAGATTCAGTAGCCAGTGGCATGGGCTCATGGACTTTTATAATTGCGCAAACAGTATTTGTATTAGCTTGGATGTTGTTGAATATTGTAGGTTATATTAAACATTGGGACGCCTATCCTTTTATCTTGTTAAATCTATTGTTTTCGACACAAGCTGCATACGCTGCACCCATCATCATGATGGCGCAAAACAGACAGGCAGACAGAGACAGAGCACAGGCGCAAGCTGATTATCAAACGAATTTAGAAGCAAAATTAGAAATAGAAAATTTGCAAAAAAGACTAGATGCCATCGAAATAGAAAAGCTCGATAAAATCATTGCTTTGTTAGAAAAAAACAATAGCACAAATAAGATTATTTAATGTTTTACAGCGTCTATTATTACTACTTTTGTGTAAGGGATTTTTTATGAGACAACGATACATTTTATTTTTTTTCGCTTTGATTTCTATATTGCCGTCGAATGCGCAAAGCACCGCGAAAGATTATTTTATGAGCGCCATACAGCGCGAAAAAGATGGTGATAAACCAGGCGCAATATTAGACTATACGAAGTCGATAAATTTAGATGCTACGCATTACCAGACTTTTAATAATAGAGGAATTTTAAAAAATGATTTACAAGATTACAAAGGTGCATTAGAAGATTATTCTAAAGCAATAGCATTGAATCCTTCTTTTGTAGATGCTTACAACAATAGAGGCAATGCAAAAAGTAAATTAAAAGATTTTAAAGGCGCATTGAAAGATTATACAAAAGCATTGGAGCTAGACGCCAAAAATCCGCATGTATATTACAATAGAGGCAATGTGTACTTCGACTTAAAAAAATACAATGAAGCAGTAAAAGATTTTAGCAAAACGGTAGCTATCAATCCAGAATATGCACGTGCATTTTTTAATAGAGCTAATTGTAAGATTATGTTGAAAGATAAGAGTGGTGCTTGTTCTGATTATAGAAAAGCAGAAAAATTAGGCTACCAAAAAGCTACAGCGGAAATAAAGAAGCATTGCGGTAAATAATGTTTATAGATATAAAAGAGTGAAGGTCTCGCCACAGGCGAGACCTTCACTCTTTTATTGCTGTGAGAGTAGGACTTGAACTAATGTAAAATTAATTTCGATAATCAATGATTTACACTCATTTTTAAAATTTGCGGTCGGATGGGTTGTTGATTTTGGTAAAATGTGTAAACTATACTAAGTAAATAATTACGAGGCTACTTTAACGAATAACCTTTTGATATAACCATTTTGGTCAATAGCTTTTACTGTCAAGCTTAATTTATCTGCACCAGTTTCGTGAAATACTTTGCAATGGTATTTCTTTATGTAGCCAACAAATAAATCACCTTTGTATACTTTTACTGCATACTTATCTTTTGGATTAGTTGGCTCTAATTCAAATCTTAATATATCACCAACTTGTATAGTTCCTTTTGCTAATCTTGGGTCGTTTACAGTTAATGAAGCAATATCAGTAAGAAAATGCAAGTTAGGTATAAGTTTGTATTCTGCTAAAAACTCAAAGTTGTCGGTTGTAACCAAACCTTGCGTTTTACCTAATAAATAGAATTTATCTTCAGTCTTATCTTTATCAACTTCCCAAAAATTATAAAATGTATTAACATCCGGTCTATCTGATTTTGTTAATCGTTGACCAAATATTTCAGCTACATTGCCATTGTATTGTTTGTGTATATCCTGAAATTCTGTATAAAGCGTAAAGCCGTCTGTTTTTTGTAACTCAGCTACATCGGCATCGTATTTAAAAACGTGTTTACCGTCGCTTATTTTTTCTAAAATACCAACCGATACTCGCCTTGTGCCAGCACCTTGTCTCCAAACGAGATGTATTTTATCAAATTCAATCACTTGAGTAAGTTTTTTAATTTTTCGGAACGCAAAGATACAATTTTTGTAATGAGATTTTTTCTATTATTCGGAATGCGAAAATCGTGCCATTTTTCAGGTAAATCCTTATCTAAGTTATTCAAAATCAGCGAAACTAAATCTTCATTCCAGTTTTCTAAAAATCTTGCTGATTTCTTCACTACTTCAATATACGAAGATTTTAGTAGATTTTCTACTAAAAGAAAATGATTTAATTTTTCTTTATTCCAATGTAACTCGGCAAAACCTTTATTTATATATTTTTCTAAAGCATCTTCATTATTCAAAAAATGGTCAATCTTTGAATCTAATAACTCACGAACCAACGAACTACCACTATCATAAATTGGTGCAAATGAATTGATATTGGAATCTACTAATTTTAAGTTTTTTCCGTATAATTCCGGATTTAATTTTTCCTTTTCTTTCTTAAAAAGGTTTTTTAAGAATAGAAAAGTTTCTGCATTTCGTTTTTTAACAATATCTGCTTTTGCCAATTCTAATCCTTTTTCAAAAAATGTAGTTTTTCCTAAGAATGCCCAGTTTTCCTGATGTCTGTCTGTGTTACCAATAATAGCATCAAATAATAATGTTTGAAAGAAAAGTTCCCAGTATTTAGATAAATTAAATTCTTTAATTGTTTTTTCTAATAACTGAAATGTATATTCTTTTCTTGCTTTGTTATTTTCAGGTAAAAATTTTTCATTTAAGGCGGTCATAAACCTACCAACTTCTATCAGTTGTTCGTCGTCGGTCTTATTCATTTTCGGACTTAAACAACCTATTTCATTGCCAAATATTGCAAGGTCGTATCTCAATATATTTAAGCCTAATGCCTTACCTAATTGATAAGCAATAATCTCATTCCAAAATTCGTATTTGTATTCTTTTATCAGATTTCCGTTTTCATCTAATTTCTTTTCGGAACATTTAAAATAATATTCTGCTCCTTCAGGTGCTTGTAAAATCTTTTTTGCACGAGTACCACCACTACTATACCACGATAACTCTTGCCAATCAGATGTATCAATAAATTGTATGTCAATTTTTATTTTACTCATTTTAGTTTATATCTAACAGGTTTGCCAAATCGTCTATTTTCATCAATTTGATGAAAAAGATTCATTAACTCCATTTTATTTGCTTGCCTTTTTAAAGCAGCACTTTGACCTTTTGTAAGAGGTTTGTCACTTTCTTCAATTTCTTTTATCATGTCTTCTAATACCTCATTACAAGATTTAATGTGAATCTGTAATTGGTAAACTTTTTTCTTTAATTCTTGCAATTTTTTATATATTATAACAAACAACATACTATTTAAAAAACTATTTTCTCACAATATTTTATTGCATTAGGACATGTTATCTTTATTGAATCTGTAATTTGATTTTCTGAAAACCAAATAAATCTATACTCTTCTTGATGACTATACTTTTTGAGTTTGTTAAACAACTCAAAACCTTTTGTGGATTGTTGTAAAATCATTCTACTATAATCAGAATCGTTTCTAAAATCAAAGATTCCTGACTTATCCTTTCTGCTTAAATCTGTATTGATATGACGTACTCTTGAATCTGTATAATCACAAACACCTTCAACTCCTGAACTTACAAAAGGCAATTGTTTGCAAAGTTCATAACCAAATAATGTAGAGTTATTAATTTTAATTGCACCTTTTGCTTTAAAATCACTTTTTACTCTATCATTTAGTGTCTTTGCTGTTGAAAGGATAAAAGCGTTAATACCTGATGCGTATTTTACTGCTTCCACATTTCCCTGTGAATCCATATACCACGCCAAAGCCTCACCTTCATCTTTATCACCTTGCATTTCGTCTTTGTATTCTTTAAACTTACTAAAACAGCTAACCATAATTTCACCAGTTTCAAAGAAATTGTTAATATATTCAACTTTATTTAGTAGCCTATAAACAGGTTCTGTTTTAATTTCCCACTTTATGTTTGGTGGATATATACTTGTAGAATAGTGTATCATTTACTCTGTCAATTATTCTCTACAATCTTGATTTCTTCATCTGTCAACTCATACAACTTGTAAACCATTTGGTCTATTTCTTTGTCAGTTTGGTTAATAATTTGTTGTATGTTGTTGGCTTTTGTTTGTTCGGCTTCAAAGTATTGCATCAATTCGGCTTTTTCTGAAATAATCAATTTTATTTTTTGTTTTTCTAATTCTTTGATGAAATCTTTGAAAGAAAGTTCATTCCAATTGCTGAGTTTGGTGTTTATATTAATAGTTGCGTATTGACTTTGCAACAACTTTATAACATTTGTTTTTACAGTTTGCAGTTCTTTGTTTTTTTGCAACATCGTTTCTGCTTTTTCTATAAATGGTTGTTGTTCGGAAAGTGAGATTTTTATAAAAGGTAAATTTTCAATGTTTCCTGATTTCATAATAGGAAAAGTATCTCTGTTGTCTGCAAATATTTTTTTAAAGTAATAATCAGTTAATTTTGCGTTTAGTAAAGAGAGAATATATTTTATATTTAATTCGTTGTCTAATTTTTCGGTTACACAACATGAATTAAGTACATATTTTTGCTCATTGTCGTAAGCAAAAGTTAGTTTAGTTCCAACAAATTTTGACACTAATTTTTCATTTAGTAGGAAAATGCGTTCATCTCTTGCTCTATCAAGCTCATCCTTTTTATACAAAACAAATAACTCTGTATTGTCTAAAAAATATCTATGTGTATCTTTTCCAGTAATTAGATTTTTATGAAAAATATCAGTTGGTTTATTTGACAGATATTTTGCATCATTTCCAGTCGTAAGACCGCGCCAAACTTTTGAATACTTATTTAGTTTATCAGCCTTATTTAATTTTTTAATTACTGAAATATCATCTTCATTTAGTTCTAATAGAAATTTAAAATCAGTTGTAAAGTTCTTGAAATCTAAAATATTGATACTTGTACTTTGGATTTGAGTCGTAATTTTTGTAATGTTGTTTTCAGTATAAAAATTCTTAAATGTTACAATAATTGCTTCAACACCAGCATCTTCAAATACTATCCCTACATTATTCAAATCTAAAACTGTTGTTTTCTCTAAAAATAATTGCCTTAATTTTTTTGAATATTCATTTGTTAAAAATGTATTTGGTGTAATTAATGAGATAAAAGCATCTTTTTTTGAGATTGAACTACATAATTCAAAAAATAAATTATAGGTATTTATTTGTTGTTCTGCAGTTGTATATTTTTCTCTTATGAATAAGATAGCTTCATTGGTATATTCAAAACCGCCTAACCATCGTCCACCTTTTATAACTAAATACGGCGGATTTCCTATCACCACATCAAAACCACCTTTTTCAAATATTGCAGGAAATTCAGTTTGCCAGTTAAAAGCCTTTTCACCAGCAATTGCTTTGTCATCTATTAAACTATTGCCACATTTTATATTATTATTTAAACTGTTTAGTTTGCGTCCTGTGCGTGCGGTGCGCAACCACAAACTTAAACGTGCAATTTCTACACTTTCTTCATTCAAATCCACACCAAAAATATTGTTTTCCAATATTTCTATTTCGTGGTCAGGCAATACAAAACTGTGTCCTAACAATTGCGCTCTTAATTCGTCAATGCTTTTGTGTTCCAGTATCAAAAAATCCAATGCTTGGTTTAAAAACGCACCGCTTCCACATGCAGGGTCAACAATAGTAATTTCCAAAAGCCAGTTTTGGTAAGTATCTAATTTTTCTAAAAGTTCTTTCTTTTTGGCTTTGCGTTTGTCAGGTGTGTAGTTGTCGGCAACAATGCCGTATTCATTGCGCTTTTCAGTACACAAAGCACCAACGGCATTTTCTACAATGTACTTTGTAATATATTTTGGTGTGTAGAAAACACCATCTTTTTTCCTTTTAGTTTTGGTTTTGTCAATTTCTTTTCCGTCAAGTTTGGCTTGTATTTCTTCAATATCATTCAAAGAATGTTCAAAAATGTGACCGAGTATATTTACGTCAACATCAGTTTCATAATCGTACTTAGAAAGAATTGGAACATAGTTTTGTAAAAGATTATCTGAAATTTTTATGCTGTCTAAAATTTCATCATCAGCAAATAAACCACCATTATAGCCATACACTTCATACACATCATTTTTGAAACCAACATTTAAGTAATGAAAATGCTTTTTGAAGCGTTCATACAATGGCTGATATGCATCTAGTTTTTTAAGATTTTCAAACTCGCTTAAAATAGTGTGAATCGTATTTGCAGGAATTAAATTTCTGTCTTCGGCAAACAAAATAAATAAAATTCTATCTAACAGCTTTTGCGACTTCTTAAATAAAATCAGTTTGTCATATTGTGGATTAAGATGTACAATATCGCTAAACAGTTTTCGTTTTAAATCTGAATAATCTTTATAAAGCTGTTTGGTGATGTTTTCCTCTTTTACGGTGGAGGCTTGTTTTATTTTGTTTGGTAAATCCGAAAGTAAATTTTCACATTGTAAACACAAATACAGTAAAGCAAATTCGTTTTCAGTAAGTGCAAATAAATTGAACTCTTCAAAATCAATCGCATTGTCAATATAGAAACGAAGTTTCTCAAAATTGGAAATCAATACATATTTACAATTCTTTTGGTTGTTCTTATATCCAAATGCCTGTGAGGTAACGGTATTTAAATCGGTCGTATTTGTTCCTTTTAGTTCGATAACTGCTATTACGTTTCCACCTTTTAAAATTGCGCCGTCAGCTTTTTTGCTGTCGGTTTCGTTTTTTTGTTCAGTTTGCAGATTGAAATTTGGTTGTGGATTTTTGGTGTAACCTAAAACATTCACAAACAAATCTATCAGAAATTCACCTTGATATTGCTCTTCTTTGCTTTCTCTAATATGTTGCTGAATAACAGCATTGTGAAAATGTGCTTTGAACAAAGCATAAGCATTAGCTACTTTAGTTTTGTCCAATTCTTTTAGGTATTGATTTAATATAGATTTCTGAAATAACGCCATTTGTTGCTAAAATACAAATTATTGTAATAAGTATTATATTTGTACATCGAGCCGATACGAAAGTAGCAATACCTGATACTGCTGGACAACACGGTGTATTAAACGGGACACAGAGGATACACCACGACTGTATCCTCATTTTATTTTCAGAATTTTGTAATTTTGTTCTGTGTGCGACATAGACCGAGTAATTGGCACTACTTAAACACAGAGTTGGAATAGAGCAATACTTCGAGTAGATGCTATTCAAAGGATAAGCTGCTAAAGTAGTTTAGGCTGGAAAGGAACGAGTAAGATTGTTCCTTTTTTGTTGTAAATAAAAAACCGTCTCATTTAAAACGAGACGGTCTTTTTATTGCTGTGAGAGTAGGACTTGAACCTACACAAGGCGATTAGGAACAAAACAAAAGTTGGTGGTCAACCCCTGCACACTAAAGTGCTCTATTTCGTCTTTATTTCGAACTCCTCACCCCCGAGACAAGAGGGCATGGCTGCCAAATTTCATCACCTCACAATGTGGTTTCAATAGGCACAATTTTGTTGTGCTGTAAAGAACTTGATGGTGTAAAATTAAAAAAGCAATTTGAATTATGCAAATATTTCAATAAAATTCTGTAATAATTACATAGTATGTAATTAAAAAGCAATATTATTGATGATTCAGCATTTTGATATTGTTTATGAGGGCTAAAAATGAAGATTTCGTAATGATATTTTTCGTAGTAATGGCATTATTTAGGCAAATTCATCAAATTGTAGGCTGGAAATTGTCTTATTCGTAATTTGGATATGCCTTTTTGTTGATTTGTCTTTTTATTAGTCGCTTATTTATTGCGTCTATAATTATGGTTTGCGTGTGTTCAATCGTGCAACCATTAGTATGTTTACATTTACCTTTTCGTGTTGTTGTGTATCGCTTCGATACGATAATCCATTGTTTTTTCGTTTTGTCATAGCTTATTGTTGGTGCATACACAGGCGCAGTTTCTGACATGTCATCATGCTGCTGAAATATCCATTTTCGTTCTTTGGCAAATTGTAATACTGCTAAGCTGTCCATTGGTTTTACTTTGAGCTTGTGCTGTCCGAACAGCATACTCGGAATGAATATCAAACAAAGAATATATTTTTTCATAAGTATAAAAAAGAGCAATAAATCAAGTAGAATTTGACTTATTGCTCCATTTAATATTGAGTGATTGTTATTTTGCGTGTTGCATTTTTTTGTCTGCTTTCCATATTCTGTATTGTACGTCTAATTTCTCTGGAACATACAATACAATAGGTAATTTGCTGTTATATCTTGTAATTTCTCCTTGTAAATGAACAAACTTTGTTTGTAATACATTGTCTGGACAAGCCATTTTTGTACCTGCAATATTGCCATCAGATTCTACCGTATAATAGGTATAACCCCAGCCTTCTAAGTTTTGTTCTTTAATATCGCCAGTTAAGAAATATTTGTTGCAATCTACTTGTTCATTTCTTCCAACGAAAAATTCTACTTTTAAATCGTTTTCTTGTTTTGTTGCAGGCACTTGAATATACAGCATTTTGTATCCTGGTTTTGCTTTAGGAAACATGCTGATGTCTATTGTAGCGAGTTTCGATTTTTTGTTTTTTGCTTGCAATGGTGTCGTTGTTGCCGCTATCAATAGCGCGAATAAAATAATGATGTGTTTCATTTGTATAATTGTTTATTAATTAATGCAAGCAATAATATTGTTGCTTACACTAATGAATTTTACAATTATCATGCCTAATATGGTCAGCATCGTTGTATATACAATAATAATAGAAAACTTAAGATTTCACCAACTATTGCTTAAACAATCAGTAACCTTTTGTCAATAAAAAGTGGTTGTTATTATTCAAAATCAGTTTCCATCCAAGCCATCATGCCACCTTTCAAGTTGTATAGCTTTTCAAATCCTTGTGTTGACATATATCTGCATGCTTGACCGCTTCTGTTGCCACTTCTGCAATACACAAAATAGGTTTTGCTTTTATCTAATTCTGCCACTTTTTCCATAAATCCTGGTTGTTGTATGTCTATTGCAATATGACCATCAATATTGGCATCTGCAATTTCTGCTGCTGTTCGCACATCTAATATTACAGCATTGTCTTTTTGTTCATTATAGGCTGCTAAAAATTCTTTAGGAGCTAAGTCTTCGTGTGCCATTTTATATAATTTTTAATGTTGAAAAATTGAATTTATATTTTCAAAAGTAGAATTTATTTACTTAATGTGGTAATTTTTCTTTTATTAATCCATAAATAAAAGTACCTGCTAATGCGCCAGCCAATACTACAATAAAACTCCAAAATCCAGCTCCTATCATGATGAAGATGGGACCAGGACAAGCACCGACTAAGGCCCAACCTAAGCCAAATAATATACCACCAAATATACTTGCTTTATATGTGTTTGGTTTTGGTGCAATACTAATCGCTTCGCCATTAAATGCGCGTAATTTTTTTCTTTTTATAAGTTGTATAATCAACACACCTAAGATGACAGCACTACCAATAATACCATACATGTGAAAGGATTCAAACCTGAACATTTCATAGATTCTAAACCATGAAATAACTTGAGCTTTTGCTAATACAATACCAAAAAATATACCGAGCAATAAAAATTTTAATAATCTCATTTTATTTAAAAATTAAAGGAATGAATAAAAATGTCATCAGCAATCCGCCGATAAAAAATCCGATAACAGCAACTAATGATGGCAGTTGCAAGTCGCTCAAGCCAGAAATGGCGTGTCCTGATGTGCAGCCGTTTGCCCAGCGTGTGCCAAATCCAATCAGTAAGCCGCCAATAAGTAAAATACTACTTCCTTTTAGCGTAAATAAATTTTCTATTGAAAAAATTTCATCAGGCGCAAATGTTTGGTTGGCGACGATGTTCATATTTTCGAGTGCTGCTTTAGTGTTGTCAGACACGATAACCACATCGCCTGCATTCATAAAGGTAAAAGCAATAAAACCGCCAATTATCGTGCCTACAATATACACTAACAACCAAGCTTCTTCTTTCCAATTGTATTTAAAAAATTGAGAAATGGAACCAGCGCCGAGTGCAGCACATGTTGTTTTTAAGCCTGTAGATATTCCGAATCTTTGACCGAAATATAATAATAGGAATAAGTTAAGTGCAATTAGTGGCCCAGCAATATACCATGCAAAAGGCTGTTGTAAAAATGACATAAGTGAAAAATTTAAAAATGAGCACAAATATACACAAAAAAAATCCCGCCTCGATTATCGAGACGGGAAAGCTTGAATTCCAGTTGGTTAGTGTATTTCTAGCTTCCGCACATTTCGCACTCGCCCGGATTTTCTAATGAGCACACTTTTTGTGCTGATAAGAATTCATCTACGCTCATACCAAATTCTGCGGCTTTTTCTTCAATAGATTTTTCTTGAATGGTTGGCTCTGTTACAACAAACATTTCTTGTTGTGCATTGGCAACACTTTCATATATCGGAGCGATACTTGCTACTTTATCGCTGTTTGTATCTTGTTGTTGTGCAGTAGCATTACTCATTTTTGCTTTCTCTACATCAACTGTGAATTTAATAGGATCTACTGCTGGACGAGAACGTAAGTAATACATACCGGTTTTTAAGCCTTTTTCCCAAGCATAGAAATGAGCAGATGTCAATTTTTTATAATTCGGTGATTCCATGAATAGATTCAAGCTTTGACTTTGGTCGATAAATGCGCCACGGTCAGCAGCCATATCTATTATGGCACGTTGTTTAATTTCCCATGCTGTTTTATACAATTCTTTTGTTTCTTGAGGAATTCCTTCGATAGATTGAATAGAACCATTGTTGGCAATGATAGCATTTTTCATTTCTTCACTCCACAATCCTAAATCGATAAGATCTTTTAGTAAATGTTTGTTTACCACCATAAATTGACCGCTCAATACACGACGTGTATAGATGTTAGAAGTATAGGGTTCAAAACATTCATTGTTGCCTAAGATTTGTGACGTTGATGCAGTTGGCATTGGTGCTACTAACAAGCTATTGCGAACACCATGTTGCATTACTTCGCTTCTTAATGTATCCCAGTCCCAACGGTTGGTAGGTGTAACATTCCATAGATCGAATTGGAATTTACCTTCTGAAATAGGAGAACCTTTAAATGTTTCGTATGGTCCGTCAACTTTTGCGATATCTTTAGATGCAGATAATGCAGAGAAGTATATTGTTTCAAAAATATTTTTATTAAGAATACGAGCCTCTTCGCTGTCGAATGGATGGCGCAGCATCATAAATGTGTCCGCTAAGCCTTGCACACCTAAGCCTACAGGACGATGACGCATGTTGCTATTCTGAGCTTCTTGTACAGGATAGAAATTTACATCGATAACTTTGTTTAGGTTTTTCGTAACGATGTAAGTAATATCGTATAGTTTTTGGAAATTGAAGGTGTTGTTTTCTACGAAGCGACTAAGGTTGATAGATGCTAAATTACAAACCGCAATTTCGTCAGCAGAAGTATATTCTACAATTTCCGTACATAAGTTACTTGAACGAATGACACCTAAATTCTTTTGATTAGATTTTCTGTTGACATGGTCTTTGTATAACATGTATGGCGTGCCAGTTTCTGTTTGGCTATCCAAAATATGGAACCATAATTCTTGTGCTTTGATTTGTTTTCTGAATTTTCCTTCGGCTTCATATTTTTCATATAATGCTTCAAATTCATCTCCGTAAGTATCTGCCAAACCTGGACATTCATTAGGGCACATCAATGACCAAGTGCCATTTTCTTTGACGCGTTTCATGAATAAATCTGGTATCCAAAGTGCGAAGAACAAATCACGTGCTTTCATTTCTTCTTTGCCATGAGGACGACGCAATTCCAAGAAATCAAACACATCAGCATGCCAAGGTTCTAAATAAATGGCAAAAGCGCCTTTGCGTTTGCCACCACCTTGATCGACATAACGTGCCGTTGAATTAAACACTTGTAACATTGGCACTAGACCATTGCTTTCTCCACCTGTTCCTTTGATGTAGCTACCTTTTGCGCGTACATTATGTATGCTTAAACCGATGCCACCAGCTGCTTGTGAAATCTCGGCACAATTTTTTAGTGTATCGTAAATGCCTTTAATGCTATCATCTTTCATGGTTAATAAAAAGCAAGAAGACAATTGTGCTTTTGGTGTTCCTGCATTATATAGTGTTGGTGTTGCGTGTGTAAACCATTTGTCAGACATTAAATCATAAGTTTCGATGGCTGCATCGATGTCATTTTTGTGAATACCAACAGCAACACGCATCAACATGTGTTGAGGACGTTCTACCACTTTGCCATGCATTTTCAATAAATAAGATTTCTCTAAAGTTTTAAAGCCGAAGAAATCATAGTTGTAGTCGCGATGGTGAATGATGGCTGCATCTAATTTGTCTTTGTTGGTCATGATTATCTCATAGACATCATCAGCAATTAGCGGAGCTTGTTTTCCAGTTTTTGGATCGATGTAATTATACAATTCTTCGATAATGCGAGAGAAATTCTTTTTCGTGTTTTTATGTAAGTTCGATACGGCAATACGTGCTGCAAGTACGGCATATTCTGGATGAACAACAGTCATATTGGCGCTGGTGCGTGCTGCAAGCTCATCGAGTTCTGTGGTTGTTACACCATCGTACAGGCCTTGAATTACCGCTTGTGCCACGCGATGAGGCACAACAAAAGTGGCATTTAAACCAAAAGATAATTTACTGATTCTTGCAGTAATTTTGTCGAAGTGGACAGGCTCTTTTCTGCCGTCGCGTTTGATAACGTACATAATTTATAGCTTTTATAGGTGAACTTACAATTGGATCTTCAATAGTAAGTGTTTATTAAAAATCGTCGTCTGTTTCAAATTTCTTCTCGCCTGATTCTACACCTGCTTTTACATATTCAGTAGGTCTTTCTTCGAAGAAGTTTGTTTTTCCTTGCGTAGATATTTTTTCCATAAATGGAAAAGGATTTTGTGCGTTATATACTTTAGGGTAACCTAAAGCTACAATCAAACGGTCGGCGCAAAACTCGATATATTCGCACATTAATTTTTCATTCATGCCAATTAATGATACTGGTAATGAATCTTTGACAAATACTTTTTCGCATTCTACTGCATCGCAAATAATTTGATATATCTCTTCTTTGCTTAATCTGTTTTCGAGCATAGAATAGAGCAAGCAAGCGAAATCGCAATGCATACCTTCGTCTCTGCTGATGAATTCGTTGGATTTGCCCAAGCCTTTCATTAAACCTCTATCGGTAAGCCAATAAATAGAACAGAAACTTCCGCTGAAGAAAATGCCTTCTACAGCAGCAAAAGCTACTAAGCGATGTGCGAATGAAGGTGCTGTTTCTATCCACTTTAAAGCCCAGCTTGCTTTTAATTTTACACAGTCTAATGTTTCTATCGCATTAAACATTTTGTCTTTCTCCGCAGTGTCACGTATAAATGTATCTATTAATAAAGAGTACATTTCTGCATGTATGTTTTCGATAGCTACTTGAAAGCCATAGAAACAACGAACTTCAGGAATCGTGACATCTTGCATGAAGTTAACTACCAAGTTTTCGTTTACAATTCCATCGCTCGCTGCAAAGAATGCTAATACATGTTTAATAAAATGACGTTCATTGTCATTTAATTTATTATTCCAGTCAATAATGTCTTGGCTAAGGTCCACTTCTTCTGTAACCCAATGAGCGGCTAAATGTTTTTTATACATCGCCCAAATGGCATCGTGTTTAATCGGAAATAATACGAAACGATTATCGCTTTCTTGTAAAATTTTCTCCGTATCCAATGCTGTATTCATCTATGATCGTTTTAACTAGTTTTTTTAAAAAAATAATAATTGAAAGGCAGGATTTTTGTGTTTCATCATTTCTGACTTCTTAAAGCTACTTTAATAGATTTAGAATTTTTCTATATCTTTTCCACAAGCTGTTTATTGGGAATGTTAATAATGGTAATTCGCTTGAAATAGAATGAGTTATTGGCACTCTTAAACACATTAAAATGTATTAACATTTTATAGGTACGTACGTGAATTGTTTTTTCAAAAAAAAATTGTGAAAATGAAAAAAATAACAATTTGCTACTTTGAAGTAAAATAAAAAATACTTCGTTTTTTTCTTGGTTTTTTCAAAAATTAGATTATCTTAAGAGAGGAATTTTTCAACTTTTATTCTGGATTTTTACTGTCTATAATTATAGTAACTGGACCATCGTTGAGTAATGTTATTTTCATGTCAGCACCAAAAATGCCAGTGCTGATTTTTTTGCCTAATTGTAGTTCCATCTCCTTGATAAATTGTTCGTACAATGGAACGGCATTTGCTGGCTTGGCGGCTCGTATAAAACTAGGTCTATTGCCTTTCTTAGTAGAGGCATGTAATGTAAATTGTGAAATGAGTAAAATATCGCCATGAATATCTTGTATCGATAAATTCATTTT
>JADKZZ010000173.1 GCA_020848475.1 Chitinophagales bacterium | reverse complement strand
ATCTTTCTAAGTTTAATATTGCTGCCGATTTTTATCATGCAGGATTGAGCGCAATAGAGCGGAATAAAAAACAAGATGATTGGATAATTAATAAAATCAATGTAATCGTTTGCACGAATGCATTTGGAATGGGCATCGATAAAGCCGACGTGCGCGTGGTGGTGCACTTAGATGTGCCTGAAAGTATTGAAGCCTATTATCAAGAAGCTGGCCGTGCCGGCAGAGACGGAAAAACTTCGTATGCTGTGCTCTTGTACAATTCACAAGATATAGAAAAACTAAACGAGTCTTTGCTCGAAAAATTTCCTGCAATCGTTGACGTTAAACGTGTGTATAACGCACTTTGCAATCATTTTGAATTAGCTGTAGAAAGTGGAAGAATGCAAACTTTTAAGTTTGATATAAATTATTTCTCTCAGCAATTTAATTTATCGCCTAGCTTGATATATAATAGTTTGAAATTATTAGAGCAAGAAAATTATTTGCAACTAAGTGAAAACGACTGGATGCCATCTCGTGCTACCTTTATCGTTGATCAAAATGAATTGTATCGTTATGAAGTCGCACATGCAACTCACACCAACTTAATAAGAATGATGTTGCGCACGTATGGAGGCATTTTAGATCATTATATTAAAATCAATGAAGCTCGCTTAGCAAAACAATTAAATTGTACAGAAAATGAAATAAAACAGCATTTGATTGCCATGCATAAAAATAATATTCTCGTGTATGTGTGCGCAAGTGAGCTACCAACAATTTTGTTTTTGAATGAAAGATTGCACGATAATAATTTGTACTTTAATGTCAACTATATTCAGCAACGTAAAAAAATAATTCAGGAACAAATTCAGGCAATCATACGTTTAACAGAAGAAACTGTGACGTGCCGCCAAGTGATAATTTGTACTTATTTTGGTGAAAATAATATTGAAAATTGCGGTGTTTGTGATAATTGTATAAAAGAAAAAAAGGAACGAGATGCAAAACATACTTTTGAGTTGATTAAACAAGATATTTTGAACAAAACAAAAAATAATTGGGTGCAATCGGAAGAAATATTGCCTAGTGAAGCTCATTTTTCTGCACAACAATACAAAGATGTCATTAGGTTTTTGCTTGATGAAAACTTATTACAATTAAATGATAAAAATGAATTAAAAAGTGTCTAAAAAAATTATTTGCACCGTAACGAATGATTTGGTTTATGATCAAAGAATGCAACGTATTTGTACGTCGTTGCAAGGCAATAGTTTTTCAGTGGAGCTTGTAGGTAGAACACTTGAACGTTCCGTTACATTGCCAAGAAGCACTTTTAAACAAACGCGATTGACTTGCTATTTTAATAAAGGCTTTTTGTTTTATGCAGAATATAATATTCGATTGTTCATTTTTTTGCTATTTAATTCTTTTGATATAGTTTGTGGTTGTGATTTAGACACTTTGCCCGCAGCAGTGTTAGCGGCGAAAATAAAAAGAAAAAAAGTAGTGTATGATGCACATGAATATTTTCCGGAAAGTCCTGAATTAATAGGCAAACCCAAGAAACAAGCATTCTGGTTGCTATTAGAAAAAATATTGATTCCTCGTGTGGATGCTATGTACACAGTAACAGCATCAATAGCAAAAATTTTCGTGAAGAAATACAATGTAGATGCAAAATTAATTCGCAACTTGCCAATTAAAGATAAGGTGAAATTGAACAATAATAAACAAGCTATATTATTGTATCAAGGAGCGGTTAATATTGGCAGAGGCATTAATGAAATGCTATTGGCAATGCTAAAAATCGAAAACGCATCTTTTTGGATTGCTGGTGATGGCGATGAAATGCAGCACGTACAACATTCTATAAAAGAATTACAATTAGAAAATAAAGTAAAATTGCTAGGTAAAAAATTGCCTACAGATTTACAAAAAATCACACAGCAATCTTTCATAGGAATAAATTTATTGGAAAATAGAGGCTTAAGTTATTATTATTCATTGGGTAATAAAACGTTTGATTATATTCAAGCTGGTGTGCCTCAAATTATGATTGGTTTTCCAGAATATATTGCCTTGAATAAGCAATATAATATTGGTGTGCTTGTCGATGAAATGACTGTAGAGCATATCGTTAATGCGATTCAAATATTGTTAAATGATAAAGTGCTTTATAGAAAATTACAAGAAAATTGTATGCAGGCTCGTAAAGAATTATGCTGGCAAAACGAAGAAATGAAATTACTTACAATTTATAATTCTTTATAAAAATGGCTTTATCAATAACACCAAATTTTGCATTAAATATTGTATGCTACGATGTGCCTTTTCCCGCTGATTATGGCGGCGCAATGGAAGAGTTTTATAAAATTAAATCGCTACACCAACTTGGTGCGAAAATTTATTTGCACTGTTTTGTTTATGACAATAGACAAGCTTCTCAAACCTTAGAAAAATACTGTGTCAAAGTATATTATTATCAGCGTCAAAGAAAGTTGAAAGATGCATTTAAAAAAACACCT
>JADKZZ010000172.1 GCA_020848475.1 Chitinophagales bacterium | reverse complement strand
GCCGCAAACACAAAAGGCAATCCTGTGTGCTGTTTCCATGCGGCTGCCAAATCAAATTCATACTTAAATTTTCCCAACGCTGCAATGGCTCTATCACCAATAATTACGGCAGCAGTGTGCTTATTTATGCTGTTTTCAAAACCTTCAATTGCTGGCAAAAAGCTGACTTCTTTTTTCCAAAATTCTTTCATCAGCACTTGTACTAATAGCACGGAAGTGCGTGACTGATAATCCAAATACACTGTTTCTATTTCTACCAGTGGCACTTCAGAAAACAAGCATACCGTTTTTACATTTCCATTTGCGCCGATACAAAATGGTGATACAATTTGCGGATTTTTCAACATTGGAATCACGGCTACTGGCACCAATCCAATATCAATATCGCCAGTCAATAATTTCTGTGCACATTGCGCTGGAGTGTCTTGTGTTAGTTTAATGCTATGCCGTATTTCTGATAAATGTAAACCATGCAAAAATGGTTTCGTGTTTAAATAGGAAACGGCAGAAATCTTATATGTTTGCTGATTGAACGGTGCTTTAAAATTTTCCATTACTACAATTACTATTCAAGTGTAAGCAAATGTGTGGTATCATTTTCTTTTATCAATTCATATCGCTCTCCATCATATCGCAAATGATATAAGCAAGTATTCTGGTGTTCGAAAATATCCATTTGTGCAATATCAATTCCTAATAACAAACAAATCAAAACGCGTAATGTTCTGCCATGTGTGCAAACTAATACCGTATCTGCGGTAGAAGAACTTAATTCTTTTAAAAATGGCGTAAGTCTATCTGACAAGTCTTGCGCACTTTCACCGCCTTCAATTTTTATTGCTAAATTTCCCTTTTTCCATTCTTCAATAATGGCATAATATTCATCTTGTAATTTGGGATGATGTTCTACGCCTTCGAAAATACCCCAATCTATTTCATCTAAACTAGCACGTACTTCATGTGGTATTTTTTTTGAAATAAATGAATCTACCGTGTGCCAAGTTCGTTTTAGAGAAGAGGTATACACCAAATCAAATTTTATTTCTTGATGTGCATTAAAAAACAACTTCGCTTGTTGTATGCCTGTGTCATTCAAATCGGAATTAATTCCTCGCCCTTGTACGACTTGTCTTACATTAAAATCTGTTTGTCCGTGTCGAATGATATAAATCTCTTTTGCTGTATTGCTCGCTTGCACCTGTGTAATTTGTGTGCAAAGATAGGCATTTTTTGAGTGTTGAAGTTCCAGTATATTGTGCTTATCCTGCCAATACTTTTGCTGTTGATGAGACCACTGATAAATGGTGGTTCATTTTTTGAATTTTATGAAGAATTTCAGTGGCGACTTCGATGCTCTTTAAGCTGTCTAATGCCGTAACTTTTGGTTCTGTATTAAATAGCAAACATTCTGCAAAACTATTCAATTCTTGTTTTAGCGCATCATATTCTTCTGGCACCATCGTTTCTGTATTGATATATCTTGTTGATTCATGTAAGTGCATTGGAATAGAATTATGCTTTGCTGTTTCTGACAAATGCAACAACTCTGCTTCTCTGTGTAAAAAATCAATAGCGACATGATTGTCTTTTTGAAAGAACAACATTTTACGCATTTTCTGTACGGAAGTACGACTTGCCGTCAGGTTGGCGACACAACCATTATCAAATTCTATTCTAGCATTTGCAAAATCTATATAATCAGACAGCACAGACACACCACTTGCACTTATGTTTTTGATATTCGCCTTTACGACAGATAAAACAATATCGATATCGTGAATCATCACGTCCATCACTACAGAATCAGCCGTACGTTTCGCATCAAACTGTGATAAACGATGCGATTCGATAAACATCGGCTGTAAGTTCTGTTGCTGTAAAGACATAAATGCTGGATTATATCTTTCAATATGACCTACCTGAAATACAATGCCAGCCTCACGTATTAACTCTACCAGCTTTTTGGCATCTTCTACCGTATTGGAAATTGGCTTATCTAAAAAAACATGCTTGCCGAAACGTATTGCTTTTTCTGCATAAAAAAAATGTGCATCTGATGGCGTTAAAATATCTACGGCATCACACCTGTTAATTAAGGCATCAACATCATCAAAACAAGGAATTCCAAATTCTTCGTGAATACTATTTAGCTTTGTTTGTTCTCTATCATAGCAGCCTACAACCTTGAAATACGGCGATTCCAATAGTCGTTCTAAGTGTTGCACACCTAATCTGCCTGTACCGATGATGCCAATTTTTATCATGTTAAATACAAATTTGGCTTGTATATTCTATAAAATTAGATTTCTATTTGATTGTCGCACAATTAATTAATCCACGAAGTGTGAATTAAGTCCAAAATCAAGCACAAAACAAGCATTGTATTTGTAAAATGATTAATGTTTTCTTTATGCTAGATTCCGTATTTTTGCATGGTGATTAGCGATAAAAAAATAGCATTTCATACTTTAGGTTGCAAACTCAATTTCTCCGAAACTTCGGCTATTACAAGACAAATGCAAGCGCGTGGTTTTTCGACAGTAGATTTTGAGGAAGTTTCTGATGTTTATGTCATCAACACTTGTTCTGTGACGGAACAAGCTGACACAAAATGCAGAAATATTGTGCGCAAAGCATTAAAATTAAATCCAGATGCCTATGTCGTGGTAATTGGTTGCTATGCGCAATTAAAACCTAAAGAAATCGCATCTATCGAAGGCGTTGATTTGGTGTTAGGTGCAGCCGAAAAATTTAAGTTACCAGAAATCATTACAGATCTTACAAAAAATCCATGTGGACAAATATTGGCCTCTGAAATTTCGAATGCTAATTTTTTTGTTGACGCCTATTCTGTTGGTGATCGCACTCGCTCATTTTTAAAAATCCAAGATGGCTGCGACTACAAATGTTCCTTTTGTACGATTCCATTGGCACGTGGAAAAAGCCGAAGTGACACGCCAGAAAACATTTTGAAAAACGCCAAAGATTTAGCTGCTAAAGGTGTGAAAGAAATCGTATTAACAGGCGTCAATACAGGTGACTATGGCAAAGGCATTGCATCAGAAAGTAATTTTTTTGACATCGTAAAAATGTTAGATGAAGTAGAAGGTATAGAGCGATATCGTATCTCTTCTATCGAACCTAATTTATTAACAGATGAAATTATTGAGTTTGTAGCAAACAGCAAACGTTTTATGCCACACTTTCATATTCCATTGCAAAGCGGAAGTGATAAGATGCTAAAATTAATGCAACGTAGATACAAACGCGATTTATATAAAAGCAGAGTTGAAAAAATTAAATCTGTGATGCCACATGCTTGTATTGGCGTAGATGTTATTGTTGGTTTTCCTTCCGAAACTGAAGATGATTTCTTGGAAACTTATCAATTCATCAATACACTCGATATTTCGTATTTACATGTATTCACCTATTCTGAACGTCAGAATACAAAAGCCTTAGAAATAGAAGGCGTCGTGCCGATGCCTATCCGCAATGAGAGAAATGCCATGTTGCGTTCTTTAAGTGAAAAAAAGAAACGATATTTCTACCAACAATTTTTAGGACAAGCAAAAAGGGTATTGTTGGAACAAGAGCAAAAAGGCAATATCATGCATGGTTTTACGGACAATTATATCAAAATATCAGTTCCATATCATGCTGCATCTGTCAATCAAATGGCTACTGCTCAATTACAATCTATCGACGACGCTGGTGATGTGTTGTCAGAATTGATAGATTGATTTATACTTATTCGATTTTACAATTCTTGATATTTATCTTTCTATACTGAATTTTGTATAACAATAGTGTTTCAATATTATGGCTCAAAACCATTGTCATTATTGACTCAATAGACTATTTTTTGCTCCATTTTTGACCACATTATTCTAGAAAAAATAAGATTGCCTTTTGCAGGGAAATGACTTTATAAAAAAAAACACGATGATATATTGCTATATCATCGTGTTTTATAAAATACTTATTTAATAGCTTATTTCAGTCCACCAATCATGTCTTCTGGTTTTACCCATTCGTCGACTTGTTTAGCGGTAACATAGCCTAATTTAATAGCTGTTTCTTTAAGCGTAGCATTGTTTTTATGCGCCGTTTGTGCTATTTCAGCTGATTTATAGTAGCCGATTTTTGTATTTAATGCAGTCACTAACATTAAAGAATTTTCTAAATTCTTTTTAATATTATCGTGCAAAGGTGCAATGCCTACCGCACATTTATCATTGAATGACACACATACATCGCCAATTAAGCGAGCACTATGCAAGAAGTTGTAAATCATCACAGGTTTAAACACATTTAATTCAAAATGACCATTGCTACCACCAATATTGATTGCAACGTCATTGCCTAATACTTGTGCAGCCACCATAGTCATGGCTTCGCATTGTGTAGGATTAACCTTGCCTGGCATAATAGAAGAGCCTGGTTCATTGTCAGGAATAAATATTTCGCCGATACCACAGCGTGGTCCAGAAGATAACATTCGAATATCATTTCCGATTTTCATCAATGACACAGCCACTGTTTTCAAGGCGCCATGTGCTTCCACAATCGCATCATGCGCGGCTAAAGATTCAAATTTATTGTGTGCTGTAATAAAAGGTAAACCTGTTAAGTTGGCAATTTCTTTTGCTACATTTTTAGCATATCCTTTTGGAGTGTTAATGCCGGTGCCTACTGCTGTTCCGCCGAGCGCCAACTCAGAAAGATGTGTTAAAGAATTTTCAATAGCTTTAATACCGTGATCTAACTGAGAAACATAACCTGAAAACTCTTGGCCTAATGTTAATGGTGTTGCATCCATAAAATGTGTGCGACCAATTTTTACGACTTTAGCAAATTCTTTCGATTTCTTTGCTAATGTATTTCTCAGCTTTTTAATTCCAGGAATTGTTTTTTCCATTAAAATAGTATAAGCTGCGATATGCATGGCAGTAGGAAATGTATCGTTTGATGATTGTGATTTATTGACATCATCATTTGGATTAATTAGCTTTTTTTCATCAGTCAATTGACCGCCCAAAAGCACATGTCCTCGATAGGCAATTACTTCATTGACATTCATATTTGATTGCGTTCCTGAGCCCGTTTGCCAAACCACTAATGGAAACTGATCATCTAGCTTACCTGCTAAAATTTCGTCGCAAACTTTTCCGATAGTATCGCATTTTTGTTTGTCTAATACTTTCGCTTTGTAGTTGGTAATTGCTGCTGCTTTTTTCAAATGAGCAAATGCGCGAATAATCTCTTTCGGCATTTTATTGATGTCTTGCGCGATTTGAAAATTCTCGATAGAGCGTTGCGTTTGTGCACCATAGTAAGCGTCGATAGGTACGTTTACTTTTCCCATGGTGTCTTTTTCAATTCTGTATTGCATTTTTTTGAGTATTGAATGTTGAGTATTTTTTAATTATTTTCCAGTGAATGCTGGTTTACGCTTTTCTAAGAAAGCACTTACACCTTCAAGCACATCTGAAGAAGAAAAAATATCGCTGAATGCATTTACTTCTGTTGCAAAACCATCGACGCCATCTGTATAAAATGCATTCGTGCATGCTATTACTTTTGCGATTGCAATTGGTCCTTTGGTAGCAATTTTATTTATAATGCTTTTTGCTTTATCGATAGCTGCTGATTTGTCATTTTCTATGTAATTCAACAAGCCTAAATTCAGTGCTGTTTGTGCATCTATCATATCAGCAGTAAGGTGTAATTCTAAAGCTTTTGCTTTACCGATATATTGTATTAATCTTTGTGTGCCACCATAACCTGCGATAATTCCTAGGTTGACTTCTGGCTGACCAAATTTTGCGTTGCTTGTTGCAATGCGTAAATGACAAGCCATAGACAACTCACAGCCTCCACCTAAAGCAAATCCATTGACTACTGCAATTACAGGAATTGGCATCTGTTCTATTAAAAAGAAAATATCGTGACCACGTTGTGCCAATGCTTTTGCTTGATTAGCATCTAGACCTTGAAACTCAGCAATATCAGCACCAGCAACGAATGCCTTTTCGCCGGCACCTGTAATAATGATTCCTTTTAGTGTTGTAATATTTTTTGCTGTAAGAAATGCTTCTTTAATTTCTACTAAAGTATCGCCGTTTAAAGCGTTTAGTTTATCTGGTCTATTGATTGTGATGAACAATATGTTTTCATCAAGTTGCCAAAGTAAGTTTTTGAATTCCATAAATTATCTAAATATAAAACTGAATATATAATCTGGCATAATACCAAGAAGTAATAATAAAAGCGAGATAATACCTAAACCCAATTTACTCATAAATTGAATGTCAATTTTTTTGTCAGCATTGTCAGTTTGTGTTGTATGCGTAAACATGGCAATTATTATTCTGAAATAATAATACACACCAATTAAAGATGCCAAAATTGCTATGATAGCTATCAACATGAAGCCTTTATCAATCACATTTATTAGAATAAAATATTTAGCAAAAAAGCCAGCCAAGGGTGGAATACCAGCCATCGACAACAATGCAATTGTCATGGTGCCTGCCAGTAAAGGATTGCGTTTTACTAATCCATTGAATGCAGAGATATCGACATTATTATCTTTATCGGCAATGATAATTAAAACCCAAAATGCTGCTAATCCTGCTAAAGTATAGGCTGCTAAATAATACCAAGTAACATATGGCGTTGATGCCGACAACATCGTGATACCCAATACTACAAAACCCACATGACCAATACCAGAATAAGCCAACATGCGTTTTATATTGCTTTGTGATGCTGCTATTATATTGCCAATTAAAATAGACATTACTGCAATAATCAACAACAATCGAACGTATTGCGGATAGAAAGTAAGTACGATACTGAACAGGCGATAAAAACCGACTACTGCTCCGATTTTTACGATGGTGGACATAAATGCTGTAACGATGGTTGGTGCACCTGTATATACATCGGGTGCCCAAAAATGGAAGGGTACTGCCGACATTTTAAAGGCCATTGCAAATAAAATAAGTAAGATACCAACTATTAATAGAGGCAAGCTTAATCCATACGTGGACATAGCACCAGATGCAATTTGAACGATATTAAAACTGCCTAATGCACCATATACAAATGTGATTCCTAATAGTAAAAATGCACTTGCAAATGCACCTAATAAGAAATATTTGAATGCAGCTTCATTCGAGTGTATATTGCGTTTATCGCTACCTGCTAAAACATATATTGGAATGGATAAAATTTCAACACCAAGAAACAACATGACCATGTGTGTATAGGAAGTTAAAATAAAAACGCCAACAATAGCGAATAGCACTAAGGAAAAATGATCTGACAGATTGGTATCGTCTTTAAAGAAATTTTTTGCCATCAAAAACCATAAAACAGCAATAAAAGAAAATAAAATGGTGAATGCTAATGCTATATTGTCTAACACCATCATGCCATAAATACTTTCGCTACGGCCAAAATCGTGTATGCACAATCCAATGTTCATCAACAAACCTAAAATCACTAATGGATAGATTAACTTTCGCGCATTTAAGATTTCTGCCACTAATGACAATATGCCTAATCCTGATAAGAGTAATAATTCTTTCATCTATTTATCCTGTTTTTGGTGTATTAATTGAATTTGATTTTCTTTTTTCAAACATCAATATCTCAATTTTCTACACCTATTTTTAAGACTTTTACGTCCATTTTTTTTATTGTACAATCACCGATGCTCTCCTCACCTGTTCAATTAATTCTTTTACATCAGCTTCTGAAACATGAAGTAAATGATTTGGGTAAATTCCAAAGAAAATAATTAAAACGGCAAAGCAACTCAATACTATTTTTTCATTTATAGTGATATCGCCAAAGCTTTCTGTTAGTGTATTTGTATCACCATGCATCATCCATTGATAAGCACGTAACATATACCACGCCCCTAAGATTATGGTTAATCCAGCTACTACAGCAGCTATCGTATTGTATTGGAATATACCATGAATTAATAAAAATTCGCCAACAAAACCATTGGTTAATGGCAAGGCAATACTGCCTAACACTACTAATAAAAACAAAACACTAAACACACGTGATACATTTCTGATGCCACCTAATTGTTGCATCGTGTCTGTTTGCATACGTGAAGAAATGATATCGCATATATAAAACAAGGCAACGACATTTATGCCATGTGATACCATTTGATATAATGCACCTTGAACACCTTGCAAGTTCCAAGAAAAAATTCCGGCCGCAATCAAACCAACATGTCCTAAAGATGAATAGGCTAATAATCTTTTGAAATTTTGTTGTGCTAAAGCTAACATGGAACCATATACTACGCTTATTACACTTAATATTATCACATATTTCGATGCTAATGTCCAAGCTTTAGGAACCATTGGAATCAACCACACGATTAGTGCGAATGTACCCATTTTAAGCATGATACCAGACAGCAGCATGGTGCCTTGTGTTGGTGCATTTTGGTAAGTATCTGCCTGCCAAGTATGCAAAGGAAAAATAGGTATTTTGATAGCGAATGCTAAGTAAAATGCAATAAAGACAAACAATTGTTGCTGTGGACTCAAGTTAGCACTTACTGTATATAAATCATAAATATCAAATGTTCTTGCTGGATTGTGTAGCCACATATAGATAATTGCTAATAGCATAAACAAGCTTCCAAATAAGGTAAAAACAAAAAACTTAAATGTAATTGCTTTTCTGCCTTTGCCACCCCAAATAAGCGCAATCAAATATATTGGTATCAATGCCAATTCCCAGAATGTATAAAACAATAATGCATCTTTTGCTAAGAAAACACCAAGCAATGCACTCTGCATAAAAAGTATTAATACAAAATATGCTTTGGGACTTTTAATTAGTTTGCCGGCAGCACTTTGTATGATAAATGGAATCAGCAAAGTAGTGAGTAACACCAAGAGTATATTGATGCCATCTAACTTTACATAAAAAGTAGCACCTAATGCGCTTATCCAATAAGCATTATAT
>JADKZZ010000171.1 GCA_020848475.1 Chitinophagales bacterium | reverse complement strand
TTTGTCTTTGTACAGCACTTGCTCAACAGCATTATGTATTGTGTAATAGCTATACATATTATGCAATAAATCCAATAATAATGATACTGCTGATTGCGAGTATAAATCCAATTGATTTTCGTGTGTTAAACGCTTCTTTGTAAATAATGAATCCAATAAAAGCAGACAAACAAACAATTCCTAAATTATTGACAGGAAAAATGACAGAGCTTTGCCAAGGCAATGTGCTCAATGTTTTTAAAAGAAAATATAAAGAGAAATAATTTGGAATACCTAAAATAATTCCTGCTAATACATTCTTCCATTGATACAATTTTTTATCTCTGAAATGTAATAAGATACCTAAAACCATTGCTGCTGCAAAAACACCTATTGTTACATGATGATCCCAATTTGCTGGCATCATTTTCTTTTGAATGTAATTAAATGCTGTATCACACAAGCCACTTCCAATAAAAATTAAAAATGGATAAATCAATGCTTTTGTGGAGGCTTCCTGTTTACTTTCATTTTCATATGCAATCAGATAAACAGCAATGATAGCAAATATAATTCCTATAATTTTTAACGCAGTAATGCTGTCGTTATACAAAATAATTGCGACACTGACAGGAATGACAAACGATAATTTCATTGCAATACTGGCAGTGACAACACCAAGGGATAAAGCCGTTTTCCCGACTAAGAGAAAAATTAAAATAAATGCAAAACCTAACAACACGACGATGGGAAAACCATTCCATTGTATCATTTTTGGAAATACAGAAAAGTCATCTACAAAAATCAATCCTGTCAGCACACAAAAAATGTAATTAAACACAATGGCATGTGTCGAGTTTATTTTCCATTTATCAAACAAACGAAATAAAACAACTAATGCAGTAGCACAAATGATACTAAGAATAAGATAAAGCATTTGGATTTTTTAGAACTTGTATGTTGTCTGTTTGTAATGTGCTGTTTTCTTGCAAAGTGCCTGAAATTACTGGTGCTTTGATATAGGTGTCAATATTTTCATTACTGATTATTTGCATGTTATTTTGTGCAGTTATGATATGCGCTTCATTCCAAGCGTTATTATCAATAAATTGCTGAAGCACATTTGCGCCACCTTCTACTAACAAGGAAATAATATTGTTTTTCGTTAATTGTTGTAATAATTCTTGTATGGTGATTGCCTCGTCATTTATTCTGCCATAAAAATAAGTGCTTGCTTCACTATTAAATACATGATAATCTTTCGGAATGGCATGTTCGCTACCAAGCACGATACGTATTGGATTTTTTCCTGTGGCAAAACGTACGGTAAGTGAAGGATTGTCTGACAATACTGTGTTTTTGCCAACGGCAATTGCCTGATGTTCGGCTCTTAGCTGATGTACATATCGTTGAGTAGCATCATTACTTATTTTTATTTCTTTGCCAATTACGCCAATATATTCATCATTACTTTGTGCATATTTTAAAGTGATATATGGCAAATTGTGTTTATGGAAATAGAAAAAATGTTTATTTAAATCGTAGCCTTCCTTTTCTAAAATTCCAGTGATGCAATTCACGTCGTGTTCGCGTAGGCGCTGTACACCTTTTCCGTTGACTTTGTCAGAGGCATCCAGCGTGGATATGACTACGTTTTTTATTTTATGACGAATAATTAAATCTGTACAGGGTGGCGTTTTGCCAAAATGTGAACATGGTTCTAAATTCAAATAAAGCGTAGCGTCGCTGATTAATTCCATATCTTTTTCAGCAACACTATTTAAGCAATTTACTTCAGCATGCGCTTCGCCAAATTGTTGATGATAACCTTCTCCAATAATATTGTCATTGTGTACTAATACAGCACCAACCATAGGATTGGGCGATACGTAGCCTTTGCCTAGTTTCGCCAATTCGAAACAGCGATGCATATATTTTTCATGATATGTAGTTTCTTTACTCAATGCTATATAAAATACTTCTTACTTATTATTAGCTTTACAAAAATAATAAATTGAACGTACATCAGTATAAAAATATAATCTTGCCTATGCTTGCTGAGTCTTTTGATGAGCGCGAGGCTGCAAATCTGTTTAAATATGCACTAGAAGATTATTTTCATAAGCGTTATTTTGATATAAAAGATTTCGATTTAAACGAAGAGGAAATAGAGGAGTTGAACTATATTTTTGAGAAAATATCGAACCATTATCCAATTCAATATATTTTTAATAAAGCACATTTTTTTGGACTCGATTTTTATGTAGATGAGAATGTATTAATTCCACGACCAGAGACCGAAGAGTTAGTTCATTGGATATTGACGAATCATGCTGATAATTCATTGCAAATATTAGATATCGGTACAGGTAGTGGATGCATTGCTATTGCTCTAAAAAAGAACAAACCAGATTGGAAATTTTTTGCAATCGATATCAGTGAAAAAGCATTAGAAGTGGCTAATATTAATGCTAATAAGCACCATACGGAAATAGAATTTTTTCAGCATGATATCTTGCCTACAACCAATTTTTTTGTGGACGTTCAGTTATATATGGAACGAGATGACGCTGCACCTTTGCAATTAGATATTATTGTAAGTAATCCGCCTTATATTCCTTTTTTCGAACAAGATAAAATGTCTTCTTCCACCTTGAATTTCGAACCACCAACCGCTTTATTTGTTAGCAATGACAGTCCAATTCTTTTTTATGAAAAAATTGCAGATTTTGCCTTATTGCATCTGACTAAAAATGGTAAGTTGTATTTTGAATTAAATGAATTTAATGCAAACGAAGTGGTGACAATGTTGCAACAAAAAGGGTTTATTGATATACAACTGAAAAAAGATTTAGCAGGAAAAGATAGAATGCTTCGATGTACGATTATTAATTAACCGCTTTTGATTCATTCCAATAATAACTATCAGGATATATCCGATTTCCAAATATGGCAGTGCCTACTCTTATCATTGTTGCACCTTCTTCAATAGCAATTTCCATATCGCCACTCATGCCCATAGATAATTCTTTCATGTCCACGCCTTCGATATTTTCTCGTATTATCGATTGTTGAATGCTTTTCAATAATGCAA
The DNA here is from genome assembly GCA_020848475.1 of Chitinophagales bacterium. Lineage (GTDB taxonomy): Bacteria > Bacteroidota > Bacteroidia > Chitinophagales > JADIYW01 > JADJSS01. Next base: position 1,866 of record JADKZZ010000171.1, on the reverse strand, counting down.
AACATTGTCTTACTTTATTATGCTCAGCACTAAATAATCCAATGGTCATTAAGCCTTTGATGTTTATATTTTTTAGTGTAGCAACAGATTTTACTAAGGTTGTAGCATCATTTGGTGCAACACCAAATTTACTTTCTTCGCCAGATGTGTTCACTTGAATATATACATCTAATTCTTTATTTTCAGTAGCTAGTCGTTGTTGCAATTTTTCTGCTAAGTCTAATCTGTCCAATGATTGCAAACAACTGACTTCGTAACGTAATATTTCTTTTATTTTATTGCTTTGTAAATGACCAATAAAATGTTTCTCATGTACAACTGATTTTAGTGATTCGTATTTTTCTTTAATTTCCTGAATTTTGTTTTCACCGATTATACATGCACCTGCTTCGATAGCATGTTTAATATTTTCAGCAGATACAGTTTTTGTTGCTAATAATAGTTTTACTTCGTTTGGATTTCGATTTGCTTTCTCACAAGCTTCATTAATACGATTTTGAATAGCTTGTATATTGCTTACAATGTTGTTCATGTTAATTGTTGATGTTCTGGGCAATCTATTCGTAAATCTTCAATCGCTAATTTTTGTTGTAGTAAATTACAATAATGTTGTTTGCCATTGTGACTCGACTTGTAATACGTGCAAGTGTAGCACATTCTTTGTAATGTAATAACGCCTGATGAATTCAAGTGTCGAATAATATCTAATAAGCCAAGCAACATATTTTGTTTGTCTTCGCTGTGCAATTGTTCGATTGGCTTTGATATTTCTTCGCTAAAAAATGAAGTTTTTAACGCTATCTCTTTCCCTTTTTTAGTGAGTTTTATAGTGTAGCTTCGAGAATCGTTTTGATCGAATATTTTTTGTATCAATTGCTTTTGTTCCAATAATTTTATTGTGTCGCTAATTGTTGCTTTAGAAAGATTGAATTCATTGGCAAGGTAGCTTACTTTGCATTTTTCTATTTGATGGTAATGAATAAAAATTAGCAATTGGATTTGAATAGGCGTGAGTGCATACGTTACACTCTCTTGCCATAACAATATTCTAAATGCTTGTGCAATGCGTTCCAATGATGCAATTATCTTGCTTTCAATATGATGATTTTGATGCTCTAAATTGAAATCAGATTTTTTCATGAATGGCAATTTTCCATTTCATAAATGTAATATCCTTTTACTATAATTGCATCTTTCCATTGAGGTCTTATTGTTTCGATATGGCAAAATTGACATTCAGTTGCTGTCAAAGTTTGACCTTGCTGTCCTTTTGTGGCTAAATATTCTAGGCCATAATTATAGATCACTGCTGCATCTTTTATATTTTCTGGCACAATTATATCAAAATGCATTATACTACCATCTTTTTTAGTGACATAAGTGTCCCAAACTGCTACTTGCATATATTTATTTTGTCAAATGAAAAAAATATTTCCTCACTATAATTTAGTGAGGAAATTAGTTAGCCTTTTACATCTGCCATTGATGCACCAAAGTTGATGTGTAATACATTTCCGTTTGGCGTTACTAAAGCAGGTACAGATTTTACGCCTTTTGTTTCCGCTTCTTCTATTCTGCTTCTGTCTTGACCGATATGGACAACTTCGACATTTTCAGCACCGATTAGATTAACGATGTCGTGCTCCGCACTAACGCATACAGGACATCCTGCATGATAAAAAATTGATTTTGACATTTGTGTTTGATTTTACTTTATATGCAATATTGCAATACAAATATAGTTAGGATACCTAACAGTGTCAACACTTATTCTTTTTTTTTATAAAAAATGCCATTTACTAGATTTATAAGCCGTTTGTATATGCTTTTCATCTTGTAAATGACATTCCATCAAAAAAACAATTT
>JADKZZ010000170.1 GCA_020848475.1 Chitinophagales bacterium | reverse complement strand
ATCTAACCAAAAATTTACCTTTTATATTCCATCAACAATATCCTGACTTTGAGATTATATTGGTTGACGATGGTTCTGATTTACCTATACAGCTACAACACGAGCGATTAACGATAATTAAAATTGATAAAAATGAGAAAATAGGAATAGGTAAAAAATATGCAATACAAAAAGGTATTTCATACGCAAAAAATTCTTTGATTGTGTTGACAGATGCTGATTGCAAACCGCTTTCAAATAAGTGGATTACTTCGATGGTAAATGGCATACGTGACACACATAAAATCGTACTTGGCATTTCACCATATCAAAAAACAAATACTATCTTAAACGGCATTATCGAATACGAAACAGCACAAACTGCGTGGCAATATTGTGGTTTTGCGTTATTAGGAATGCCATATATGAGCGTAGGCAGAAATGTAATTTATGATGCCAAATTATTGAAAAGTAAATCTTGGTCAACACAAGAATTTGCAATTGCTTCTGGCGATGATGATTTGGCGATACAATCTTTGTCAACAGCAGGAAACACTAGCGTTTCCTTATCGCTTGACAGCTACACAATAAGTGAAGCTAAGCAAACTTTAAAAGATTGGTATCGACAAAAAATACGACATTACGAAAGTGGACATTTATATAAATATGCTCATCAACTGGTATTAGGTGCCTATCTAGTTTCTAAATTTTTGATGTACTTTTTATGCTTAATCATAATTATTTCATGCTCTGTTTTTTCACTTTATTTTCTTGGCATATTAATAGGCTATTTTATCATTATTACAATGTTTAATTTTCAACTGCACAAAAAATTTCAACTTAATCACCGATGGTATTTTTCTGCCATTAATGATATTTTATATAGTATCTTCACTACTGTATTTGGAATTATTAGTTTCATTAAATCTACAAGAGATTGGAAATAAACGACGCCAATAATATTGAAGAAAACTTGTTGCTCGCCGCTAAAAATGGCCATCAAAAAGCTTTTACTGCTTTAATGGAGAAATATCAAAAGTCTGTCTATCATCTCATTTTAAAAATTGTGAAATCGCCTGAAGACGCTGAAAATTTAACGATTGTGGCTTTTTCCAAAGCTTTTGACCACATTGATCAATATTCTGCTGATTATGCTTTTTCTACATGGCTCTATAAAATTAGTTCAAACACTTGCATCGATTTTTTGCGCAAAAAAAATGTACCAAAAATATCTTTAGATGATGAAGCAAAAAACATTACAGACCATCTAAAATATAGTACCAACAGCACACCTGAATATGACATGATAAAGGCGCAACGCATCGACAAATTACAAGCAGCAGTAAACACACTTGATACTGTATTTTCGCGTGTACTTACTTTGCGCTATTTCAAAGAATACAGCTATGAAGAAATGGCCGAAGAATTAGGTGTTTCCGTCGGCACAATTAAAGTGCAACTGCATCGCGCTAAAAAAAAATTAATGGAAAATTTTAAAACAGAAATAGAGAGTTGGTAATGAAAAAACTATTTCACTACTGTCACTTTATGAATAGTAGTAAAATCATTGTTATAAATCTTTAAAACATAAGTTCCTATTGGCAATTCTGTCATTTCTATCAAGGTATCATCAGCAGGAATTGCAGTAGAAAAAACGAGCTCTCCAATCATATTGAATAATTCTACACTATACTTTTTGTTTCTAGTTTTTGGCAATCCTTCAATCGACAAATAATTCTGTATTGGATTTGGATAAATATTCACTTTTGAGTGCACTTGATTCGCAATGCCAGTCGTTCGTGAGCAAATTGGCGAACTCAACATTTCAGTTCTGATTTCATCAAATACAAATCTCATTTTTACAATTTGTTGTTTTGTAAACATCACCAAACATGCATCATCAGAATAATCCATATAGTTTTGATACATCACACCTGTGGAGGAAACTGTGCATCCATCAACAAGCACGCCGCTTGGGCATCCTGCCGTAGCACCAAATTGATTTGGCGTATCGTCAATTCCGTCGTCGTCGTCGCAACTATTGTTGTCATCGCCCCAAATATGTCTAAGGCTCAACCAATGACCAATTTCATGCGTAGCTGTTCTACCATTATTGTACGGTGCTTTAGCTGTTCCCATTATACCAAAAGCATTAAAATTCAATACTACGCCATCTTCGTTCGGCGCGTATTCAAATGCCGTCGGATAGGTCGCAAATCCAAGCAATTGCTTGCCTAAATTGCAAACCCAAATATTCAAATATCGCTTTGTATCCCACGCATCAACGCCTCCTAAAGCAGCATATTTCATATTGCTTTCGTTGCCAAATTCTTGTAGGCTTGTATAAGTACGTGTAATACCAGACACTGCATTGCCAATGGGATCTTCTTTAGCCAGACAAAATTCTATGCCTGCATCGCCAGACAAATTATAAAATGCATGTGTCGATGCCAATTTATCTGTATTCAAATTTCTAAAATCCTTATTAAGAATATCGATTTGAGATTGAATTTGCGCATCTGAAATATTTTCGGTTGCTGTATTATATATGACATGTACAACAACAGGAATTGTAATTAAGGATGATATCGATAAATTTTTATTTTGAATATTATTTTCTTGCCATTGTCTAAATCGCTGGTCAAATGCAAGCCGACTAGACATTACATACTGATTATCAATGGTTTTATTAATAAAATTGAATTCCGTAGTGCATTTTATAGAATCTTGATGTGAAAATGAAATAAAGGATTTGGAAAATACCAAAACCAACAAAAAAGGTCGCCATTTAGGAAAAAACATGATTAAATGTACTGATTTACTAACAATTACAATAAGATTTCCACGAAATTATCATTAAAAATTACCAAATCTTTATATGTTGACAACTTTAAAAGGTAGATTTTGAAAAACAGCTACTTAGCCGTATTTTTGCACCGCATTTTAAATCAAATATACTCATTATATTATGGCAAACGTTGGTAAGATTACCCAAATTATCGGTCCGGTGGTGGACGTTACGTTCGGCGGCGAAGGTGCTTCACTGCCAAATATCTTAAACGCATTAATAGTAAAAAAAGACGATGGCTCTGAAGTGGTGTTGGAATGTCAACAACATTTAGGAGAAGACAGCGTACGTTGTGTAGCTATGGATGCAACAGAAGGTTTAACTCGCGGTGCTGCAGTTACCGATACTGGAAATCAAATCACGATGCCTGCCGGCGAAGCGATTAAAGGCCGCTTATTCAATGTTATCGGTACAGCTATCGATGGTATTGGTGAAGTGAGCAAAGAAGGCGGTTATTCTATCCACAGAAAACCACCTAAATATGAAGACTTAGCCACTTCAAAAGAAGTACTATTTACAGGTATCAAAGTTATCGACTTAATCGAGCCTTACGCAAAAGGTGGTAAAATCGGTTTATTCGGTGGTGCTGGTGTAGGTAAGACGGTATTAATTATGGAATTGGTAAACAATATCGCAAAAGGTCACGGTGGTTTGTCAGTATTTGCTGGTGTAGGTGAGCGTACTCGTGAAGGTAATGACTTATTACGTGAGTTCTTAGAATCAGATGTAATTAAATATGGCGAAGCTTTCAAACACTCTATGGAAAAAGGAGATTGGGACTTAGCTGCGGTAGATAAAACAGCATTATTAGAATCAAAAGCGACCTTAGTTTTCGGACAGATGAATGAGCCTCCAGGTGCTCGTGCTCGTGTGGCTTTATCTGGTTTAACTATTGCAGAGCAATTCCGTGATGGCGATGGCGACGGTAAAGGAAAAGACATCTTATTCTTCGTTGATAATATCTTCCGTTTCACACAAGCTGGTTCTGAAGTATCTGCTTTATTAGGCCGTATGCCTTCAGCGGTAGGTTACCAACCTACATTATCTACAGAAATGGGTTTGATGCAAGAGCGTATCACCTCTACAAAATCTGGATCTATTACTTCAGTACAAGCTGTTTACGTACCTGCAGATGACTTAACTGACCCTGCTCCTGCAACTACATTTGCTCACTTAGATGCAACAACGGTATTGAGCCGTAAAATTGCAGAGTTAGGTATCTATCCTGCGGTAGATCCATTAGACTCAACATCACGTATCTTAGACCCTCAAGTAATTGGCGAAAGACACTACAATGTTGCACAACGCGTAAAATCTATCTTACAACGTTATAAAGAATTACAAGATATCATCGCCATCTTAGGTATGGATGAGTTGTCTGAAGAAGATAAATTAGTAGTACACCGCGCACGCCGTGTTCAACGTTTCTTATCTCAACCTTTCCACGTTGCAGAACAGTTTACTGGCTTGAAAGGTGTATTCGTTTCCATTGAAGATACATTGAAAGGATTTGAAATGATTATGGATGGTCAAGTAGATGAATATCCAGAAGCAGCATTCAACTTAGTAGGTACTATCGAAGATGCCATCGAAAAAGGTAAAAAATTATTAGCTGAAGCTAAATAATTAAAAGAAAGTATTCATGAGTTTAATAACAGCATCAAAACTGTCTATTCCGCTCACCAACTCTTAAACAAATCATTATATGACACTTAACATACTGACGCCAGAATTAAATGTATTTTCAGGAGAAGTAGATTCTGTACAGCTTTGTGGCAGCAATGGAAAGTTTGAAATCTTAAATAATCACGCACCAATGATTGCGAGCTTGGTAAAAGGTACCGTTCGCATAAAATCTGCTGCTGGAAAACAAGAATTTAACCT
>JADKZZ010000169.1 GCA_020848475.1 Chitinophagales bacterium | reverse complement strand
TTTCCGTAGTCAGCATGTTCTACTTCAAAAAACATGTCACGTTCAATTAAATGTTTGTCATTTTCTACCTCTTCGAGTTCTAAGATAGGAGTTAGACATACATCTAATGGTGCTGCGATTGCAGACCATTCATCACGTGTTTTAGTAATAAAAATATCTTGTAAATCTTTTTTTAATTTTTCAACCTCTTCTGGGATTGGCATCATACGTGGCATCCAATCTGGTTTGCCTAACATCATACAGACACCTTGCCAAAACTTAGGTTCTAATGAGCCTAAGGCAATCCATTTTTCATCTTTACATTTATATAAATGATAATTTGCCATACCACCACTTAGCATGGGTTCACCACGGTGATGTCTGATATTTGTATTTAGTGATTCTCCAAATTGCATAGATAACAATGGCATCACACAATCTGTCATGGCAACGTCAACAAATTGACCTTTGCCAGTGCGTTCGCGTGCCCATAATGCAGATAAGCAAGCAACCACTGCTGGATAGCTGCCACCAGCCACATCTGCTACCTGACATGCTGGAATTATAGGTTTTTCTTTGTCGCCAGTTAAGCCTAATATTCCTGAATAGCCAAGATAATTCATATCATGACCTGCCTTGTCTTTATAAGCTCCAGAATAGCCATAACCTGTAACAGCGACATAAATTATTTTGTCGTTGTGTTTTTTTGCCGCAGCATAATCAATGCCCATTTTTTGTAAAACACCAGGTCGAAATGAGTCCACAACGATATCGGCTGTTTTGACCAATTTAAAGAATTTTTCTTTCCCTTCATCAGATTTTAAATCTAAGGATACAGATAGCTTACTACGGTTAATACTTATATAATTTAATGATTGTGATCCTTTCAAAGGTGGAAAAAACCGAGTGTAATCTGGCGCTTTGGGATCTTCAATTTTGATTACTTCTGCACCTAAGTCAGCCAACATTTGTGTTGCTAATGGGCCAGGTAATAACCTGCTTAAGTCTAAAATTCTTATTCCTTGTAAGGGTCCTTGTTGCGGTTTTCTTGACATCTTTTTATAATTATTTACACAATGTACGATGTACATTCCTTTTTTAATATTGAAATTTGATTGTAACTAACTATTTAACTAAAGTTAATTATACGAGACTATAGAATTGTTGATAATGATAACGTCGAATTCAGAGTATGCTATTTATTTTTTTCTATCAGCAAATCCAAATACTTTTTTCAATAATTCTGTTGTGCGCGAAAGTGGATTTGCTCTTATATTATTTTCTTCTTTTTCTATCATTTTGAAAACACCTTCAAGCGCTTTATCCGTTACAAAGCCTGTTAAATCAGTATTTACAGGCTTTACAAATGGAATTTTATTATAAACAGTAGTTGCGTCAGACCAGTATTTTGTGGCGTTTACTTGCCCCAATGATTGATCTACAATAGGTCTGAATTTTTCTGTTAGAATAGGAGTTGCCGTTTTTTTCAAATAGGCAGTTCCTGCACCATTGCCACCAGTGATAATTTGTATCGCATCTTGAACAGTCATTTGTTTTAATACTTGTAAAAATACATCTATTGCGACGCCTGAAGCTTTTTCTGCAGCACGATTGAGTGATGTAGTTACGTTATCTACTTGCTTTTGTATGCCTAATTTCAACATAGCATCTTTCACTTTTTCTGCTTCAGAAGGCCATGGTATTTTCACTAAATCATTACCTAGAAATCCATCTGTGGCAGAAAGCAAGCTCATACCTTTCGTAATGCCGATACCTAAGGCGTCTTTTAATCCATCGCCAGCTTCTTTTTCGCTAGGATCACCATAAGTAGTGCCTAATACGGCGCTTACTGTTTCTTGTATTTGTTGTGTTGTACAACCGAATGAAAATATAGAAACGACAATAATTATCCAGAATCTTTTCATATGCAATTTTTAAACTTTATTCTTTAATCGTTGTCAAGATAATAATTATATTGCAAAATAAATACCAAAGTATGAAGTGTACAATTCTGAATATTGGCGATGAGTTATTGATAGGGCAGACCTTAAACACTAATGCTGCTTGGATGTCGCAAAAAATGAATGAAATAGGCATAGATGTAATTCATCATATATCTCTTAGTGATGAACGAAATGATATTGAAAATTGTTTGAACAATGCACTCAACGACTCTACAATAGTGTTGATAACAGGTGGCTTAGGGCCAACTTCAGATGATATCACCAAGCAAGTATTATGTGATTTTTTTGGAGGGAAATTAGTATTCAATGACGCTGCATACAAAAATATTGAACGCATTTTCGAACATAGAAAAAAACTAATTGACGAGGCGACAAGACAAGTTGCTTTTTTGCCGGATAATTGTTTGATTATTCCTAACAATAATGGCACAGCTGCAGGCATGATATTTAATAAAGATGGAAAAACTATTGTATCTATGCCAGGTGTTCCTCATGAAATGAAAGCCATGTTATACGAAGCACTGATTCCTTACTTAAAACAAACCTATCAGTTGCCTTTCATTTTACATTGTAATATTTTAACTGCAGGTGTTGGCGAAACACAATTAGCAAGCAGACTTGAGCAATTTGAAAAAAATAAACATTCAGAAATAAAACTAGCCTATTTACCAAGCATAGGAAAAGTTCGATTGCGATTAACAATTAAAGGCAATGACAAGTTGATTTTGGAGCAGCATTTATCACAGGCGAAATCAGAAGTATGCCATGTTATTGATGATTATATTTATGGCTTTGAAGATGATACATTAGAACAAAAAATTGGAGCTTTATTGCTGGAAAAAAAATATACACTTGCCACAGCAGAAAGCTGTACAGGTGGTTACCTCGCGCATTTAATCACTTCTGTTGCAGGTAGTTCATCTTATTATAAAGGAAGCATTATTTCTTATGCTAACGAAACAAAAGAAAATTTATTACAGGTACACAAAAACACATTACTCGAATATGGTGCAGTTAGCGAGCAAACCGTTAATGAAATGCTTACTGGCGCATTGCATCAATTAAAAACTGATGTTGCCATTGCAATTTCTGGAATTGCAGGTCCTGATGGTGGCACAACAGAAAAGCCTGTAGGTACTGTATTTATTGGTGTTGGTACGCATGAGCGGAAAATTATTAAACGATTTGCATTAAGCAGTCATAGAGATAGAAATATACAAGCAGCAGGTATTTTCGCTTTGGAAATGCTTAGAAAATTTTTGCTGAACCAATTAAATGAGTAAGTTTGTATAGGAATAACATGTAATATAATTACTAATTTTTAAACTAAAATTTTGTACAATGGCTGAATATAAATTACTAATGCCAAAAATGGGCGAAAGTGTAATAGAAGCAACTATTTTAGCATGGCATAAAAATGTTGGAGATAAAATTAATGAGCATGATGTTATTTTAGAAGTAGCTACAGACAAAGTAGATTCTGAAGTGCCTAGTCCAGTAAATGGTGTGTTAAAACAAATTCTGCACGATATCGATGTGGCAGTTGGTGTAGGTGAACCACTTGCAATAATTGAAGTTGATGGTGATGCACCTGCTCAATATTTACCTGAAAAAACAAAGACAGAAACTGCATCACAAAAAGATTTACCAATTGTCAAAGAGGAAATAATTATTGAAAATCCAACACCAGTCAATATTGCAGAAACAAAACAAGAGCTTGTTCAACAAATTGAAAAAACTGTTGCGACAGCAATAACACAAACGATTGTATCAACAAGTGCAAACACAAACAAATACTATTCGCCATTAGTATTGAATATTGCACAAGTAGAAAATATTTCTATGCAAGAATTAGATACGATTCAAGGCTCAGGTATTGACAACAGAGTGACAAAAGAAGATATTTTATCTTATATTGAATTGCGCAAGCACAAACCAACACCAAAAGTAGAGTCGACTACTTCAGTTACGGCGCAACAAAAATCATCAACTCCAATTTCAGATAAAAAAGAAGAGAAATCAACTGTTGCAAATACGGATAGCACAGATTTATCTTCAAATATTGAAATTATAGAAATGGATAGAATGCGCAAGTTGATTGCACAACACATGACCAATTCTAGAAAAACAGCAGCACATGTTTCCTCATTTGTAGAATGCGATGTGACGAATATTGTCAGATGGCGCGAAAAAAATAAAAATGCATTCCAAAAAAGAGAAGGTTTTAGCTTGTCGTTTATGCCAATATTTGTCGAAGCAATTACAAAAGCTATAAAAGATTTTCCGATGATAAATGTGAGTGTAGATGGCGACAAAATCATTAAGAAAAAAGACATCAACGTTGGCATTGCAACAGCTTTACCAAACGGAAATTTGATTGTGCCAGTAGTGAAACAAGCTGATCAAAAAAGCTTGTTAGGAATTGCTAAAGCGATGAATGAAATTGTGTTGAAAGCTCGGAAAAATGCACTACAACCTGACGATGTGATGGACGGCACTTATACCATCTCCAACATTGGTACATTTGGAAATATCATCGGCACGCCTATTATTAACCAGCCTCAGGTGGCTATTATGGCTGTTGGTGCAATAACAAAAAAACCAGTTGTTGTCGAACTCGATGGACAAGATGTAATTGCAATTCGACACATGATGTATTTGTCTCATACATATGATCATAGAGTAGTAGATGGTCAATTAGGTGGCTTATTTGTAAAAAAAGTAGCAGATTATTTAGAAAAATTTGATTTACATCAAGAAATTTAATAAATTGCTGAACGAAACCATACAATGAAGAAAAAATTAGATATAAAGGAATGTAAAGAAATATTGTATAATGTGTTGAAACAATATAGCAATCTTGAAGATGTTATTTTACACGAGATGGTTTCGAATTTTGAATTAGAAGTATTTCCAAAAAATTCAGTAATTATTCCAAAAAATTGTACGAATAATAAATTATTTTTTGTGATAAATGGTTTAGTGCGTATTTACTATGAAGCAGAAGGAAAAGAAATCACCTATGATTTTAAAGAAGAAAATTCCTTTTTTACCAATGGTTATACCATCTTCACGAAGCTTCCTAATTTTGATTTACATGTTGCGATTGAGCATACTGTTTGCTTAAGTTCTAACTATGACAGAATGGAAGCAATCATGGAAAAGTACCATCAAGTTGAACATTTAGGTAGAAAGATGGTTGAACTATATTATGCAAACTATCTGATTGCAAACTACAATAAAATGTTTTTGTCAGCAGTAGAGCGTTACGAATTATTTGCAAAAGATCATAGTAGTTTGATGTTGCGTTTGCCATTGCGCTATGTAGCATCATATTTAGGAATAGCACCAGAAACATTAAGCAGATTACGCTCCAAATACTAAAGGAAACATGAAAAGGAAACCAATAAATATTGAAGAATACAGAGG
>JADKZZ010000168.1 GCA_020848475.1 Chitinophagales bacterium | reverse complement strand
TTAGAAGCTATTGATAAAGCAGATAATTTCAACGAATGGATGTATCAAACCATAAAGCCATTTTGCAAAGGAAAAGTATTGGAAATTGGTAGTGGCATTGGCAATATATCTCGTTATTTTTTACGTGATAATTTTGATATCACATTTAGTGATATCAGAACGAGTTATTGTGATGTATTATTACAAAAATTCCCTACTTCAAAAGTTCTAGAAATCGACTTGGTCGATTTGAACTTTGACACCAAATTCGCACACTTGATGAACACATTTGATACAATATATGCCTTGAATGTGGTAGAGCATATAAAAGACGATAGTCTTGCAATAAGCAATGCAAAAAAATTATTAAAAGAAGGCGGAAATATTGTAATTCTAGTGCCAGCCTATCAAGCTTTATATAATCGATTTGATGTTGTTTTAGAGCATTACAGAAGATATACAAATACTACTTTAAATGCATTAATAGGAAAACATTTTAAAATAGAACACTCGCAATACTTCAACTTTATTGGCATTTTTGGTTGGTTTTTTTCAGGCTCCATTTTAAAGAAAAAAACAGTGCCAGCAGGACAAATGTCATTGTTTAATAAATTGGTCCTTGTCTTTAAATTGGTAGATAAAATATTACTGAATAAGAGTGGACTTTCCGTAATCGCTGTCGGCAAAAAATAATTGCTTATATTTTTTATTGCTTATCTTAGATTATGCAAAAAATACAATTATCATTACAAAAACGAACAATCGATGCTTATTTTTTTGAAGCATCTTCCAACCAAATAAGACCTGCAATTATTTTCTTGCCAGATTTGTCAGGCATCCAGAAAACTACTATCAAAAGTGCAGAAATTCTGTGTAGCGACGGCGATTACCATGTCATCATTCCAGATTTATATAGCGGCGGCTCTTCCTTGCGTAAATATTGTATGCAATTTTTAATGAGTAGTATAGCTAGGAACAATGAAGCAAACAACAACGCACCACTCGATGAGTTTTTTGAAATAATTGAAGCAGTAAAAAGTTTAGATTTAATTGATGAAAATAATTTAGGAGTTGTCGGACAGTGCCTAACAGGCGGTTTTGTGCTGCATGCTGCGTTGCGACCAGAAGTCAAAGCACCCGTTGTATTCCATCATTCCTTAGGCATGAAAGGCAGCGGCATGCCAAAAAGCTGTTCTTCATTAATAGATAAAAAAGTACAAGGTCATTTTGCTTATGTCGATGCATTTTGCCCTGTTTGGAAAGTTAGACAACTAGAAACAGAATTGAATGGAAATTTAGAAACTCATTGGTATAATTTGCCACATGGCATTCCGCATTTGTTTTTCAATACAGCACAAGGCCAAAAAGCGTTTGAAAGTATGAGTGCTTTTTTTCAAGAACAATTACAATAATAATTGCAAACGCATAGTAACAGCTATTGTTTTATAAAAATAAAAGCAACCTTATTTTATAAAAAAATCCGACCAATGGGTCGGATTTTTTATTGAGATTAGCCACTTGACTATTATATAATTCAATGATTACACATTTGCTGTTTTCACTGTTTTTACAATACGCGCAGCCACTTTATACGGATCTGCAGCGGAGTTCGGTCGGCGATCTTCTAACCAGCCTTTCCAGCCTTTGTCCACCGTAGCTATTGGAATACGAATGGAAGCACCACGGTCAGAAACACCAAACGAAAATTTATCGATTGATTGTGTTTCATGTTTGCCCGTTAAACGCATGTGATTATCTGCGCCATACACATCGATATGTTCTTTTACAAACGGCGCAAATGCATTACAAATCGTTTCGTATGTTTCTTTGCTACCACATGTTCTCAACACTTCATTAGAGAAGTTAGCATGCATACCTGAACCATTCCAATCTGTATCGCCAAGTGGTTTGCAGTGCCAGTTAATCGCATAGCCATATTTTTCTGCTACTCTTTCCATCAAATAGCGAGCAATCCATGTTTGGTCGCCAGCTGCTTTTGCGCCTTTCGCAAATACTTGAAATTCCCATTGTCCAATTGCTACTTCTGCATTAATGCCTTCTACGTTTAAACCAGCTTCTAAGCATAAGTCTAAATGCTCTTCCACCATATAACGACCTACGGCTTTACCACCACCAACAGAGCAATAGTATGGTCCTTGAGGGCCAGGCTCACCGCTTACTGTAAAATCTGACCAACCGATAGGTTTGTCTTTTTTCAAATCCCAAATGAAATATTCTTGCTCGAATCCAAACCAGAAATCGTTGTCATTATCTTCAATTGTAGCACGGCCGTTTGTTTCGTGTGGCGTGCCATCTGGCGATAAAACTTCGCACATTACTAAATAACCGAATTTGCGTGTAGGATCAGCACAGATAAATACGGGTTTTAATAAGCAGTCTGATGAACCACCAGGCGCTTGCTCTGTCGATGAGCCATCAAAACACCAAGTTGGACAATCTTCTAATTTTCCGCTGAAATCACGTTCTATGCGTGTTTTACTGCGAAGGCTTTGTGTGGGTTTGTAACCATCTAGCCAAATGTACTCTAATTTTGCGTATGACATGTTATAACTTTTAAAATGTGAATAATTTTTTAAATTTCTTTATACAAATATGGTAAAATTTCAAAAAAACATAAAAAATTTATTGGTTAAATTAATTTTAAGACTTTTGTTGTGTAAAATCGATTAATTGAAATAAAGACACACTTATTTAATAAAAAATAAATAGATTTTATTTTTTTACTGCTTAATTTTAGAAAAATATGGCAGACACTAAAAGAAAGATAGAAATCTGTATCATTTCCGATATCCATTTAGGTACGCGTGCCTGCCATGCAGCAGAATTAAATCGCTATCTACAAAGCATCGACCCTTCTGTTTTAATTATTAATGGCGATTGGCTTGATATTTGGAATTTTGGAGCTGGCTATTTTCCTAAAGAACATATCGAAAATGTTTTTCTCATTTTAGATATGGCAAGGCAAGGTATTCCTGTATATTATATTACGGGCAACCACGATGATCACATGCGCAATTTTTCAGGCTATAAATTTGATACCTTACAATTGCGTGACGAATTGATTTTAGAAATCGATGGAAAAAAACACTGGATTTTTCACGGCGACAAATACGATTTATCTGTGGGTGGCTCTGCGCGTTGGCTGGCAAAACTAGGCGGCAGAACCTACGACAAAATTTGGCAAATTAATAGATTGGTCAATAATGTAAGAATGAAATATGGTAAAGACAGAATCTTTATTTCAAAATATATCAAAGACAAAGTAAAATCCATTGTAAAAAGCAAAGTCCAAGATTTTGAAGATGTCGCCATAGAAATTGGTATTGAAGAAGGCTATGATTATATCATTTGTGGACATATACACAAACCACAAAATCGCATAGTCAGCAACGAAAATGGTAGCGCTACCTACTTAAACAGTGGCGATTGGGTCGAAAACTTGACCGCATTAGAATATGTAAATGGCAAATGGGATTTGTTTTATTACCAACACGACTTACAATATAAAGGCATCGACCGTTCTTAGTTTGTTTTAAAAGACAACATGTCTATTTCAATAATTTCTCTATTCCATCTGCACTTATCCACATTTGCACACTATACATATTTGCTTATTTAACATTAAAACAATTGACAATTTAAAATTTATGGTATAACTTAAATTTCAAATACCATAAATAATGAAAAAACAAATACCATTACCAAAAGAGGTAGAAGCCTACCAATATTTTCTGATGTTATTGGCAATAATATTATTAGGCATCTTAGCAAAATAATAAAATAATTGTTGCGCGCTTTGTTGCCACAACGATAGACAACTAGTATTCAAATATACTTGTGTGCATTTTTTTGCCATATTCTATTTTTTCTACCGTTTCGCGAAGAAAAAAATAAGATAGTATAACATAATTCTTGTAAGCAAAATCTTATTTTTACCACTCATAGATGGTTATGAGAAAATTAATCCTTACAGTCAATTGCTTACTTTTTACAGCTTACTTTTCACAAGCGCAAATGTATCAGCAAAAGATGGCGACGTTTTTAAACTTGATTGATAATTACTATGTACAATCAGCGAACATCGACTCTTTAGTAGAAATAGGCATTACCGAAATGCTCAAACATCTCGATCCTCATTCCGTGTAT
>JADKZZ010000167.1 GCA_020848475.1 Chitinophagales bacterium | reverse complement strand
CAAATTTTCTGTTTTGCCAATTCGCTTTTTTGTTGAAATTAGTATATAAAGAACACAATTTAAAATCAATTCACAACGCGTTTTGCTGTGTATTTTGTCGTCTGTTTGTTGAAATTAGTATATAAAGAACACAATTTAAAATCAATTCACAACTTGTCACCATTGGAGTCTGCATGTGAATTAGTTGAAATTAGTATATAAAGAACACAATTTACTCAAATGTTTTTTATTGTTTTCTTAATGGTGTTCGTCAGTCGCTGCGCTCGTGTTAAATCAATTCATAACATCTCGAAAAATCAATAATCATTGGATGAGTTGAGATAAGTATTTAAAGAATACAATTTATTCAATATATCTATTGTTTTTTAATGGTGTTCGTCAGTCGCTGCACTCGTGTTAAATCAATTCACAACAGAACTAATGTTGATAGAAGAACAAAACATGTTGAAAGAACGGTGAGCGCGGCCGTCGCAACCGAAAGAATATTTACATATTCACCAAAGAAATTGAAATTGAATAACACTAGAACTACAAACAAAATTTGGTATGCAAACTGATATAAAGCACTCTCCTATATGGCTTTTTAGTATATTTGCTATGCATGAGAAAATTATTGAACAACATCTGTTTGGAAGCATACAACAGTAAACAACGGTTTACGTTGGCTAAACATTTGAAGCAGCTGGAAGCGTATAATACCGAGCCTGCTACTTTCTATTTTCTCCGTTCTTCAATCTATTCCTCTTTGATAGAAGGCAACACCATTGATATAGACAGATATTTCGGCAACCTGGATGCTGGGTACAGCAGCCGGGAAATGAAACAAGTGCAGGATCTGGTGGAAACATACAGATTTGCAAGGTCGAAAGCACTGACATACGCAAATCTTATGAAAGCTCACGAAATATTGAGCCGAAATTTCGAAATGCCAGATCACTACAAAGGTCATCTTAGGGACAAGGAGGTGCGCGTCGGCAATTTTTTGACAACAGTATATGTTGGGCTGGAAGTTAAAAGACTGGCCGCTGAATTTGAACTATTTTTTTCCGAACTCAACGAATTGAAGCAAAGAAAAAACTATACGCTGAACGAGGCATTCTATTACGCATCACTCACACACCTTGTGTTCGTCAAAATTCATCCGTTCGCAGATGGCAATGGTCGTCTTGCCCGATTGCTAGAGAAATGGTTTTTAAGGCGACAGAGCCTGGAAAATCCCAAGTGAAGCTTCTTACTACCTCAAACGGGAACAATACTATAAAAACCTGCAGATAGGGAAAAACTATGATGAAATAAAATACAGCATGTCCGTTCCGTTCCTACTTATGCTTCCTGGTGCATTTTCCGTTTCCAAGAAATTCTACAAGCAAACTCCCTAATGTTTTTATAGGCGATAG
The DNA here is from genome assembly GCA_020848475.1 of Chitinophagales bacterium. Taxonomy (GTDB): domain Bacteria; phylum Bacteroidota; class Bacteroidia; order Chitinophagales; family JADIYW01; genus JADJSS01. The sequence goes on along the minus strand of JADKZZ010000167.1, from coordinate 10,530 downwards.
CAAAAATTGGAACCAATTTATAAAGAACACAATTTAATTGCTCTAAAAAAAATATCTTCAAAATAAAAAAAGGAAAATCGTATTTTGGAAATCAAAGCAAACACTTGTGTATACTTACAATTTACTCAACTTGCTACGCAATAAATGGTCCGCAATTACAAGTGCTGCCATCGCCTCTACGATAGGCACTGCGCGAGGCAAGACACACGGATCGTGGCGACCGCGTCCTGTAACGCTCACTTCATTTCCGTCTTTATCCACTGAACTTTGTTCTTGCATAATTGTAGCAATAGATTTAAAGGCAACAGTAAAATAAATATCCATACCATTACTGATGCCACCTTGTATGCCACCAGAAAAATTAGTCTTTGTTTTTATTACGCCCTTGTCATTATAAAATATATCATTGTGTTGTGAGCCACGTAATGATGTACCGGCAAAGCCACTTCCATATTCAAATCCTTTAGACGCATTAATACTCAACATTGCTTTTCCTAAATCGGCATGTAATTTATCAAAAACAGGCTCGCCCAATCCAATAGGAACACCTTTTATAACACAACTTACACAACCACCAATAGTATCGCCATCTTTTTTTACTGCTTTGATTAGTTCTATCATTTTATTTGCAGTGGCGGCATCTGGACAGCGAACGATATTGTCTTCCGTTTTTGTCAAATCTAATGTTGAATAATCTTGTGTCAATGCAATATCGCCAACTTTTGAAACGTATGCTTGCACATCAATGTTGTAATATTTTAAAAATTGTTTGGCAATAGCAGCAGCAGCTACGCGCGCTGCCGTTTCGCGTGCTGAACTTCTTCCACCGCCACGATAATCGCGAGTGCCATACTTTTCTTGATAGGTAAAATCAGCATGAGATGGACGAAAGCTATCTTTTATATGTTCATAATCTTTCGATTTCTGGTCTTCATTTCGAATGATAATGGCAATTGGCGTTCCTTGTGTTACACCTTCAAAAATTCCAGAAAGAATTTCAAATTCATCAGCCTCTTTGCGTTGTGTAACAATCGCAGACTGGCCTGGTTTGCGTCTATCTAATTCCGATTGAATAAACGAAGTATCTATAGATAAACCAGCCGGACAACCATCAATAATAACACCTAAAGCAACACCATGGCTTTCGCCAAATGTGCTTATTCTGAATATTTCGCCAAAAGAATTTCCTGCCATACAACGAAGATAGTAGTTTTTTGGTGTATAACATTTTAACGAATTAAGAATTATTGGCGAATAATATCAATTTCGATGTTTCATTCTATTCAAATTTTATAACTTGCATACAAATATTAGAAATGAAAAAAATTGTATTTTCCATAGTTCTATCTTTATTCCTTAGCCATATATTTGCTCAAACCAAACAAACAACATCACCACTTAATGCGCGTCCGAAATTAGTTGTTGGCATTGTTATAGATCAAATGCGCTGGGATTTTTTGTATCGCTATTACGACAGATATAGTAATGGTGGATTTAAGCGTTTGATGCAAGAAGGATTCAATTGCGAAAATACAATGATTCCATATAGTCCAACAGTAACTGCGGCTGGACATGCCAGTATTTACACAGGAAGCACGCCTGCACTTCATGGCATTGCCGGAAATGACTGGTACGATTATGATGCGCAAAAAAATATGTATTGTACAGAAGATAAAAGTGTAAAAACTGTTGGTGCAACGACAAAATCGGGTGAAATGAGTCCAAAAAATTTATTGGCAACTACGATTGGAGATGAACTAAAATTAGCAACAAACTTCAAGAGTAAAGTAATTGGCGTTTCGCTAAAAGATAGAGGCTCCATTTTACCTGCAGGTCATAGTGCTGATGCAGCATATTGGTATGATAAAAAAACAGGAAATTTTATTTCTTCAACATATTACATGGAAGAATTACCAAAATGGGCAAGCGCATTTAATGCGTCGAATGCAGTGTTTAATTATTATCAAAAAAATTGGAATACGCTGTATCCTATCAACACCTACGCACAAAGTGATGTGGACACTAATTCGTATGAATACGAAGGGTTTGACAGCACGCGCAAAGGATTTCCATATAACTTAACAAGCTTGATTGACAAGAAAGATTATGATGTCATTTTTAGCACACCTTATGGAAATTCTATCACATTTGACTTTGCCAAACAGGCATTAATAAATGAACAATTAGGAAAAGATTCTATCACAGATTTATTGGCTGTTTCACTTTCTTCGACAGATTATATTGGTCATGCATTTGGGCCAAACTCAATAGAAACAGAAGATGCTTATCTTAGATTAGATAAAGACATAGAGTCATTTCTATCATTTTTGGATAAAGAAATTGGCAAGAACAAATACACTTTATTTCTTACTGCCGACCACGGTGTGGCACATATTCCAGCCTATCTAAAAAAACATAAAATTCCGGCAGGAAATGTATCGGGTTCAAAACTTAGAAAAGAATTAAATGTGTTGCTAAAAGAAAAATTTGGTTATGACAGCATTATCTTGGCTAGCTTCAAAAACCAATTTTATTTGAATTTTCAATTAATCAAACAAAAAGATTTAAACAGAGATAAAATCATGGAAACAGCATTGGAATACTTAAAATATATTCCAGGAATTGATCGTGTTTTGGACTATACTGACATACAAGAATCCACCTTGGCTATGGAATTGAAAGAGCAATTTATAAAAGGCTATCATCCTAAAAGATGCGGTGATATTTTAACGATATACAAGCCAGGATATATTGATCAAAAAGACGGTGGCACAGGTACACAACATGCTTCTTGGAATCCGTATGATGCACATATACCATTGTTGTTTTTTGGCTATGGCATCAATAAAGGAAAACTCTTTGAAACAACACACATGACAGACATCGCACCCACGATAACAAGTCTTTTACATATACAAATGCCAAATGCATGTATTGGAAAAACGATAAGTAGCGCAATAAAAAAATAGCTTTTATTTTTTATGTTGTAATACAGCCATTGTCAATCTTGAAATATTGATAAGCTGTTCGTTTTCATCATAGATTTTTATTTCCCAAACTTGCGTCTTGCTGCCTATGTGTATTGGCTTCGTTATTCCTATCACAAACCCATCGCGGACACTGCGCAAATGGTTGGAATTAATATCTAAGCCAACTGCATATTCCTTAGTAATATCTAAACATAAATTAGCTGCCAAACTGCCTAAAGACTCTGCTAATACTACGCTTGCACCTCCATGCAACAAACCCATCGGTTGACGTGTTCGATGATCGACAGGCATTTTAGCTTTGATAAAATCATCGCCAATTTCGATAAGCTCAATACCTAAATGCTCGTCTATTGTGCCACTTTTATGTTGCTTGATATTAGCCGTACTAACGGTTTGTTTCCAGAGTGTCATCTTATTTATTTTTTTCAAATTGTTTTAAAAAATCAGCTCTGTCTGTAATGTTTACTTTGTAAGCTGTCTCAATTTTTAATCCTTCTTCTAATGTGTTATGATATCCTTCATTGTATAAATGCTTAAGTGCTGCAATAGTTTGAGCTGAATTTAGTAGAATATCATTTGCCATTTCCAATACTGCATTTTCTAATTCCGTTAATGGCACAGCTTTGTTTACAAGACCAATACGTGCTGCTTCCGTTCCTGTGATTGCTTTGCAGGTGAATGACATTTCTTTAGCCTTGTTAATGCCAACCAATCTTGCTAATCGTTGTGTCATTCCCCAAGTTGGCATGATTCCCCATTTAGCGTGTGTATCTCCTATTTTCAGGTCTTCTGAGGCTATTGTCATATCAAAATACATCATCAATTCAGTTGCACCTGTGTAGCAGTGTCCGTGAATTTGACCGATGACAGGCTGTGGCATCGTGCGAATAATATTGGCTAATTCATTTCCATATTGAATAATATCATATGCTGTAAATTGGCCTCCTACTAATGATTCATTCATCGCTTTTAAATCAACTCCAGCAGAAAAAGCACGTCCTGCGCCTTTGACAATAACGACTTTGCACGAAGCATCATTAGCTATACTAAAAAATACATCTCTCAACTCACGAAGCATTAATGGTGTAAGCGCATTTAAAGATTGTGGTCTGTTAAGTGTAATGATAGCAATTGCATCTCTTTGTTCAAATATGATATCTTGAAATTCCATAAATAATATTGATGTAGAAGTTAGAAAGAATTTATTGAAAGAATATTATCTATAAGCAAAAAATAAACAAGAAGCTTATTATCCTTCTTCGTAAAAATCTTGAAGCGCACCAAAGTAAATGCCATTCCAACCTTCGACCATTTCATCATAAACTTCATCAGGAATATTGATATGTCTCAACTCTACTGATGTGCCTTTTGTGTGTGCGTGCAATAAAATGGTAACGATAGATGCTGGTTCTTGCTCACCGAAATACCATTCTTGTACTATTTTTTTATTTTCTTCAAACGCTACATTTTTACCACAAATATTTCCAGACCATAAAGAGAATTCCGAATTTATTTCTGTTGACATTTCCGCATCTTCGCCACTCCATAATTTTATAATCGTTGGATTGGTAAGCGCTAAGTACAACATTTCTGGCGGTGTATGTATGATATAATATTTTTTGAAATCTTTCATATTGCTAATTATCCGAAAAAATACTCTTTTTTAATTAATTTGGAAGAAATATTTTTCTAATGGCTACGTCTCACACCATTCAAACCACAAAAACAGCACGCATATTTACACATGGCACATTAAGTGAAAAAACAAAAATTGTGTGGATAGTTACGCATGGTTATGGATTTTTGGCTGAATATTTTGTAAAAAAATTTGAAGAACTTGATGGTGAGGAGCATTTTGTAATCGTACCAGAGGCGCTCAATCGTTTTTATTTGAAAGAAATGAGTGGCAGAGTGGGCGCCAGCTGGATGACCACAGAAGATAGGGAAAATGAAATCGAAGACTATATTAAATACCTAGATAACGTTTACGACACATTAATTTTACAAAGCAAAGCAAAAATTGTTGCTTTAGGGTTTTCGCAAGGTGTCGCTACCATTACAAGATGGGCAATGAAAACGAATAAACGCCTGAATAACATAGTAATTTGGGGTGGAAACATACCAAATGACTGTTTGAATGACATTTCAAAACTCAACAAGTTACATCCTTATTTATTGGTAGGTGATACAGATCAATATATTACGAAAGAAATATATGCAAACGTTTTAAAATCTTTAGATAACATTGGCTTAATATTTTCACATATTTTTTACAAAGGTGGTCATGCTATATTAACTGAACCTTTATTACAACTCCGTGACGAGTTAACAGCACCGTAAAAGTATGGCAGTATCTTTGCAACGAGCTTTTAAGGCAAAAAAAGCTTGTAAAAAAGATGGATATGAAAAAAATAATAGCCAGTTTAGTTTTTACGATTTTCGTTTTCACTACTTTATTCGCACAGATTGAGTACGGTGTTGCTTCATTTTATGGAACAAAATTCCATGGCAAAGCAACCGCAAGTGGCGAGAAATATAATCAATTTGCATTGACCGCAGCACATAAAACACTTCCTTTAGGAACAATCGTAAAAGTAACTAACGCACAAAACAATAAATCCGTATTCGTAAAAGTAAATGATAGAGGTCCTTTTATTAAAGGACGTGTTATAGATTTATCTACAAAAGCAGCAGATATATTAGGATATCGCAACAAAGGTACTGCATATGTAAAAATAGAAATTATTGATAAAGATGAGCAACCAGCAGACTTGATGGAAGCTACAGAAAATATTGCTGAACAAAATGGAATTAAAACGTATGATTCTACAGCAAACACTACTATATCTGACATGACGAATTGGAAAGAAATTCCAACAGTGAATACAGAGCAGAGTAGTGACAATGCTATTACGGCTAAAAAAGAATCTTCACCAAATCCGATTGATGCTATAATAAGTGATGCCAATTCAAATGCGACAACGAATCGTTCGCCCTATTATATCATTACAAAATTAGATAAATCAAAATCTGGATTTTATGGTTTACAATTAGGCGTTTATTCCGACATGAATGTGATTTTAGCCATCATTGCTGATTTAGAAGCAAAGTATCATCAAACATTATTGGTAGAGCAAGTTGACCTAAACGGTAAAACTGTGTATAAATTATTTATCGGAAAATTCCAAAATCGCGCGTATGCTGATGCGTTGAAGTCGGTAATTGCTGATAAATACAAAGATGCGTTTGTATTGAAATATGAATAATCATTCATTATTTGGAACTAAATTTATCTCATTGTTGTTGATTACAACAATACAATAAACCACCAAGCAAGCACATCTTGATACATTGTGGCAGTACGCTGTCGGAATGTATCAAGATATTTATTTAAAATCTAAATTATCAGATTTCATTGGTATTTTAGTCATAGCACGTTCACTTATGGCGGTGATTGTCAAGCTAGGATTTACGCCAGGATTGGCAGATACCATACTTCCATCGCACACCAACATATTTTTATAATTAAACACTCGATTATCTTTATCAATAACACCATCTTCGGCAGATTTTCCCATACAAGCACCGCCTAAAATATGAGCCGTTGTTGGAATACCAAATAAGGTTTCTGTATTCATTACCATCGCCTTTCCATTTATAATGGTTTCCATTTCACGTGCCAACTCTTGTGCCTTTGGATTAAATGCGGTTGGCGCTGGACCAGATTCTAATTTTGTTTTCATTCTACCAAACCAACCACGTGCAAAACTCAATGTTGAATCTATACTTTCCATATACAACATGATTTGTGTTTTCTTGCTCCAATCGTCGACAAAAAATATTTTAAAATTATTGATTGGGTGCATTACAAAATCTTTAACCATGCGATAAAAACGAACAGCAATATTGCTACCACTCACCATTGGCGCCATCAACAAACGCCAAAATCCAGCACCTTCAGAATATTTCACAGGTTCTAGGTGCGTATGGTCATCTATATTAATGATAGAGCCAATAGCAATACCTTCCGAAAACGAAACATCTTTTTCATAGGTAGTTACGCCTATTAAACTTTCTGAGTTTGTACGAACGCCTGCTCCTATCTTATTTGATAAATTGGGTAGTGAGCTATCTTTCATTTTCAATAATAGATCAACGCTACCCAGCACACCACCAGCAAATATTACGCCTTTGGCTTTTATCGAATCTTTTTTAGGAAAATAAGATAAAGAATCTTTGAATTTTATTTCATATCCATCGCCGCCATCTGCACTTAATGGCACAACATCATACACTTCTTTTTCTGCAATAATAGTAGCGCCTAATTGTTGCGCTAAATGTAAATAATTTTTATCTAAGGTGTTCTTAGCATTAAATCGACAACCTAACATACAACCGCCGCATAAATTACAACCAGTTCTATCTGGTCCTTTTCCATCAAAATAAGGATCTGGAACTGTCACGCCTACTTTTCCAAAATAGACAGCAACATTTGTTTTATCAAATTTTTCAGGACAACCAATTTTCTCTGATAATTGCTGCATAGCTTTATCATTGCGGCTCATGTATGGATGTCGTTCTGCGCCTAACATTTTTAGTGCTGTAGCATAAAATGGCTTTAATTCTTCTTCCCAATTTTCCAGTCCATTCCAATTTCCAGAATTATAAAATTCTGTTTTTGGAATAGGCAATGTATTCGCATATACTAATGAACCACCGCCTACGCCAACACCACTTACAATAGCAACATGGCGATAGTAAGTGAGCTTAAACAAACCTTGAAACTTTAATGCAGGTAACCAAAAAAACTTACGTAAGTTCCAATTTGTTTCCGGAAAATCATCTGCTTTTAGCCATTTTCCTTTTTCAATTACTAATACTTTATAGCCTTTTTCCGATAGGCGTAGTGCAGAAACAGAACCGCCGAAACCGCTTCCTATTATTACATAATCATAAGTAAATGCTGACATAGTCAATTTAATTTAGTATCATCAATAAAATGAAATTACGACTAAGAAATGAATTTCTTATTATAAAAAGATAAGAAGTAGTATGTCGTGATTATTGTGCTGTAAATTTATTCCAGCTTTGCATACAAAATTGATACGTTAGGTACTCAATATAATAACTACCTTTTGCAGCATCTTGCATCGTATCAAAGTTTGATTCATGTTGTAGAATATGTTGAATATTACGCGCCATTCGTTTTGCAAATCCATTATCTTCAGCATTGTGAGACTGCACTAACAATACATCACAAGTGCCTAGTATAGCACTCATCGCCATCGTTGTATTGCGTAGCAAATTCGTATTCTCTTCATTTTTACTTAAATTATTTAAACACGTTTCAGCGATGATATTTGCGTTCGTTGGAAGCTGATGTACTGTACTAGCTTGTTTCCACAACCAACGAAATGCACGCAATTTTGCAATTTCAAAAAAATAATTTGATGTAATTAAAAAATGAAAACTATTTGTCTTTTGTTGAATGCCTTCTTGTAAGGCAAACACTAATTCCTCAGTAATATTTTCCAATTTAGGCACACTTACTTTTGGCGTACAACTATTATTTACAATGCTTTCGAATACATATTTATCATTACTATTGAAATTTTCAAAAGTACCGGGCGCAATATCTAAAAGAATATTCTTTACTAAACCAAAAACATCATTTTGTGATAAAGATTGATGTTGCACATCAAAAAAAATTGAAGTAGCGCCATTTTCGAGCGCAAGTAATGCCTGCGCATTGGCTGTTTCAATATTATTTACAACAATCCGTTCAGCAATTTGCCAGCCATTTGTCAATCGCTTTGGAATGTTTAATTGATAGTTTTTATTGTCTTCTTTTGTATAGAAAGGTAAAACATCAAATCCTTCGTTTGTATGCCAAATCAGTTTTTCAAAAGAATCGCCTTTTAAATCTTTACAAATTTTAGCTTTCCATTCTTCTGCGCTAAGGCCAGGAAAAGACTGATAAATACTATCAAAATGTTCTATAGACATGTTACAAAGATATTAAAATTAAACGACATCAATCCATGCTTAATATCTTAATTTCAACGCGTTGATTAAGCGAATTTCCAGGCTCAGCAGGTTTTAGCAAATATGATTTTCCATATCCTTTATAAGTCAATCTATTGGATGCAATACCTTTACTGATTAGATAATCGACGCAAGTCTTGGCTCTACTAGTTGATAATTTTTGACAGAAAAAATCATCGCACAAACCATTTGTATGTCCGCCAATTTCAACTTTCAGTTTTTGATTTCTTGCTAAAAACAAAGCCACTTTATCTAATTCTGGATAAGATGGAATTTGTAAAAATGAAGCATCTGCAACAAAATAAATATTATTTACTTGTGCCACTGCACCTACTTGCAAAGGCACATTAAACAAATCATAATTCTGAGGCGTTGTACTTGTATTGGCAGTTTTCTGTTGTATTTTTGAGAGAGAGTCGATAGAACGCTTCAGTGTAAAAACATCTTTTTCTTGTTGTTTTTTCAATAATTCCAACTTCGCTTTATCTTGTTCCATCTTTAACTTTTCAGCAGCAAGTTTATCACGTTCTTCTTGCATTTGCGCAAGCAAATCTTCCATTTTTTTCTTTTCTATTGCTTGTTTTTCACGCTCACTGGCTAGTTGAGAATTTTGAGTTGTAAGCTTGTCATTCTCTTCATTAAATTTTTTCTGCTGTGCTTTCAAGTCTGCAATATCATTTTCTAATGTTTGTTTGTTTGCTCCCATTTTATCAATATTTGCTAACATTTTTTGTTCCGCAGCTTTTTGTGCTTGTTGGAAAGAATCTAATTTTGCTTTTTCCAATTCAAAATCAATAGCAGGAACTGAAACAACAATAGTTTCTTTTGGCGAAGTATTTGTATGTGTATTCTGTTTTTCATCTTGATTCTCAAATTTATCAATCACTATAGCTTTTTTGTCATCAGCAACACTTTCAGGCTCAGCAGAAGCATTTGTAGTAATGTTAGAAATTGGTGTTGAAGCAACAGCGTCTAACTTAGTATCCGTTGGTGGTGTAGCATTTAATGCAGCCATTTCCTCTTTCATTTTTCTCAATTTCTCTTCATACTTTGATAGTATTGGATTGGGTTCAGAGGTATTATTTGCAATTGTAGGTGTTGTCTCAATTATATTTTTAGAAAGGCTTGGAGTAATATTGTTATCGTTTAGTTTTGCTGGTGGCGTATTCACTGAAGTAGTAGTATTTACAGGCACACTAACAGATTGTTGTTGTTTTTTTAGATCGTCTAATTTTTTCTTATAATCATCGTAAGCCACAGATTGCATGTCTTCCTGCCTTTCTTTAGGCGCTTGAGCGCCATAAGGTTTTTGCTCATAAGGATTTGCATAGATTTTATTACTTTGACCCACTTGATTTTGCTGTTGTTTTAGCTCGTCTAATTTGCGTTGCAGATCATCGGTTTTTGCATTCGATGTAGGCAAAACAGGTGATGGATTTGGATATTGCTCACGGACACTTATAGTTGAAGTAGGTGTTGTGTAAGTAGTCGTGCT
>JADKZZ010000166.1 GCA_020848475.1 Chitinophagales bacterium | reverse complement strand
CAAAATGGTAAGCTTTGCTTCTATGTATCAACGCAGAGAATGCATCGACATTATCGCCATTTAATTTGATATCTAATTTTACCAAATCACTTTCTCTAAAATCGTGCATGTGATAATCAAAACTTGCGTAACCTTTAGAAATAGATTTTAGTTGATCATAAAAGTCAAATACAATTTCTGCTAATGGCATTTCAAATTGTAATTCTATTTTTGTTGGCGATAGATACACTTGGTTTTTTAAGATGCCGCGTTTATCCATACATAACTTCATAATTGGGCCAACATACTCAGGTTTGGTAATTACTTGTGCTTTTATGTATGGCTCTTCCACATAGTCAATATATGTTGGATCAGGTAAATCTGTTGGATTGTTTACCGTAATTTTTTCACCTTGTTTTGTGTAGCAATAATAGGTTACGTTGGGAACGGTTGTGATGATGGTCATGTCATATTCTCGTTCCAATCGTTCTTGTATTATTTCTAAATGCAACAGACCTAAGAAACCACATCGAAAACCAAAACCTAAAGCTAATGATGTTTCAGGTTCCCAAACTAATGAAGCATCATTTAGTTGTAATTTTTCAATGGAATCGCGAAGTTCTTCAAAGTCGTCATTGTCAATTGGATAAATTCCAGCAAAAACCATCGGTTTTACATCTTCGAACCCTTTGATACTTTCTATGCATGGACGTTGTACATGTGTAATTGTATCACCAACTTTTATCTCGCGAGATACTTTAATGCCTGTAATAATATAGCCGATATCGCCTGCGCTGACTTCGCCTTTTGGCTCTGGCGTCATGCGCATAATGCCAATTTCATCAGCATGATATTCTTTCCCAGTATTGACAAATTTTACTTTATCGCCTTTTTTTATTGTGCCGTTTATTACACGAAAATAAGCGATAACACCACGAAAAGAGTTGAAAACAGAGTCGAAGATTAATGCTTGCAGTGGTGCATTGGCATCGCCTTTTGGAGCAGGAATTCGTTCAATTACCGCAGGTAATATTTTGTCAACGCCTAATCCAGTTTTACCACTTGCTTCTAAAATATCTTCGTGTTTGCAGCCAATTAAATCTACTATTTGATCTTTCACTTCTTCCACCATGGCGCCATCCATATCAATTTTATTGATAATTGGAATTATTTCTAATCCATTCTCGATGGCTAAATATAAATTAGAAATAGTTTGTGCTTGAATTCCTTGCGTGGCATCGACTAATAACAAAGCGCCTTCACAGGCAGCTAAAGAGCGTGAAACTTCATAAGAAAAATCCACGTGGCCAGGTGTGTCAATTAAATTGAAAATGTATTTTTTGCCATCTTGGAAATAGTCCATTTGTATAGCATGACTTTTAATGGTAATGCCTCGCTCGCGTTCCAAATCCATGTCATCTAAAGTCTGTGCTTGTAAGTCGCGTTCAGATACGGTATTGGTAATTTGCAATAAACGGTCGGCTAATGTACTTTTTCCGTGGTCAATATGTGCAATAATGCAGAAATTTCGAATATTTTCCATCTTGCAAAAGTACAGATATTCAACGTATTCTTGAAATGGTAAATAATTTATTAATGCTTGTCAGCCAAACGTCGTTGGAGTAATTTTTTCTGCTTTGATGCGCTTGTTGCTGGTTGCTGTAAGTCTGGTTTCTTTTTCATAATAGAATAAACGAGTCCAAAGTGTGGTTGAAATCCTAAATTTGCTTGATAGGAAAAAGCAAAATCGAAGCCAACACCTTGCTTTAATAAAACGCCTAAGCCTAAGGTACCAGTGACTGGTGTGGTCGCAATTCCAGCTCTAAAACTGACGATGTCTTTTAAGGTATATTCTGCGCCAGTTCTAAAAATTACTTTATTAGTCAAATCTTTGTCAAATTGAACGGAAATGAAAAATTTCTTTAAAGCTTCATAGGTAACACCTATTCTAAACATGGTCGGAATGCGTTCGCCAGTAGCTTTATCAATATATAGTTTTAATGGATTATAAACATGAAATGCTATGGAAAGCTCGTCAATAGGCTTAGAAAATAAACCAAGTTCAAATGTGACATTATTTTTACTGCCATAGCCACTGATTTTTGTATTTAGATAATCCAGCTGCATGCCAATTGCCATCCATTTTGCTAATTTAATGGCATAAGATAATCCAACTTTTTTTTCATTATATAGATTGTAGCCAAAATAATTAACAGACAAACCAATGGTTCCAGCTTTTTTTACTGGCATCGCAAAAATTCCGGTTACATTACTCACGCCTTGTCCAATGAACACTGGCGCATAATAAATACCAAAAGAAGGGCGTTCTAAATATGCACCAGCAGCTTGATTGTTGTAGGCAGAATATACATTTACCATGCAAACAGAGTTCATGCCAACACCTGCTTGCTTAGCGCCTGCAAATCTTATTTCTCCTGCTGCAAAAGAAAAAATAGCAGTATGCAAAAGGGCAACTGTACTTACTATTTTATTAATATTATTTCTTATATCTTAATTGCTTTGTTGAAATAATAAATGCCTCGCATTCACTAGAATGGGAATGCTAAGATACAACATTCTCTTGCAAAATTAATGCTTGGCATCAAACTTGTACGCTTAAGTTGTAATACAATATTGTGGAAAACTTTACGTATTAATAGTGGTTTAAAATACCACTTTTGTTGTTTATGATTTTGAAATATTTATACATTATGAAAAAAGTTATTCTACTTAGTTTGTTGGTTTTTAGTGTGATTAAATTGTCGAATGCGGCGGCTTTTCTACACAACGAATATGCTTATTTGCAAGAAATTACCTTTGAATTATATACAGATGAGGTGCCAGCCTATAAAATTCCAGAGCAATTAAAGTCAATTGAAGAAATCTTGATGTTTGAAGTATTGCATGCTACTTGGAAAGATAAACATTGGGTGGCTTATACGCTCAATAAGAATTTATTGGGAACATTTAAAGTTGGTCAGCCAGCATTGATGGATAATGGGAAAAATAAAAAGATTTTCTTCATCGCATCATTTCCTGGCACAGTTGGAGGTTTGGATATCTATACAGCAGAATATGAAAATGGAAAATGGAGCAATCCTAAAAATTTAGGCAAAGAAATTAATACGACTAAAAATGAGTCTAATCCAGGTTTGTTAAATGAAAATACACTAACCTATTCTTCTGGTGGTATCATCAAGAAGTTAAACTTAAAAACATTTGCCGTTGTAGATTTAGAAGAACCAAAAGCGGCAGAAATTGTAAAGCCTGAAATAAAATCGACTCCAACAAACGCAGGTGCTACTAAAAACAATAAAGAAGAGATAGCTGCAATCGGCGATAATTCTACTGCAATGCCAGCAGGAAGCACAGTGCCAAAGGATAGTGATTATGGTGCGATCGGCGATAACTCAACAGCTGCACCGGTGATGAGTAAAGAAAGTAAAAATGCAATAGAAAAACAAACAAAAGCAATTGAAGAAAAAATTGTTGTTGAAGAAAAAGCAAAAAAAGAAGTGACAATGCAAAGTGCTCCAAAATCTACAATGGCAACATCTTCAGTAGTAAATACATCAACAACAATGTCATCAGGTATTTCATCATTAGGTGTTCAGTCGCGCGATGCGATGTTGGCAAAATATAAAACGGCAATTCAATTAGGAGCATTCTCGGCACCAAAATGGGAACAATTTGAACCACTTCAAAAATTAGGAAAAATCATCACCTACAAAAATGAAAAAGGTGCAAATGTTGTTTGGTTAGTAGGCTTTGCTAATCGTGCAGCTGCCGAGCAGATACTACCACAAGTGAAAGCAGTGCCAGGTTTTGAAGGCGCTTACGTAACGGGAAAATAATAATACTTAAAATGAAAAAGCAAAAGGTTGACGTAATAATGTCAACCTTTAGTTTTTTATTCTTTTTGTTTTTTAGTTCAATTTAATGACTTGCTTAATGAGTGGTTTTTCACCATTATTGATAATGAAATAATATACACCTTTTGCCCATTCTTCTGTTGCAATATTCCATTCATTTAAACCGATAGTTAGTTGTTTTTGTTCGTGTTTTAATAATTCGCCTAAGTCATTAAATACTTTCAAATTTACTTCTCTTTCTTCTTCTGTATAAAGCGTAATAGTAGTATTGTCAACGAATGGATTAGGATGAATACTTACGACATCAAATGACGCACCATTTATTTTAGCATGAACAATGTTCGTCAGTTGATGTCTGTTATCATTGTCAATTTCTCTAATTCTATAATAATAGACAATGCCTGGCGCAACATCAAAGTCATCATATTTATATTGTCTGATGTTGTTAGAATTACCTGCAGCAGCAACTTCGCCTACCTTAGTAAATTGTATAGCATCTGTACTTCTCAAGATCTCAAATTTATTTGTGTTGCGTTCGGTTGCTGTTGACCAAGATACTTGTATAAATTCATTATTAATGGCTCTTGCGCTAATCGAGATTAATTCTATTGGTAATACAGTTGGGCAGTCTGCCAATTTAACACTGCTTACTTCACAAGAGATTCTTCCTGTAACCGTATTTCTTACGCGTGCAAAGGTGTAGATTTCTTGAAAATTAGCAGATGTTGCAGTTGTCCAACTCAAGCCACCATTGTAAGAATATTCTGCTACATAAGTTGCATTGCAATTTGGGCAACTTGCATTTACATTGACTGTTGGCGGATTGGTGCAGTTAATCGTTGGATTTATCGAAACTGGTGGGAAAACATCGATAGGGCCACATATACTTTTAGTACAACCATATTGATCTGTATAAGAATATTGTACAGAGTACGATGAGCCAGGATTTACACCAGCAGCAGTAGTGTTTATTGTACCTGAGCCACTAGTATTCATTGTGATTGCGCCAGCAACAGTAGTTCCTGTGCAGGTTCTGTTATTTTCGAGCGTAACGGCTGTGCCTGTAGCAAAGGTGCCGATAGGCGTTCCTAAATTAACATCTAACTGGCCAAATAATGAAGCGGCAGGTCCTACACAATAAATTGGAGAGCAATATGCATAATTCTGGCTAAATAATGTATCAACGCTACCATTAGCATGCAATTCCATAATACGAATATAATTCAAACTCGTATTTCCTCCATTATTACTACTGCCACCGCCAGAGCCAAATCCATCATCAAATCCGTCGTATAACACAAAGCGGAATGGACCATTATTTGGGTTAATTGTTGCAGTTGTAGTAAATGTGCTTGCACCAACGGAAGTACCATAACCACCGCCTGATGCAATTACTTGATTGCTTCCATCGTATATAAACCAAGATACATCTTGTGGATAGGAATCAAAGTCTAACAACACTCGATATTGTGAAAATAAAGGAATAGGATTTGATGTCGAAAAGGCTATGTCAATTGCACCATCACATACGCTTGTGTCTAATGTCAGATCTCCTAAATTAGGCTGGTTGTATGTGCCACCTATTTCACTTTCACAGCCTGCAGCATCTCTAAATCTAACATTCCAGGCTTGTCCGTCGGCAACAGTAAATGGATTTGATACTTCAGCTTCCTGAACTGGCGGCGATGGGAACGAAATAGATGAGGCTGCGCCAATTCCTGTTACCGTATAGGCAGCCGTTGACACACCAGGTGTTAATCCTGTTAATGCTATTGACCAACTGGCAAGTGTTCCTACATCGCCACCGGCGTCATCTCTAATTTGTAAGCGCCATAAGCCATTTAGAAGCGTTCCATTAATATTATTGTAATTACCAGACCAGTCGTAAATTCCTGTGTTAATATTTCCACCGCTTGCTACGCCTGCTTCTAATAAAGCGGTGCCACTTATTGCAAAACAATATTGTCCATTCAGGTCGTTGCCATTAGCTCCTGAGCCGGGTGTCAATTGTAAAATGCCACCATTCGGTGCCACTAATTGTGCTACTACGTCTGAAGCATAGGTGTGTTCTGGATTAAATGTTAAACAAACATTTATATTGGTATTTGCTGTCAATGTTGCACCAGCAGTAAATCCAGAAACATTAATATCTCTATTGCTCCAAGAAGCGCTATTGTCAGGTATCGCGAGTGATGAAGTATTTGAAAAACTTAAAGTGTTGCTACTTGGAGCAGAAGGTAATCCTGGCAAACCGCCAGTCGGCGAAGTAATGGTCAGTGAAATTCCATTGCTTCCGTCACCAGGTGCAGCACATGTAGGTGTTATTGTTGGCGTTGTAACACGTTCTAATAGCGTAACTTTTGTAGGTGGTCCATAGTCATAACAGGTAGGATCATTAGTTAATAAATCTGTGCTAGGATCGTAATCTATCATAGTAACAGGCGTTAGCCAGAATTCTTGAGGACCATACTTAAAAGGGTCATTATTGACAATAGTTAAATCGCCATGTCGAGGTCCTATGCTTGGCGGTCCAATCGATGTTTGTGTGTGCACTAAGTCAATTGTCCAACCAAAATACCAAAAGCCTTCGTCATCTAAGTCATCGTCATCGATTCGTAATCGCCAAGTGCCATTAAGTGCTGTGCCAACAAGTGGTGCAAAGCTCGCTTCCGGTCTAAAATCACCTGTAAGTTCATTGTTTAATGCGCCAAATTGTGGTCCACCACCGATGGCTAAACAAGAAGAGCCAATTGTTGTTGGTGCAGCTGCCGTAAAGCATACACTCATACCACCAGATGATTCATTACAGATATCAGAGAATAAATCTATAGTTGCACCTGAGGGACTTACTAATTGGACATCGTGTGAGCCAATGTCTTCAAATCCGAAATAAACGCATACTTTAATGTTATTTACATTTTGTAAAGTAGCACCGGCAGGAAATCCTGAAATGGCAATGTCTTTGTAAATAGGCGTGTCCCAGTATCCATAACTAATATCGCCATATCCACCAGCAGGGCTCCTGACAATATTTTCTTTATAAACTTTTGTTGAGTCTGTATATGCAGTACCTGGTGTAATAATGTCTGTTTGACCAACCAAATATGTCAATGAAGCATTAGATGGATCAAAAGGATCTAAAGCAGCACCTGTTGGTTCAGTTGGCGAAAATAACCATGCAACAACAGGATTATCTTCGGCATTCGAACCAAAATTAATTGGGTCAGCAGTTACACCAAGCGTCATTCGTTCGCCATAGCATAAAACGGTATCTGATTTTTCAACAGCACCTAAATCTGCTGAACAGCAAAGATTACTATTAATTTTAAATTCAAAATCACATTGGAAACCTAAAAAACCATCTATTAAAATATAATACTTCTGTCCACCAGTAAGATTTAGTGTTACTTGTCCGTTTAAAGCACCAGTGCTTATTGCACTTGTTGGAATCTCAGAAAATGTTCCATTGCAATTATTAGTGGAACTAGTATATAATGCAAACTGAATACCAGCACCATTTGCTGAACTAGGAAATGGGAATAATGAATTTTGAATATGCCCTAAGCAGTCATATCCTTTTGCATTTGCGTAGGAAATTGTGTAACTACCTGTGACTGGCGGTACATAGTAGTACCAAACAGAGTTTTCAGTTGATCCTGGCGTGAAGCTAGGATCGCCATTACAAAGTGATGTTGCATTTTTATTAGATGCAGGGATTTTACCACAGGCAATATTGGTGATATCTATTGCACCACTACAATTATCATTTGAAGGTCGTGTTGGTCCACCACCTGCATCAACTACACGAATACTAAAATTACCACGTCTTTCAGAAGCTGTCGGACTATCATATCCATCAATCATGATATAGTTTGTTTCGCCTGGGAATAATCCTCTCAGCTGTAAGGTTTCATTGGCATTTACACCACCAGCATCTGCGCAAAAACCACCATGGTCAACAATATTACAATCTGTATTGAACTCAGTACAACTAGAACAAACGTCTGATGTTAGTTGACCTATGGAACAATCAAAAACGGATGCTCTTCTGCTACTCAACCAATAAATTTGAGCATCTAAATTATTAGATGTACCAACAGCGGTGAGATTGATGTCAGCATTTCCAGATGGAGGTGTGATAAACGAAAACCATACGCCATAGCCTGCAGAATTTGCTGTGCACGAAATTTGTTCATTAGCATTATACACTGCAGATATGTTGTCAGAAGCTAATGCTGGTGCACCAACAGTTAATGGCCTTGCAATACAAGGTGCATCAGAAGTTGGCCCTGGGCAATATATTGGTGTTTGAATACTCAAAGTATTACAAGCAGCAGGTGAGCCTGTATTGTATGGTGGATTCCAAGCAACATTAACAGCAGTGAAGTTGCCACCAACGGTACCAACAGCAACTGATTGACTTAAAGCACCTCCTGTGACACTTAATGCTGCCGGGCAACTTGGGTTAATAGTTACAACTTGTGAGCAACCATTGGCAGTATAAGTAACATAGTTACTTAATCGTGGATAGATATTAAATGTACATGCACTCGTTGCTCTTGTGCAGTTTGTTGTTGCAGGTTGAGGTAGTGGATAAGAAGGAAATCCTGGAATAGTAGAAGCACCGTTGTCAGCTAAAATATAACCGATAAAAGTATAGGTTGCTGGCGTACAACCTGGGTCAGGTAAGCCTACTGAAGGATTGTAAATAGAGTAGGTGTTTGGATCATCTAAATTGATGGTGTTGCAAGGTGTACCAAATGTATTGGATTTGCAATATGCCCATCTGGTTCCAGGATTACTACCATAATAGGTAACGCCCATGCTTGCGCTCAAAGCACTTCCAGCGCAGGAAGAAGCAGGATTGCAGGTTTGTGAACTTACGATCGGTCGTTTTACTTCAATATTGAAATTACATTGTGCACCTGCATTGCCATCTATAACAAAATAATATGTTTGTCCTGCTATTGGTGTGAATGTAACAGAGGTAGTGCCTTGGCTAATTGGAGTTAAGGTGGCGCATGAACCGCTAAAAATACCAAACTGTATGCCTGTACTTCCATCCATTCCACCACTACAGCTTATGCCTGTTACGGTTAAAGTCACTTCACTATTTCCATTATTGGCTGGCGCTGTCCATCTATACCAAACGTCATTTTCTAGTGTTAATGCATCGACATATTCAGGATCAGGGTCTGTGCAACCTGCTGTAGCACCAATGGTTGTGCCTGCTTGCGCCACACATAAATTTAAGTTTGTAGCATTTGTACATAAATCATTTGCAGGAATTGCGTCTGGCGAACCACTGTTATTAGTTAATTCTGGACCAGGTTGCGGAATAGCATTTGATGTGAGCGTTTCGCTTACTTGTATGGTAAAGTTTGCTGTTGGATAAGAGAATGTGCCACTGACCCAAACATAATAGGTTTGCCCTGGAATAACGAAAGCAAAAAGGCGCTCAACGCCGTCTCTTCCTGCATAATCATTACAATCGCTGACAACATTGTTTTCTCCTAATTGTGAGCAACTTAAATTACAGTCATTTATACCTTCATCAAGTCCAGCCATTGGACCAATGATATTAATTTTTACATCTGAAGCAGCATTAGGGTCAACATTTATTTGTACTCTGCCAGAAGCTGGTGCAACGAAGCTATAATATACATCTTGATAGCCTGTACAGCCTGCATCTAAATCAGATGATGCGCCAGCATTTGTGCCATTGATAGGTGCTGCGTTAACAGTTAATGGGCTTGCATTGCAGATGACGTCATTTGCTACTTCAGTCCAGTAGGGCAAGCATACCCGACTTAACCAGCAGTCTGCTCCACTTACTGTAATTGTTTTACAAACTTTATATGTTGAAAGATTATTTAAGCCATTGTAAATACCAGGTGAACTTGGCGTCAAAGGTGCAACGGCACAGTTGTCCCAAACTTGGTAGCTAATGTTTGCCGAGTTTAAACATGTCGTTGTGTTTGCACCATTGGTTGTTGTAATTTCATAGCCTCTGTTTGTAGGAAACTGAACAGTAGTATAAGGCGCAGGCACATTGAAAGTGCCACAAACAGTCGATGTTTTTACGGATGCATAAGCAAAATTGGAGTGACAGGCACCATTTGCTGCAGTTTCATCGAAGCTATAATCGTCAGGACTTGCAAAGTAATATGTTTTGCAGTCTGCATCATTACATGTTGTACATTGATTAACACCAGAACAAGAAAATGTAGCTGTTGTGCCTGTTCCTGAGCCAGGTGCTCCACCAAAGAAATCTAAATAAAATCCTTCAGGTGTGCCATCATAATTATCGATTAATAAATACAGTACTTGACCTGCAGTCACTGTCATGTTGTTAGAGTATAAATTGCCTGATGCACCATTGGAATTTCCATTTGATGTGCCTCTTATACCAGTTGGAGAAGCAGGTGCTGCAAAATTACATCTGTCAGGAGTGCCTAAAGTGCCACCACTTGGACATGTGCCACCTACACCTCTGTTCCATAATGAAAAGTCATAATCAGCAGAGCCGTTATATGGACGTATCGTAAACTCTAAGGTTCCACCAGTTTGAATGACAATTCGAAACCAACGTGTGTTTTTTTCACCTGCTAACATACAACCACAGCCACCAGATGGACATTCTTGTGTGCCTACACCATCGTTTAATTGCTCTGCTAATTGATTATTACAGACTGTAATTGCATTAGCACAATTATTATTTTGCGCTTCTGCTTTGCTTGCAATAAATAATAATAAACAAAGCAATAGAAATTGTAAAAATTTCTTCATAATCACTTGTTTGTTTTTTCTATTAAATCTCTAATTTCTTCGAGTTTTCTTTTATTTTTTTCAAGGTCATAATTCGGATTGTTCGTGTTAAGTTCAATTTCTCTTTGCAAATCATTTGCTTCTTGTAATAAATAGTCTTTTTTATTTGGATTAACAGGTGCTGAATTATAATCTACGATTGGATGGATATCTGCTTTTACTTGTTTAGGCACATAGTTTATGGAAGGTTTTATTTTTGTATAGCTTCGTTCAGTGTTTGTCGTCTTTTCATTTTCTGAAAATGTTACTTTAGTATAGCTAGCATTTTCAGTTGCTGCAGTATTGTTTTGAATAGAAATTTCTGGATTATTTATGCCTTTCTCTGTTTGAATTTTTTGTATGCTTAATGAATCATTTATTCTAAGTTGCGTGGTTGTGTTGTTTGTATTTATGCCTTTTAGATTTTCTTGGATTTCAGCTTTGTTTATGCCCAACACCTCTGTGTTGCTTTTTGTTTTTATATTGTTTTCGGTGTTTGTTTTTTTGAAATTATTTATCCTATTTTCTTGTGCTATGATTGAAAAATAATTACAAGAAAAAAAGAATGTAATCAACAAAATGTGTAAAATTTTATACATAGAAGTTGGTTTTACTTTGAGAGTACTTTGTTAATAAAGCATAATATTACAAATTTATTGACATTAATCAATATTTTTTAAGTGTTATTTTTTATAATAGCTGTTTTTTTATTCATTTTTCTAAATCAATCCTACTACTTTTGCGCAATGAAAGAACGTGTATTAAGTGGCGTGCGTAGCACCGGAAATCTACATTTGGGCAATTATTTTGGAGCGATAAAGAATTTTATTTACATGCAGGATAACTATGAAGCCTATTTTTTTATCGCTAATTTGCACGCATT
>JADKZZ010000165.1 GCA_020848475.1 Chitinophagales bacterium | reverse complement strand
TACCACTTAAGCTCGGAAAATTATAACTGCCTAAATTTTGATTGAAGCTTTGATAGTTTTGTGTCATGATGCTATTATCTAATTGCGTCACCACATAGTCTGAAGTAAAGCGTGCTCTGTAAGGCAAGATACGTATTTTCTGACCTGTTGTTTTTTCAATATTTACGCTTCGGTCAACTGGTACTGGCGAATTTTGTAAAAAAGGTGGCGCTTCGTCATTTGATGCTCCTACTACAGATGAATCAGCTATTGTTGCATTTTTCGTTGTGTTTACTGGATTATTTTCTACAATGCTTTTATCTGTTTGTAAAACATTATTAAAATCAGATTCGAAAGTATATCTCGTAGCTGCATTATACAAACTATCTAAAGAAATGTCATCATCTATGTCAACGTCTATATTTGATGCATTCGTATTTTTTTTATTGGGTGCTTTAAATGTGGACGCTGTTAAAACATTCTCTTTATAAAATTGGCGGAATGCAGTTGCGCGCAAACCTAATGATTTCAGTGACAATAATGTTTCTTCTGCCAGCAAAGGCTTAGTATAGACATAAGATTTTCTTTTATTTGCACCGAAGAATAAAAAATCAGCATAGCGTGAATTACTAGCTTGTTCAATTCCTTTTGAGAAATTAGAAATTGGAAATGATGTGCCTTTCCAAACATATTTATCAATTTCTTGTTTTACTAATTTTGAGGAATCAGTGAATTCATTGATATACAATTCTACAGAATCTTTACCGACATAAAAGCTATCTATTGTAGCCACATATTGATTAGAAATACCATTCTCGTCGCTTAAAAAAGTAAGATATTTTTCATTGTAATTGCCTATTGGTTTTTCGTTGGCAAATGGTGTTTCTGTTACTTGAATTAAGTCGGTTCCACGCTTGGATAAATCGTAATAAAATAAATCTAAAGTATGCGTCGGCAATACGGTATCTATTGCTTCGAGATAAAATTTATTTTCGATACGATTAGAAGAAAATAATACGGCTTCGTTGCCATTCCAATTTACTGAAACTGGATTCAAATCATCGTAAATATCATTGTTTAATTGAGTAGCATTGGTGTTAGCGGTGTTGTATAAATACAAATCGGTTTGACCTTTATTTTGACCAGAAACGACCATCAAATTTGGATTATTGGTAAAATCAGCACCATAAATTCTTTTGAATTTGATGATATTATTTTTTGTAGTAGTATGTTTGTCTAAGTCAACTTGTTTTAAACGAATAATATCTTTTTTCTCAGAAATAATAGCAAGCTTATGTCCACTTTTTGTCCAAGTTAAAATAGGATAATTCTTGTCAAATGGATATTGATCAGAGTGAAAACCACCTTTTGAAACTTGTTTTGTTTTTTTTGTTAATACGTCTTGCACAAACACTTTATAAAAACCGCCATCAAATGCAGCATAGGCAATATATTTTCCATCGAAGGAAGTTTTTATATCACCAATTAAATTGTTGTTTCGTTTCTTGATTTTTATAGCCTTATATGCTGTCGTACTATCTCTATCTGTATTATCAGACACGAAACGTTTTAGATAAAATTCTTTCCAATCTTTCATCAATGTTTCTATTGATGTATTTACAGAATACACAAATCCTTTATTGATATTATGATTAACTCTGGTAACATATAATATATTTGGAATGGCATTTTTCCCATACATTTCGTTTATCATATACCAAAAAGATTGTCCAGCCAAGACTGGATTTATATTTACGAGTCTATTAAAATCAGATTTTTTGGTAGTTAATAAATATTTTTTTAGTTGTGCGTCTAAGTCTGTGTTCCAAGGTTCACCTATGTATGCCGACAGGCCTTCTGTGTACCATTCTGGCATTACTAGAAATAGTGCATTCTGTATTTTTTGTCCAAAGCTATTGCCTGCCATCATTTGTCTGATGTATAAGGCAGACAGACCTTTCATTAAATCTCGTTGCAGATGACGATGATTGCCATCATAATGTAAAAATAGTTTATTATCACGAAGTACTGCTGTGCCGCCAATATTATAATCTTCTTGACCTAAGCCTATATTGGTTTGTGCCAAATCAGTAATGTCGTTATAGATTAAAATATCTACTTGTGAGCGATAATGAAAATCCATTTGTTTGTTCAGTTCTTTGAGTTTCATTTCCGCTGTTGTCCACACAAATTTTCCTATTTCTTGCCCACCTGGATAAAAATAAATGGTAAAATTGTCTGAATTATAATATTGCCAATCGAAGGAATGGTATTGTACACGATTTTGACCGAACTGCACTTGTGTAGTCTGTGAAAAAAGTAAAGTAGAATAAAAAGTCAAGCATAAAAAAAATAAAATTGACTTTGCAATTGTAAAACACTTTGTATAAGTATTGGCACTTTGTATTTGTAAATTTATATTCATATTTTAATATCCAAACTGTATTCGCTATACTTATTTGAATTTACTACTTTTACAAAGTAAATAAATCTTATGGATAACGCAAAAATAAAGACAGATATTGCTGCATTTTGTTTCAACCCTTTTCAAGAAAACACGTATGTTATTGCTCATACTAATAAAGATTGTTGGATAATCGATCCCGGCTGTTATACCTTACAAGACCAAAAAACATTGATAAGCTATTTAGAAAAAAATCAACTTAAGCCAGTAAAACTGCTTAATACACATTGTCATTTAGACCATATTTATGGCAATAAGTTTATTGCTGACGAATTTAATTTAGCATTAGGCATTCATGAAAAAGAATTGCCCATATTGCAAAGAGCCGACATGGCAGCGCGTATGTTTGGTGCAAAAATACCTGACAAGTGTGAGCCTGGATATTTCATACAAGAAGGTGATATTTTGACATTAGAAGATGCTGAATTCCAAATACTTTTCACACCTGGACATTCACCTGGAAGTATTTGTTTTTCCAATACAGAAGAGGAATATGTTATAGTTGGTGATGTGCTGTTTATGGGAAGCATTGGCCGAACAGATTTACCTGGCGGTGATTATGATACATTAATTCATTCCATTCGCACACAATTGCTCCCATTAGCATCAGCAACTGCTGTATTTAATGGACATGGACCAAGTACCACGATAGGCGAAGAAGCAAGGAGCAATCCATTTCTGCGTTAATTAAATTAGTGACAACTAAAAAAGCGGCTGACTTGTTCCAAGTCAGCCGCTTTTTATAACATATAAAGTATTGCTTACTTTTGTTTCAATTTTTTACGTGTAGATTTATCTACTTTATCCGTTTGGTCATTGATGTCTTCGCCATCATCATTCGTTTTATTGCCACCTAATTTAGCAAAGTCAAATTTCAAGGTAAAACGGAAAGTATTATCCAATGGATTTCTTGCGCCATTTGTAGGAACTAGATAAGAAAAGTCAAGTCCGAATACACTATATTTTACACCTACACCAGCAGAGAAAAAGCGTCTATTACCTTTGTCTTTGGCTTCTAAGAAATAACCCATACGAGCAGCAAAAATATGGTCATACCAATATTCTGTGCCGATGCCCATCATCCATTCTCTCATTTCTTCTTTAAAGCCACCAGGTGCATCACCTAAGGAGGTGAACATTCCTTTTATGGAAGATTGTTCTTTAAAATCCAATATATTATTACTGTCTTTGTCGCCTACTTTTGGCGTCGGCACTAATAATTTATTGAAATCGGCATAAATTCCCCATTCGTGGTATTTATTAGGTTGCAATTTAAAACCAACACCTAATCCGAAGTTTGCAGGAATAAAATCTTTTTCTCGTGCATTTGCTGTGTAAGCAATTTTTGTACCCATATTAGTGACCGCAATGCCTGTCATGAAGTTGGCTTTCATTTTCTTTTTGCCGACTGTCATATCTAAATTATAAGTAGCAGTGACATCAGAACCGAAGGCATGACCAGCTTTTATTGGTTCGCTACCAATACTTTGACCAGATGCTAAATTTGAATAGATATACCTAAAAGCAACGCCAAGGGCAAAGTGTTTGCCTAATTTACGAGAGTAACCTGCATCAAACGAAAGCTCGCGTGGACGACCGCTTCCTATCGGATTTCCGGCAGCATCTGTGAAGTCGATATCACCTAAGCTAAAAAACTTTAATGAAGTGTGTACTACATCATTACTTGATACTTTGTAGTAACCAGTAAAATGTGTCATAAAAATATCTGTAATGCCTAAAGCACGTAGCCAAGGAGCATAAGACAATGAAAGCCCTAAACGTTTTTTAGCAAATGCCAATTTTGAGGCATTGTAAAATGTAGCATTAGGATCTACTGGTGTGGCAATACCTACATCGCCCATCGCGCCACCACGTGCATCTGGCACAATGCGTAAAAAAGGAACGGCAGTATTGACAACTCGAGTCAAATCACTGTTAATCGTTTGATTTCCTTGTGCTTTTAATTCAAAAAAAACACTCACAGTAAGTAATGCAGCTATCAGTATGTTGGGCCTTAAAATATATCTCATGTACGATTTTATTATACAATAATTTTGTCAGTATTCACTATTGCCATGCAATATAAGAGAATTATTAACAATTGTTGTTTAGTATTTCAGAATTCAAAACGTTAAAATGGTAAATTTATTTGAAAAATTCTAATTTAGCACCACTAATTTTTGGTATTGGCTCACTTTTTTTCCACTATCATCTTTTAAGGACACACGATAGATATAAACACCTTTCCCAATTTTATCGCCATAATCATCTAATCCGTCCCAAGAAACATCATCAACTCTATAACCTGCACTGTTAATATTTTTAGTAATTGTTTTAATAATTTTGCCTGAAACTGAGAAGATTTCTATTTTCAAATCTAGCGATGCGCCTGGTTTATTATGTTCAAACATAAATTTTGTGTTTGTTGTAAAAGGATTTGGATAATTGAGCACATGCGACAAGGCTAAATTTGCTTTTTCTTCTACAATAAATTCTGTATAACCAATACCTGAATTGTTTAAAACGTCCCATGCTTTTACTTCTAAAGTATGTCTTCCTTTTGCTAAACCGGAGAAAGGGAAAGTTACTTTTCCTTGTGTAATATCATCCAATTCATTTTCATAAAAATCATTTAAGTTATAAATGCGTTGTGTATTATTATCGATTATAGCTGTAATATCGTGTCCAACACTATTGCCTGATGTGTTTATACCATTTTCATCTTTCAATTTTGCAAATAGTTTTGGCGATTCGTCTGTAATTCCACCGAATACAAATTTATCATCATTTAAAAACACATCAACATCTGGACCTTCATTATCCGTGAGCAGCGTATCATAAGCGCCTCCTACTACAATATCAGTAGTATAACCTGATGCATCTGTTGTATCGGATGATGCATACATACTCATTTTACCAAAACCATAAGAATAATCGATATCCTTAGGAACTAAAAAGGTGAACTTAAATTTACCATCTGTCACTTTTGTTTTCCCTTTATAAATAGTATTTTTTTGCAATGTAAAATCATACGGCAAGCTACCATCTGGATTATTAATACTTACCGGATCATTCACTAATGTGTTTATCGTTTTTGACTTATCAAAAATAATGATAGATGCCGTACCATTAAATGTGTTGAAAAGCTGATTGTTATTATCTTGTACTTCACCTTCAATCGTAATTTTTGACAAAGCTTTTAATGTATCATGTGGCGACGAAAATGCATGATTGTTTATTGATGTTGCTTGGACTTGATAAGTTGGAAAAGCCAATCTAATAGCAGGATCGCCTAATAAAGTAAACTTTCTATTACCATCAGCTGTATTCGTATATTTTTTTGCTTCTCTAATGATATCGCCCAAATTCACACTACTATTTACACTTGCATTTTTCATTTGTGTCATAAAATTAGTGTTCATCGTTTTATTAGTGTGTGAATACACGACACGTGTTGTCGTAACTAATGCAATGCCTCCACCATTTGGCTTAAACAATACTCTTTCACCAGCAGAATTTTCATCTACTTTATCATAAGGTGCAAACTCGCATGTTGCAGTTATAAATAATGGCAATTTATTTTGGTTTTCCCATTGGTCGATATCTACTGCAGTTAAAATTCTTTCTTTGGCTAATCCTAATGCGCCGCCATGACCAATATAATTTAAAAACAAAGTTCCAGTAAATAATTTACGGTTGATAGCGTCGTTAACGGCTGGATAGCTTGCTACTCCAGTGCTTGATTGTTGCTGATAAGCATCTAAATATATTTTATCGATATTTATTTTTTTTACTTGTGCAGCGTAGCTATCAGCTATATCATTTGCATCGGCGATATGAATATTTCTGTCTTCGTCATCAGCGACAAAAGTGCCTTGATTACGCCAATCACCATAAGCTGCATTTTCATAATAGCGTTTAATTTTATCCACTGCTGTTTGTGCTTTTGTGAAGTCATCAGCTGGAATTCGTCCTACAGCAACATCCATAATTTCAGCTGCTGTATTATTGATATTGGCTCCTTCATTATCATCCATTAAACCAAAATAATCATCGGACACATACGTTTGTAAAGACTCGAAGGAAGCTTGACTTTGATAGCACGGCAACAAATAATCGTGAAGAGATTTATTATTATAAGTACCATCGCCAAATAGCAATAAATACTTAGGCATCAGCGCAGTATCGCCTGCCGCTCTATCGTAAAACATTTTTACAAAATCACGTATGGCACTTATGTCATTTGTGCCAGAAGAAAACTCATTATATATCTGATTTAATTCAACAACTGCAACATTCAAGCCTTGTTTATCACGATGAAACTGTGCCAGTTCTTGTGCTTGCGGCAACATGGCATTACGAGTAACAATTAGCATATCTTGTTGTGGCATTGCATGTAAATTTTGATTAGCTATACTTCCAAAAGCAATTGGTACATTATTAGTATTTTCAATCGCTACAAACTCGCGTAGAGAATCGGTAGCCAAAGTAAACACTGCAATATTATTTGATAATTGGTAATTAATTTTTTTCGTTGCAAACGGATTTGTGACATCCCAAATTTCAACATTTGCGTTCATGTTTTGGATTTCAAATTTAGAAACATTGCCAATACCTACAGAAGAAATATTTCTAAAATACAGCGCTTGATTGTTATAACGTAATATTGAAACAGCATTTGCTTGTAAATAATCCAACCAGCCTTTTGTATTAAAATCGCCATTTCTATCAAATGACAAATGAACATTAAAATTAGTAGGCACATTAAATAAATTCAACTGTCGTTCTTGTCGTTCAGCAACATCTTTAATACCTAAAAAATCATCAACTCTCGGAATATAAATACTGTTGGCATTTGCGCCACCATCTGTTGAAACATTAAAATAAGAACCATTCACATCAGCAGCTGCAACTACGGAAATGTCTAATTTCACAGGCTGTCCACTTAATAAATTAGGAAATGAAAAAGCATAAGACCGCTCTGTCACACCACCAAATTCATCGCCAACAAACACGCGGCCAGAATGTGCCAGGTTAGTTCTGTCATCTTCAATAAATGCATAATCATTGTAGGTATTTAAAGTATTTGTTTCTGGCAGCGAAGTGCCATTTATTGCGGTCATTCTACTTCCAACTCCGGCATCTGTTGTAATAAAGAAATTTTTAGTATCGCTATACGTATGTTTTTTAGCAACAAACATTTGTTTTGTAGTATTATAAGTCCAAGATTCTGGCCCAGGCAAATAGACCAAAACATAGTCATTACTTCCAAATACATTTGGTGACGATGTAACTACTTTTAGTGGGAATTCTCTAAGATCATCATCTTTATCTGCGCCTGCTAATTCAGGCAACATACCGCCACGATGACCAAAAATTCTAATATTATTTGGATGGATATTATCAACAGCAATGCCAAGCTTTTTAAGAAATGAATAGTCTAATTTATATACGCCATTATTGGGCACACCAAACATAAACCATTTGCCATTTTGCAACATAGAATTGGACACATAGGTTCGACTTGAAATATTTATCTCTCTTGATGCTGATGTCAATACTGGCAATGTTTTCAGCTTAAAAGATTGCAACTGTAAAACCTGTCCATCTTTGTATGTATAAGGTAAAAAAGAAATTGTAGTAACAAATTGTTTTCTATCTACACCAACTGATTGTTGGATTTGCAATTGAGAAGACAGTAGTTGTATTTGTTCTTTAGAAAATGAATTCGCCGCAATTGGCGTATAACTGGGTTCGACAATCTCTACCGTGAAATCATTTTTAGTATTCGACTTTATTGTCTTTGAGAACTTAGGTAGTCCTAAATATTCTGATTGAAATACAGCATTATCAAAGCTCAATAACTTATCCTTTTGCTGCCAATGCAACTCAATAATTGAAGATTCATCAATATATTGTTGCGCATGTAATTGAACTATACATACACATAAATTGAAAAATAGAAAGAATATTGAGTAAATAGATTTCATGACAAGTGCAAGATTAACTATTTGTTAGCTATTTTACTGTATAAAACGCAACAGAAAACATTTTATGCAATTTTACACTAAATAAACAATAAAAAGCATAAAAATTCGTTGATAAAGTTAGCCGAAATATTTTGCAGATTAATAAATTTGCTATATCTTTGGAATAATTTTATAAAAAGCCGAAATAATGACCTACAAAAGAATGAAAAATTTCTTACACTTGATTATTGTTGCAAGTGTATTAGCTGTTAGTTGTAAAGGTGGAAACAAAGGCGGTGGCGCCTCTTCTACTACTGGTTGGAACTACAACGATAAAAAATGGGGTGGATTTGAAAAATCACCTAACACTCAACAAATTACTGGACCAAACTTAGTATTGGTAGAAGGTGGTACATTTGCTATGGGTGCAACAGAAGATGATTTATTATATGAAAATCACAATGTACAAAGAAGAGTAACCGTTTCTTCTTTCTATATGGACGAAACAGAGGTAACAAATCTTGACTATAACGAATACATCTATTGGTTAGAAAGAGTTTTTGGCACAGATCATCCAGAATTTGTTAAAAGTGCAAAACCGGACTCTATGTGCTGGAGAAGAAACTTAGCATATAATGAGCCTTACGTAAAGTATTATTTCACTCATCCTGCTTACAATACTTATCCTGTTGTTGGTGTTAATTGGTTACAAGCAACAGAATACTGCAAATGGCGTACTGACCGTGTGAATGAAATGATTTTGGTAAAAGAAGGCTATTTAGACTTAAATGCTAACCAAAAAAATGAAGACAACTTCAACACAGAGGCTTATGCAGTAGGTTTATATCAAGGTGCTACTAAAAAACAAAAAGAAGACTTAAATCCTAACGGATCTGGCAAAAGAAATGTTAATGGCAAAGATGGTATCTTATTACCAGACTATAGACTTCCAACAGAAGCAGAATGGGAATATGCTGCGCTTGGTTTAAGAGGTAATATGCCTATACCTGGTGAAGAGGTGGTTACAGACAGAAGAATTTATGCTTGGGACGGCGCTACATTCCGCTATCAAAGACACAATAAAAATCAAGGTGACTTCATGGCTAACTTTATGAGAGGTCGTGGTGACTACATGGGTGTTGCTGGTGCGCTTAATGACAATGCTGAAATTACAGCAGACGTTCATGCTAACTTTCCAAATGACTTCGGTTTATTTAACATGTCAGGTAACGTAAACGAGTGGACACAAGATGTTTACCGTCCAATGACAGAAGCTGATGGTGATGATTTAAATACATATCGTGGTAATATCTTCATGAAACCATCTTATGATGAGGGTTTAGACAGCATGGGCAGAATTAAATATGTTCGTGAAGAAGATGAAGACTTAAGCAATAGAAGAAACTACAGAAAATCATTCGCATTAGACTATAATGATGGCGATTCTTCTTCTCAAGTTGAATACCAATATGGCGTTTCTACTTTAGTAAATAACAAAGCTAGAGTTTATAAAGGTGGTTCTTGGAGAGACAGAGGTTACTACATGTCACCTGGTACAAGAAGATTCTTAAACGAAGATCAATCATCTGACGATATCGGTTTCCGTTGCGCAATGGTACGCGTAGGTTCACCTGATGGTAATATGTTTGGTGGAAAAGGTTTTGGAGAAATGAAAAAAACTGTTTCTAAAAATCAAAAAGCAAGAAAATATAAATAATAGATAACAAGTGTATAAAAAAAGTCCTGAATTTACTTCAGGACTTTTTTATTTTTAGCGTATGGAAATACAAGAACTTTACAAGCTTTTTTTACAAGCAAATGGCATAACAACTGACACTAGGAAAATTGAAAAAAATCAAATTTATTTTGCCTTAAAAGGTGAGCAATTCAATGGCAATAGCTTTGCAGAAAAGAGTATTGAACTAGGTGCAAGCTATGCTGTTATAGATGAGAAACAATATGCAATTAATAAACATTGTATTTTAGTTGATGATGTTTTGACTACTTTGCAACAATTAGCTAATTATCATTTGCATCAGGTGAAGCCAAAGGCTGTAATTGCAATTACAGGCTCTAATGGCAAAACTACAACAAAAGAATTAGTACATGCTGTATTAGAAACTTCGTTTCGTACGCATTATACAAAAGGCAACCTCAATAATCATATCGGAATTCCATTGACCTTATTAGAAATGAAAGCTGATACAGAAATTGCAGTTATAGAAATGGGTGCCAACCATCAGCAAGAAATCGCAAACTACTGTGCTTATGTAGAACCGACGCATGGTATTATTACCAATTGTGGCAAAGCGCACATGGAAGGCTTTGGCGGAATTGAAGGCATTCAAAGAGGCAAAGGAGAGCTCTATGATTACATCAAAAGCACAAAGGGAACTATATTTGTAAATGGAGATGATGCTATCTTATTGAAGATGGCTAAAGCAAGAGATATTTCATCTATCATTACTTACGGCAACAATGAAGACAATAAATACCATAGTATTATCGAAATAGACAATCCATTTTTAAGATTAAACTTTGAAGGAATTATTATCAACAGTAATTTATTTGGCAGTTATAATTATAGCAATATTATGTGTGCTATTGCAGTAGGAAAATATTTTGACATTGAAAACCAAAAAATAAAGTTTGCTATTGAACAATATCATTCAACTAATGCACGCTCACAAGTAATAAAAAAAGACGGATATGAATTGATTTTAGATGCTTACAATGCCAATCCAACAAGCATGCAACATGCATTAGAAAGTTTTACAGAAGCAACTTCAAAAAATAAGATTGTTATACTCGGCGATATGTTTGAATTAGGAGAATATACTGCCGAAGAGCATCAAAAAATTGCTGATTTGGCTACTGCTCTGCATTTTGATAAAATAATTTTAGTTGGAAAAGCATTTCACGCTACACATACTATTGATGCTGTTTTAAAGTTCACAAATGCTTTAGAAGCGCAGCAATGGT
>JADKZZ010000164.1 GCA_020848475.1 Chitinophagales bacterium | reverse complement strand
TATGGGCACGCGAACGCACTGGCAAAGGTCAATTTGTTGACGTTGCCATGACAGATTGTGTGATGCCATTGTTATCTATGCAATTTGGAGAATCACTAAATACAAATATCAGACATCGCCGTGGTGAACCCATGCTAAGTGGTGGTATGGCAAATTATCATTTATACAAATGTAAAGATGAAAAATGGATTGCCTTAGGCTCATTAGAACCTAAGTTTTGGCAAGGCGTCTGCATGATGTTAGGCAAACCAGATTGGATGCCACGCATGATGCCAATCCCAGAAGAGGTTGAAAAATTAAAAAAAGATTTACAAGATATTTTTATTACTAAAACACGTGATGAATGGTCTGCAATTGCAGCTCCATTAGATGTATGTCTAACTCCTATCTTAGAACTCGAAGAGGTAGAAAATGACAAACATTTAATTGAACGTGACATGTTTTTTGAAGTAGAACATGCTGACTACGGAAAGGTAAAAGGCATTAATCAGCCTTTTAAATTCTCTGAAACACCAGCAAAACCAAGCTGGGCAGCGCCACTAATGGGCGAAGACAATGCGCTATTAGATAATATCTAATCAATTCTTGAAACAAAAAAACGCACGTAATTTATTTTACGCGCGTTTTTCGAAAACTGTCGAGGTGATCAATTCTAATTCAATCCGAACTAAAATTCGTGTATCTTAATTAGGCTTCACGAAGCGTCGAACTGCGCTGCCTTCTTTTGAATAAATTTGAACCATGTAGGAACCAGCTGCTAAATCATCAAGCTTTAGATTAAGTTCTGTCAATCCTTTTTCTAAGTGATAAGTATCTAACTTTGCCATGTTGCCATCCATATTAAATACTTTTACTTGTACAGCTATTGGTATTTGACATTTAACATTTACTGTTGGATTGGCATTCGTTAAATCTTGCACAAATTCGCTAATTGTGATTTTGTCGTCAGACTTAAAAAGTGCAGCTGCATTGCTTGGTGTGAAGCTAGCATTTTCTGCTACTAACTCACTTTGTGCGTACGTAATTCCACTCATCAATAAGAGTAAAAGCAATAATGCGATGTTGTTATAAGGTTTCATGTTAAGGGTTTACATGTATGAACAATAAACACTTTGAACTCAATTAATAATAGAAACTTTTAGAAAATTGGCTATGTTGTTTCTTTTTAAAATAGGGTTCTAAGGGTTTTACAATACAATGTTACACATAATATTTTAATTTGTCAAGCCTTTACGGCATTTTTTTTAAACTTTAGGTAATATTTATTTTACTTACAGCAAATCTGAATGTATAAATGATATTAATGGTATAATATTTGTCATTACTGAAAAAAACGATTATGAAAAAGATGCTATTTATACTACAAATTATATGTGTTCAACTATTATTTGCAACGTATCCAATTAAAGATGTGCAGTGGACTTCGTTTGCACACTCATCTACATTTCCAGCATCTGTAAAAAAAGTATCTATCATAACTTTTGGTGCTAAAGCAGACAATACAACAGACAATTCCATAGCTATTAAAAATGCAATTCAATCATTTAATGGTAATTATGGTATAATAGAAATTCCGGCAGGAAAATATCTTTTTAAAAAGAGTATTTCTATTCCTTCGAATATTATTCTACGTGGTGCTGGAAGCGATAAAACTATATTGGAATTTAATCTAAATGGCAATAGCGATTTGATATCTGTGCAAGGTACTACAACACCGATAAGTACTGCAATAACTACTAACACAACAAAGAATAGTTCAACAATTAAAGTAGCATCTTCTGATAAATTTGCTGTTGGAGATTTTGTTGTTGTCAAACAAAATGCGACACATGTTTTGACATCAAATTGGGCATATCCATATTTCATACAAATTTTAAAAATTAAAAAAATAAATGGAAATGAAATTAGCTTTGATGCTAATTTAAATTATGTATATTCAACAAACAACGCTCCTACTGTACAAAAAATAAATCCAGCTCAACAAGTTGGCATTGAAGCATTAAAAATAAAAAGAACAGATGCTACTAGCCAACAAACCTCTTCGATATTTTTTAACTATGCAGTGAATTGCTATGTAAAAGGAGTTGAAATGGAAAATAGCAATTATGCACACATCACACTGCAAAGTACTGCAAATACTACTATTTCAGGCAATTATCTACACGATGCATTTGACTATGGAAGTGGTGGAAAAGGCTATGGTATCGTTTTACAATTCGGCGCAAATAACAATTTTATTTACGATAATATTGCTAAGCATTTAAGACATTCATTTTTATTGCAAGCAGCAGCAAACGGCAATGTTATCGCCTATAATTATTCGTATGATCCATATTGGGAGCAAGGTTGGTTTCCGAGTAATGCCGCTGGCGATATTGTTTTGCATGGCAATTATTCTTATGCAAATTTATTTGAAGGAAATATAATTCAAAACTTAGTGATAGATAACTCACATGGCATCAATGGTGGCGACAATACTTTCTTCAGAAATAGAATAGAAAATTATGGCGTAGTGATGAATAACAATAGTGGTGATAATATGAATTTTATTGCTAACGAAATAACTGGTAGCGGTTTATTGAAAGGTTTGTTTACGCTTAGTGGCAATCAAACAGCCATTGCCAACAACATCAAAGGTGATTTAGAAAGCGGTACCGTTACGGAACAATCATTAATCAACAAAAACTATGCATCAAAGATAGGCATGCCTTATGCAGTAGGTTCATGGAAAAATGATGCTTACATTAGAAACACAAAAGCTGTCAAAACCATTGTCAGTACTAGCAAAGCAGAAGTATCAACAAGTAACACCAGTATTTCAACTGCAACAAAATCTACAGAAGTAAAGAAGAAAAAATGTACTAAAAAAAGATGTAAAAGGAAACATAAAAAATAGAAAAAACGGCTATTTATTCTCTAACAAATTTTGTCATACTTGTTGCTCCATCGTTTTCGATTTGCAATATATAAATTCCTTTAGGCAAACTTGCAATATTAATTGTATTATTTTCAACAGTTCCATTATTTATTTTATGAGATAAAATACATCTTCCTAAATAATCAATAATGCTGATACTTGCCTCTTTTGTT
>JADKZZ010000163.1 GCA_020848475.1 Chitinophagales bacterium | reverse complement strand
GTGCTGTCTGCGTATAATTAAACCAGCCTATTTCCTCATAATCTTGTTTTGATGTTTGGTGAACAAATTGAAATTGTTCTGTTTCTAATGCGGCTTGTAGCTTTGTGCTTTCCTCTTGTAGCTCTTGAAAAATTGTCGTTTTATTATTATTTAATAAGGTGTCATTTGACTCATTTGTACACACAAAAAAGAAAATTAACAGTAAATACGCCACCACTTTAGACATTACACATTGCATTGTATAATTGAGTAACACTACTTCTCTTGAAAAAGTTTCCATCGATACCTTTTTTTTATCTTATTTTTGATAATCAGAAACAATACTATGCAGGCTACTTTTAACGAACGATTCAGACAGGTTGTCTTATTTGTCATCTTATTGGCATTAGCCATACTTATTTTTATTCAAATTAATTTTGTGGTGCCTGGTTTATTAGGTGCGCTCACTTTGTATTTACTCAATAGAAAATTATTGTTTACACTCAGCTTTCAGAAGAAGTGGAATATATACATCGCTGCGAGTTTGCTCTTGTTGATTGATGTCATCATTCTGGCCATTCCTTTCGGATTAGCAATTTTGTTTGTAGTGCCTAAGTTGCAAAATTTTAGTAGTAATGCACAAGAATTATTTCAAGGTGTGAAGGAAATTGTTGTGCGCATTGATGAAGCTACCGGAATAGAATTATTGTCAAAGGAAAATTTGAGCAATATTCCTGCTATTGTTTCATCACATTTACCAGATTTTTTGAGCACAACTGCTTCTTTGTTTTTTAACTTAAGCACTATGTTTTTTGTTTTGTTTTTTATGTTAATCAATGCAACAAAAATTGAATCTTCTTTGATAAAATACATACCACTCAAGCCCGAGAACAAACAAAAAATAACAGCAGAAACAAAAAATATTGTAACATCATACGCTATTGGTATTCCTGTATTGGCTATTGCGCAAGGCTTTTGCGCTTATATTGGTTACAATATTTTTAATATTAGCGACCCGATGCTTTGGGGTTTTGTTACCTGTGTATGTTCTGTGATTCCATTTGTTGGTTCTGGCTTAATTTGGATTCCGCTGGTCGCCTATTTATTTGTTGGCGGTCATGAAAGTGATGCCATTGGCTTAGCCATATATTGTGCTATTGTTGTTTTAAATGTGGACAATGTGCTTCGTTTATTTTTATTAAAAGCATTTGCCAACATACATCCATTAATCACTTTGTTTGGTGTGATAACAGGCATTAAATTATTCGGTTTTATAGGATTAATTTTTGGACCCTTATTAGTGTCCTATCTATTGTTGATGATAAAGATTTATGTCAGCGAATTTACGAGTAGTGAAGTCAGTGAATAAATTCATACAACATTTATTCGCTTGTATTTTCACTATACAAACATGCTTTTAAAAGTTCGTTTACTTCTTTGTGTTGAATGAGCAACATCGCATGCGAGCCACCTTGGACAGGAATGGCATTTTGTATATTGCGATAAGGAAACATTTCATCTTTGGTGCCATGTATATGTAGTATGTCTTTCCGATAATCTTCATTTCCTTGCCATTTTACAATAGCATTTACACACCAATATAAAAATGAAGTATCGTTATTTTTTGCCATACTTATAGCTAATTTTCGCATAGCTGGTTGCTTTAAAACTTCGCGTTTAAACAAGCTGCCAAATTGTATAGAGCCAATAAATCCGCGACCTGGCAACACTTTATGTAGGTTGGTATATTTTAATTGTTTTAAAATAAATGGCATTTCTTTTCTACATTTTACAGAAGAAATTAAAACTACTTTTTCTGCCTGTATGTGTTTAATTAATTCCATGGTCATAATGCCACCCATAGAATTGCCTACGATATTAAATGCTTGTGATGTATCGATGAGCGGAATAAATTTTTTGACATACGTTTCCATAGTATCGTGTTTGTCGTGCTTTGGAAACGGCAAATACACAGCATTTTCAATAGCAGTCATTTGATATCTGAAAAGCCGCTCATCAGATGCTATACCACCAATAAAATAGGTTTTTGTGGACATGTACAAATGTAATCAATATATGCGATGCTTATACAGATTTTGATTCTCCTTCACGCCGCTACCGCATAAAAGGTTATAATTAGTGATTTTGTTACTTGATTTAACAATAATTTTAAGCATGTCACAAATCCTGATAAATCAGGATTTTATTTATTCCAAATGTGACGCAACTTTACATTAACAAAAACGCAAATATATAGAGACATAAAAATCTTAGGCTTTAAACAAAGAAACATAAAAACCCAACCCAAAGAAAAGAAACATAAACATCCTCCACAGAAACGTAAGAACCCAGAGAGCAGCGTCAGCTGCTCTTTTTATTTTTTAGGTGTATGCAATTGTCTTTCAATTCTGGTGTCTGGTATTAACCAAATAATGGCCACTATTGTATAGCTGATTAAACTAATGACAGGAAAATAGGTGGCAATGGCAATAGCAAAAACATATAATAGCAAGGAAATTTTTTCTTTGTTTTTACTTTTTAGTGCTTTTCCAATTACTGAATCTTCTCCTTCCTGTTTTGCAGCTGATTTAGCTAATAAAATAAAACTTATCGCACATAGAAGCAAATTTATACCATAAAGCAAAACTGGAATACTTTGAAAATGATTGTCGCCCATCCATGATGTGCTAAATGGCAACAATGAAAGGCAAAACAGCAATATTAAATTAAGCCATAATACCTTTCCATTTACATGTTCTATCGCTTGAAATAAATGGTGATGATTATTCCAATAAATACCGACATAAATAAAACTGATGATATAGGAAATAAAATTAGGCAATACTACTTTTAATGCTGAAAATGTTGCACCGATTGGCGCTTTCATATTTAAGACCATTACCGTAATTATAATTGCAATCACACCATCACTAAATGCTTCGAGTCTTCCTGTTTTCAATGCAATTTTTTTGTAAATATAAGTGTATGTGCCTATTCTTCCAAATAGCCAAATTTACCTTTATTAAAATCATCAAATGCCTGTATTAATTCTTGTTTAGTGTTCATCACAAATGGTCCGTGCGCTGCTATAGGTTCGCCAATAGGTTCGCCACTCAATACCAATACGATGGCATCTGCTGTTGCTTTAATAGTAAAAGTTTCGCCTTCATTTGCCATTAATACAAATTGGTCTTCTTTTACTGGTTCACTTTCATTGACTATTATTTCGCCTTCTATTACTAATAATGCCGTGTTGAAGTGTTTTGGAAAATCGAATGTTGCCAGCGCATTTTTATGTAATTTAGCATTGAATAAGTGTAAAGGTGTAAATGTAGAGGCACTTCCTTTAATACCTTTATATTCGCCAGCAATGATTTCAATTTCACCGCCATTATCTTCCAACACATAACGACTCATTGTTGCATTTTCTATAGCTTGATATTTTGGTGTGCTCATTTTGTCTTTGGCAGGTAGATTTACCCAAAGTTGCACCATCTGAAAATCACCACCTTTTTTGCTCCACTCTCTCTCGTGAAATTCTTTATGCAAGACACCACTAGCAGCAGTCATCCACTGCACATCACCTTCTCCAATAATGCCACCGCCGCCACTACTATCGTGGTGCTCTACTTTGCCTTTGTAGGCAATGGTGACAGTTTCAAAGCCTCTGTGTGGATGCACGCCAACGCCTCTTGGTGTGTCGCTTGGATCAAAATAAAATTTGGAATTATAATCCAACATAATAATAGGATCCATGCGCTGCATATCTAAACGGTAAGCACTTGGAATAAAATTATGCACTCTAAATCCATCGCCAACAAAATGTGGCTCTCTTGGATTAACTACTATTTCTACTGGTTTCGTTGCCATATTCTTTTATTTTTATATGGCAAAATTAATACGCTTACTTTTCTTACACATTGACCTATGGTAAGATTTATTTTTGAAATTGCTGTGCTAATTCTTTGCGCACTCTACTCAAACTTTCTGGCGTGATGCCTAAATAGGAGGCAATCATGGTTTGTGGTACACGCAAGCTTATATCTGGATAGACTTGAATAAAATCTAAATAGCGTTGCTCTGCGGTGGCGCTTAATAGTTGTGTGATCCGTTTTTGTAAATGTCTGATGTGGTTGTGTAAAAGTCGATTATTATAATCTAAAAAATTGGGATGTGATAACGATAATTCTTGAAAAAACAATTCGTCTAATACAAACACTTTCGTGTCTTCTATGGCTTGTATAAAATAATTGGAAGGATTGTCGAAATATACGCTTTCTCTATCGGAAATGAACCATTTTTCTGGCGCAAATTGTATGATGTGTTCTTTGCCTTTTTCGTCTATGGTGTATTGTTTTAACAGGCCTGATTCTACAAAAAAAGAATGCTTACATTTTTCTCCTTGTCGCAACAGAAAATCACCTTTATATATTTGCTGCTGTTTACAATGTAGCATTAAATCATCTATGCTATCATTGTCTAATGCAATATTAGAAGTAAGGTAAGTTTTGAAGTTGAAACTATTCATCTGCAATAATTAAAAACACTACTATACTTAGTATAATGCTTATGAAATAACAGAAAAAAACTAACCTTTCAAGCCTGCAGCTACGCTGATTTCTAACATTCTGTCGATAGGAATTTTTGCTTGAACACGTAAGTTTTCGTCCATCAATAATTCTGGTAGTTCATACTTCAAACATAAGTATATTTTTTCGAGTGTATTGAGCTTCATGTGTGGACAATCATTGCAAGCGCAACTATTATTGGGTGGCGCTGGAATAAATGTTTTGTGTGGCGAAGCTTGTTGCATTTTATGCAAGATACCAGTTTCGGTTGCAACAATATATTCCTGCGCATCATCGGTTTGTGTGTATTTAAGCAAGCCTGTGGTAGAGCCTATAAAATCTGCTAATTCCAACACGGCGGCTTCGCACTCTGGATGTGCTATCATTTTGGCGTGTGGATGCTTTTCTTTCAGCGTGCGAATTTTATCTAAAGAAAAAATTTCGTGCACCATACAAGAGCCGTCCCATAGAACCATTTCTCTGTTTAATTTTTTTGCCAAATAAGCTCCCAAATTTCTATCCGGCGCAAAGATGATGCCTTGTTCTTTTGGTATCGAATTGACGATAAATTCTGCATTGGAGCTGGTGCAAATAAAATCGCTCAGTGCTTTAATTTCGGCTGAGCAATTGATATAAGAAACTACGGCGTAGCCGGGAAATTTATTTTTAAAAGCGGCAAAATCTTCTGGCGGACAGCTATCTGCTAAAGAGCAACCTGCTTTTAAATCTGGCAATATGACTTTTTTCGTAGGATTGAGGATTTTTGCCGTTTCTGCCATAAAATGCACACCTGCAAACAGGATAATATCGGCTGTTGTTTCCTTGGCTTTTTGTGCTAATTGTAAACTATCGCCAATATAATCTGCAATATCTTGAATATCAGCTTCTTGATAATAATGCGCAAGAATAACGGCATTTTTTTCTTTTTTTAATTTGTCAATTTCGGCAAATATGTCGATTGTCGGATCAATGTTGATATCTAAGAATCCGACCTGCGCCAGCTCGGAAATTTTTTCTTTTAAATCTATAATTTCTTCCATTTTTTTAAATTTCAAAATTTGATGTTTCAAAGGTAATTTGATTTTTCATAAAACTAAAATTTTTTAAGATTGTCCGTTTTTGAAACCTTTAATAAATAAATCTTTTTAAAAAATTTTATTACTATTATTTATGTGTGTGAATTCGTGGAAAATGATTTTTATCAAAATTTATACTTTATTGATTTTTTTTTGTAGCTGTTCTATTTATTAACATCTTTTACACAGCTTAAAGTTCCTATTTTATTAGATAATTGCATTTTGATTCACATTTGTTAGTACACTTATCCATGTGTTAATGTGAGTATTTTTTTTGTGATGCTTTGCGATTTTAATGTGTATAGTATGTGTTTAAATTTATGAAAACTAGGC
Source organism: Chitinophagales bacterium (assembly GCA_020848475.1). Lineage (GTDB taxonomy): Bacteria > Bacteroidota > Bacteroidia > Chitinophagales > JADIYW01 > JADJSS01. Next base: position 5,294 of record JADKZZ010000163.1, on the reverse strand, counting down.
TTGTTGGTGGAGATTATTTTACAGTACTTTTTAAAAGTGTGGATACTTATTTCTTTACACAACAATACACATAAAATTTAATTTTCTAACATCACTTCTTGTGGATAAAGTAGCACATAAAATAAGGCTTTCTGCGCTTGTACTAACATGGCTGTGTATAACTCAAATTTTAGCTATATAATTTGTGAAACGTGATATATTGTTCCACAGCATCAGGTACAAAGAAACGAAATTGCTTATTTTCTTGAATTCGTTTTCTAATTTCTGTAGAGGAAATATCTATTAATGGCAATTCATAGTATTTTAATGTATTCTGCACTGTTTTTGTTGCTGTCTTGTTTGTTCTGTTATATACTATTATATAGAAGTGTTTTTTTATCCATTCTATTTCTTTCCATTCTTGTAATTTTGCTACATTATCTTCGCCAATAATGATGTTAAATTGATAATCAGGATATCGTTTGACTAATTCTTCGAGCGTGCGATGTGTATAAGAAGGTTGAGGTAAATGAAGTTCAATATCTTCTACTTTGAAATACGGAATATTTTCGATAGCAAATTTTGCCATATTTATTCTGTGGTTCTCATCTGCTAATTCATTTTTTTGTTTAAACGGATTATGTGGTGAAACTACAAACCATATTTCATCAAAATTGGCAGCTTCTTTAATATGTGTAGCGACTAATAAATGGCCAATATGAATTGGATTAAAGGAGCCGAAATATAAACCTATTTTATTCATTGTTGAGTATTGATTGATAGACTTGTTCTATCTTTTTATTGATTAAAGTTACGTCAAATTGTTGTACATATTTTTTTGAAGTCGCAATAATTTCTTCTTGTTGAATTGTATTATTTAAAATCTTGTTGATTTGTTCTACAGCTTCTTGAGTGGAAGTATAGATAAAACCATTTTTTCCAGATTGTATAATTTCTTTTGCCACAGGAAAATTATTACATACTATTGGTACACCAAGCGCCATTGCTTCTAATAATATTTGTCCAAAACCTTCGTTTATACTACTAAACACAAATACATCAAAGGCTGACAATAATTGTGCTACGTTATTTCTAAAGCCTAAAAAATGTATATTATTGTTGCTATATTTTTTTTGATATTCATTAAATAAACTTCCATCGCCAATAATTACAAAATGTAATTCATCATTACTACTTAGTAGTAAGTTTGCAATTTGTATAAAACCTTCAATATTCTTTTCTTTTTCAATAGCAGCAACAATGCCTATAATTTTGCTTTGCTCATTTAATTGTAATTCTTCTTTTAATCTGTTATTTTTTTCTCCATTATATTTATTGATATCTATTGCCGGAGGAATGCATACGATTTTATTTTTAGGAACTATATTGTCAAAATTTTTACTGACAGCATCACTTAAACAAATTATTTTTTTTATTTTTTGATGCTTGTATTTATATTTATTAGTAATCGGAAAATTGACTCTTCGATGTACAACAACAGGAATTTTTAAACCCAAAAATGTAGCAAAAATATATAGCGTTAATGCTTTACTATCGTGTACATGTATAATATCAATTTCATTTTTTTTACAAATTTTAAGTAGCGAAAAAACTGGTGTGATATCAATACCAAATCTCATTGTGAAAGTAGTGGTAGTAATACTTTTATTTCGATGATATAATTCACTATTTTCTCTACAAAATAAGAAATGCTGATATTGCGAAGATTGATGATTTATAATATAATACACTTGCTGTTCGCCACCACGCCACACCATATTTGTATTGATATGTAATATTTTTTTCATATCGTTTTTTTACTGCCAATTGCTATTACTACAGTATAGATACATACACCAAATAAGGTTCCGAAGTAAGCATCCCAGATAGAAAATATTAATAAGGCTACATAAATACTACTGAATAAATTATTTTTTTTATAGATAAAATAAAATGCTGGAAATATAAAACACAGTATAACAATACTACCTAATATTATTCCAAACACACTGTAAAAATAGAGGTATTGACTATGCGGTAAAAAGTATAAATCTTCATTTACACTTGGATTTTTTATCTGATTTATTTTTTTGCATTCATCATAAATATCACCAATACCACAACCTAAATAACAATTATTTTTCCATATTTCAATTCCATTTTTTATCGATAATAATCTTCGTGCATCTGAGTATTCATGCATGTTTTCACTATTCATTCTAAATTGAGAAATATCATATTTCATATATTCCAACTTGCTTTTTAATGTATCAGAAAATTGCAAGGCACTAATACTACTTATACTTAAAACGGTGATTATTCCCACAATATATTTCCATTTTTTTTCAATGATACATTTGTATATTGTATAAAATAGTAACATGAAATAGAGCAACACTATACCTGTGCGCACAGCAAAAATATGTAAGAAAATAAATAAGAAAATGCCAGCGATGAGCATTGCTATTTTATGAATTTTATTTTTTTCTTTTAATATAAAATGATACAAAATAAGTATTGTAATTGCAATCAAAACACCAATTTGCACATGATGTATTTTTATAGTAGGCAATACATTTCCGACATGATACATGTTGTTCCATTCATCTATATTGAAATAAAAATAGCTTGCATATATACTTTGTAGTAAGGCACACATAATAATGACAAAAAGAAAATATTTTATTTCATTTTTATCGAACTTACATTGCATGATTGCAATAATTGCAAATACTATTGCTAGCTTATTTTTAATACTTATCCAAGCATATAATTTATTGCTACTCAACATTGCAGATACACAGTAAATAATAACGATACAAATTGTCGATAATACCAATGGATGTTTTATAGACAAGATGATATCTTTTTTTCGTTTCACGAGAAACACACTACTCAGTGCTAATACGACTAATCCGATACTCTTTAAAGCATTAGAAAAAAATAGACCAATTACTAAAGTAATTAAAGCCGATTTTACCAGTATATCGAACGCTGATGTATTTTTTTTTATCATGCAGTCTGTAAATGGAACTTATTCTACAAATTTACTGTTATCTACCTAAATTTTACTACCTTTATGACACTCGTGTCAACTGAACCATCTTTAGATAAAGAACAGCTATTTGAGCAAGAACTTTTGCCACATGCAGACGCACTTTATAATTTCGCTTATCATTTAACATATAACGAAGAAGACGCTAATGATTTAGTGCAAGAAACGTTTATGAAAGCATTTAGATTTATAAATTCTTTTGACTCGGGAACTAATGCAAAAGCTTGGTTGTTTAAAATATTGAAGAATGGTTTCATTAACGAATATCGCAAGAAGAAGAAAGAACCTAATAAAGTTGATTATGAAGATGTTTTAGCTTATCAAGATGCAGATGAAGATAAAGGTGCTGTAGTTTTTGATTTGCGAGAAGATATTTTTGATGATATGATAGGTGATGAGATTACCATTGCACTTAATAAATTGCCTATAGATTTTAAGACGGTTATTCTATTGTGTGATATTGAAGGATTTTCGTATGAAGAAATATCTAAAATTATAGATATTCCAATTGGAACAGTGCGTTCCAGATTACATAGAGCGCGAAATATGCTCAAAGAAAGCTTAAGTGCCTATGCATCAAAAATGGGTTATAAAAAAAGTGAATAGTATGAATCATATACGACCACCACACAACTGTAACGAATTGGTAAAGGATATTTCTTTATTATTAGACGGTGAACTGGACAGACATACGGAAAATATGTTGCGAGAAGAAATAGAAAAATGTGATGTATGTAACCAGTATTATAAAAGTCATGCAGCTTATAAAATGAATGTATCTCAGAAGATTACCAGAATGAGCTGTGGCGAAAATTTTAAAGACTCACTTCGCTCCAAAATTAGAGGTTTATAATTTTAACGAATTCTCTTCAACCCGAATTTTATAGAAAAAGCAATTTCGTAATAAGAAAAATCGGTTTCTACTTTTTTACTAATTTTTTTCTTTAAAGGAAAATCTACATTAAACGTAGGTTTATAATCTAATGCGATAATCAAAGGCAATTTCGTACGACGTGCCGTATAATCGAAACCAATTTGTGGCGAAATGCCTAATGCGAAATACACTTGCTTACTAATATTGTTTTTTTTGCCAGCACCGATAGAAGGTCCAGCACCAACAAAAACAGTAAAATTACTTCTACGAATTTCCCAGTGTTTTTGATACAAAGCCTGAAAATTGCCACCTGGTTTATTGATCACCACACCATGATAACCATAACGCAACAGAAATTCTATGGCTTGATTATTTTGCAGATTGTATGTTCCTGTAATGCCAATTCCATAGCCAAACCGAGCACCGACATTGCCTCTATATTCTTGTGCATAGCTTTTCTTAGAATTGGACAAAACGATAATAATGAGTATTAAAACCCAGTAATTGTTTTTTCCGACCATTTAGTAAATGTAATTAATATTCTACAACGTCGGTAGTGAGCCAAAAATTGTTGCTACCTTCACCAATAATAATAGAAATAATTTGTTGTTGAATTAGTTCAAGCATTCCTAAGAAAATAAATACAGCTTGAATCTTGCTTTCGCAAGTCGTAAATATTTCTTCAAATGATGCTTTGGTTTTTAATTTTATAAAAGAGGCAAGTCTGTCTTTTTCTTCTTCAATAGAATATTTAAAAGGAGAAACAGTATGAACAATTTTTTCATTTTTTGTTTTATACTTGTCCATGCTACGCTGGTAGGCCTTCAACAATCTAAACAGGGTGACAGTTTCTAATTCCGCATCATCTGCTAATAATTTCACCAGTTGTTCAACTTCATTTTTTTGATTGCCTCTCGAATATTTTAAAGCTCTGTGATCTTCAAATTGTTTTAGAATTTCTACAATTTCCTTAAATCGCTTATACTCTAATAAAGCTTGTACTAGTTCTTCACGAGGGTCAATTTCATTGCCAGCATCGTCGAGGTCTTTACGTGGCAACAACATTTTTGCTTTAATACGCATGAGTGTTGCAGCTACTAAAATAAATTCGCTGGCCACTTCAATATTCAATCGCTCTAAATGCTGAATATAATCTAAAAAATCATTCGTAATTTTATAGATTGGAATATCATTAATGCTTAACTCATCTCTCTCAATAAAAAAAAGTAGTAAGTCGAATGGTCCTTCGAACTGCGGTAAATGTATGAGAAATGGTGCTGACATGATATGTAAAAATACAAATCTGCTTAATTAAACCATAGTGATAGTTATCTACACACCTAAAGTTACCAACAGAATTAAATATACGTTTGATTTTGTTTTTAG
>JADKZZ010000162.1 GCA_020848475.1 Chitinophagales bacterium | reverse complement strand
CTAGCAAGCCTTTAAAAGTTCGAAATGAACCAGGCTATATGGCTGGCGTTGCAGGTGCGTCGATGAGTTCGCCAGGTCCGTATGAAAAAAATGGCACATCTTATTATAATGTTGGTACGCTTGATGGATGGAGTGCAGAGCGTTCGGAAAGTTATTTAAGAGAATACAATAAATATGTATTGCAAATTTTAAATATACACGAAGCAATTCCAGGTCATTATGTGCAGTTAGTGTATAGCAATAAGTCACCTTCTATCATTAAATCAATTTTAGGAAATGGTGCAATGATTGAAGGTTGGGCGGTTTATTCCGAGTTGATGATGATGGAAAATGGATATGGCAATAATGAAGATGAGATGTGGCTAATGTATTATAAATGGAATTTAAGAACAGTATGCAATACCATTTTAGATATCAGCGTGCACACCAAAGACATGAGTAAAGAAGCCGCATTAGATTTATTAATAAATCAGGCATTTCAACAACAAGCAGAGGCAGAAGGCAAATGGAAAAGAGTACAAGTTACAAGTGTGCAACTAACAAGTTATTTCACTGGATTTTATGAAATATTGCAATTACGTGAAGCTTATAAATTGCAAAAAGGAGCTCAATATTCCGTAAAAGAATTCAATGAAAAGATTTTAAGTTATGGAAGCGCACCCGTAAAATATATCGCGGAAATGATGTTAAAGAAGTAAAAAAATAATTTGTTAAATATTTGCAGAATTCAAAAAAAATAATCAACTTAAAGTCATAAAAAGATTGCAGTCTTTATTAGTTAAAAGCAGACTAAAATAGTTCTAAAGCGCCTAATGGGCGCTTTTCTTTTTTTCTATTTTTTTGAGAAAATGTTATATCTTCAAGGAAACCAAATCCAACAATGAAACCAATATTCATTTTATTTTTTTCTATTATTATTTTTTGTTTCTCCTGTAAAAAAGAAAACTCAAATGATAGAAAAATTCCAATTCCAGACCAGACAGAAATAAATAAATTGAAGATTAATCAATTGCAAATTTTAGGCAGCCATAATAGTTATCACAAACACATGGACAATAGGCTGTTTGCATTTTTAGGTAACATCAATTTTTTATTGCCCGAAAAATATAAAGTAGATGCATTAGACTATATGCACGAAAGCATTCCAGACCAATTGAACAAATACGGCATGCGCAGTTTTGAAATTGATATTTATAACGATCCGAATGGTGGAAGGTTTTATAATAGGAATGGCAATAGATTTGTACATATGACCGTTGAGTCGCATATTGCAGATTTACAGCAACCAGGTTTGAAAATATTACACATTCCAGATATTGACTACGAAACGCATTATTACACTTTCAAAAAAATGTTAACCGCATTAAACGAATGGTCTGATGCACATCCCAATCATTTGCCATTGTTTATTTTAGTGGAAACGAAAGAAGAAACTGTTGGTGATGTTTTAGGATTTTTAGGATTTCAACAAGCAATTAAATACACGCCTGCGCTTGCGAGTGCTATCGACGATGAAATAAAAAGTGTGTTTGGTGCTGACTTAAAAAAAATAATTACGCCTGACCAAATACGAGGTGCTTATGCCACATTAGAAGAAGCTGTACTGGCAAAAAATTGGCCAACAGTTGGCGACAGTAGAGGCAAATTTATTTTTGTGATGCAAGGTGGTGCCGAAGACGAATATCTTGTTGCACATCCTTCGTTGCAAGGCAGAGCAATGTTTATAATGTCTGAGCCTGGCAAGCCTGAAGCCGCATTTATCGGATATGATAATCCAATTGAAAAACAAGCAGAAACTATACAAGCTGTGCAAGCCGGATATATGGTGCGCACTAGAAGTGACGAGCCTAATGTGCAGAATAAAAATGGAAGCTACGAGCAACAACATGCTGCATTTAGCAGTGGCGCTCAAATGATTTCAACAGATTATTACAGACCAGATACAAGACATGTATCTTCGCCAGGAATGTTTACTAATTATTCGTGTAATTTTCCGAATAATGAACTTGCACGAATTAATCCTATTTCGGCAGCTGACAAACAAAACATAGGAATTATTGCAGAATAATTTATAAATGCATCAAACTATTTATGAGAATTATCTTTTATGTTTTCATTTTATTAACTGCCAATGTCATTGCTCAAGAAAATAAAATTATTGAGCAATTAAAGATAAATCAAATTCAAACGATAGGGAGTCATAATAGTTATCATTTACGAGCCAATAAATTTGTTCTTCGTTTTCTGAAAGGCCTTGCCGCGATTTTACCAAAAGAATACAATCCGAAGGATTTAGATTATGCACATGAACCAATATTTACACAATTAGATAGTTTTCATTTGCGTAGTTTTGAAATCGATGTATATGCCGATCCAAATGGTGGACATTTTTACAAACGCAAAAAAAATAATTTATTAGGCAAACCTAAAATATCAAAAATAACAGCGCTAAAAGAGCCAGGATTTAAAGTGATGCATATTCCTGATATTGACTACAACACACACTATTTCACATTCAAAAGTATGTTGAGTGATTTTAAAAAATGGAGTGATACGCATCCCAATCATTTGCCTATTTATATTATGATTGAATGTAAAGAAGAAACTATTGCCGATAAAATAAAGCCATTTCATTTCACAAAAGCCATACAATTCACGCCAGCATTATGCGATGACTTAGACAAGGAAGTAAGAGAAATTTTTGGCGAAAGTTTGCAAAAGGTAATCACACCTGATGAGGTGCGCGATACGTTTGCTACACTAAGAGATGCAGTATTAGCAGGTAATTTTCCAACATTAAATAATGCACGAGGCAAGTTTATATTCATAGTCATGCAGCAAAGAGATACTTATACGAAAAATCATTTTTCATTAAAAGACAGAGCCATGTTTGTATTTAGCGATGTTAACACAGCTGAGGCTGCATTTATCAAATATGATGATGCATTACAACATGAAAATGAAATCAAAAAAGCTGTTCAAAAAGGATTTATTGTGCGAACAAGAGCTGATGGCCCTAATATTCAAAATCGAAGTGTTGACTATTCACAACAAGATGCAGCCTTTCGCAGTGGTGCTCAGATAATTTCTACAGATTATTATCGACCAGATATTCGACACCAAAAAAAAACTAGGAAATTCACTAATTATGCTACGCGATTTACAGGAAATGATATAGCGAGAATTAATCCAATCAACAGCACCAATTACACCATAGAAGAAAAATAAATGCTTACTGTTGAATTGTAAGTTTTGACAAATATTGTTGTTCAGAAGCAATAATACTCACAACATATATGCCATTTGCTAAGTCAACATTCAAATCTATATTTTCTTTATTTTCTGCAAGTACTGAAAAAACATTTTCCCCTACAACATCAGTAATAACAACACGTACAGCTTTATATTGCAATGCGCGTGGCAGTTGAATTGTAAAATTTCCTTTAGAAGGATTGGGAAATAATTCAAATGATTGTACAACATTATTTCTAATAGAAGTCACTATTTGTTGATTCATGATTCTATATAAAAAATCGGTTGTTTTCTGCAATATCATAGGTCGTGCTACGGTATCGCTAACTTGATCAACAGGATGACCTAGTCGATTTACAGGATAAAATTCGGCATAAGTTCCGTTGCTCCTGATTTTAGGAAAAATTTTATTGGCGCCATAAAAATTACCCAACCAACATGCCACTGTAACGAAGCAACCCACATCGAAAGGCACTGTCAAATCTGGATTATTATGAAAACCGAGATATTCAATGTCTCTATTATTATTCATGTAATTTAAGTCAGCAATTGCGCCACTGCAACTCACAATCGCCTTTATTCCTTTCATCGAATATCCAGGATTTCCACTATTTCCATCGAGTCCGCCCATTTCTCTAAATGCCACTCTAAATTGCGGATTCATCTCTAATGTGTCATCTAAAAATACGGTATGTAATGCAGTAATTGCACCAGCAGATGATCCATAAATAAATATGGAATTGGTATCCACTTTATACTGATTATAATTTGTTGCGACATCTTTTTTTACATAACGAATTGCGGCTTTTAAATCATGAGTGGCACGTGTAATGGCACGATACCAATTATACATATCAGCAAAATCAACAAATGGAGAAATAAGTGTAGTTTGTTGTACACGGTATTCGATATTTGCTGTGACATAGCCTTTCTTTGCAAAGAATTCAGCAATCTTATCAATAGATTGATCCTGTCTATCACCGCCTACAAATGAGCCACCATGTACAAAAAAAATAATTGGACGTAATGCTACCGTATCACTTTGTGGTTCATACACATCCATTAATAAATCGGTCAATTGATTTTTATTATCGTAATTGCGACCATACATTACGTCAGTATGTTTTGAGATACTAAACATCTCATCTTTATATCTAATTTGAGAAAAAGCAGATAAGGAGAAACAGAAAAATAATAATGTAAAAAAACGTCTCATCTTTATTGATTACACAATAAATATAAGATTTTGTTTATTGAAAATGAAATTAAAAATTGATAGCACAACTTTCATTTTCCATTTTTTAAAAAAAATAATAAGTCGTGTAAATTAGTATTGTGTGTTATACACCAGGTAGCTTTTTTGGAAATATTTAAGCAAATAAAAAAATGTTATTTCAAAAGAAAAAGTCAATTATTTACTCATCAACCACGCTTTGAAAACATCAAAATTTGCTGACATTGGAATGGATAACTTTTTGCCATTAATTATGGATTGCAATCTTTCTGGTATTGCTACTTCTTCGCCAATTAATGGTGCAACAAGTTCGCCAAATTTAACAGGATGCGCTGTCGATAAAATCACACCATTGATATAATATGGATTCAAATCATTATCTAATACAAACTCTTCCATGCCTAAATATCCAACTGCTGTATGTGGGCACATAATATAATTATATTCTTCAAAGATATTTGAAATGCAGCTTGCTGTTTGCTCGTTATTAAATGAATATGCAGCAATCTCTTCGCGAACTTTTTGTACATCATTTGCAAATATATCCATCATTCGTGCAAAATTGCTTGGATTTCCAACGTCCATTGCATTCGACAAAGTTTGGACAGAGCGCTTAGGTTCAAAAACACCAGTTTCGTGATATATTGTAAAGATGTCATTTGAATTATTTGCAGCAATCATTTTTGTGATGGGCAAGCCCATTTTTTTAGCAAACAATCCTGCTGTTAAATTGCCGAAATTACCAGAAGGAACACTGAAATACAATGGCAATGATTTATCATCGAGTTGTTTATACGCATAAAAATAGTAGAATGATTGCGGAATCAAACGTGCAATATTTATTGAGTTTGCAGACGACAAAGTTAATTTCTCATTTAATTCTTTATCTAAAAAAGCTTGTTTTACTAATGCTTGGCAATCATCGAAAGTGCCATCAATTTCAATAGCAGTTATATTTGCGCCAAGTGTTGTAAATTGTTTTTCTTGAATATCGCTCACCTTTCCTGCTGGATAAAGAATGGTAACGTGTATGCCTTCTACGTTCAGAAAGCCATGTGCCACCGCCGAGCCTGTATCGCCAGAAGTTGCCACTAAAATATTGACTTCTTTATCATTGTCTTTTAAGAAATAACCCATCAATCTGCCCATAAATCTAGCGCCAAAATCTTTGAACGCTAATGTTGGGCCATCAAATAATTCTAATACAGAATAGTCACCGACTTCAATTAAAGGAGCATCAAAATTGTAAGCATCTTGGATAATTTTATTCAGTGCTTCATCAGGTACTGCATCGCCAATGAGATGTTTGGCCACATGAAATGCCATTTCACAAAATGTATAATTATCTAAATTATCCCAAAATTTCTGAGGTAAAGGATTTATTTCATAAGGCATATACAAGCCATTATCCGATGGAAGTCCTTTTAATACGGCTTCTTTCAAGTCAACATCTGGAGAAATGTGTTTTGTGGAATATAATTTCATGTGTATATTTTTATTGTATTTTTAAATGTTGCACTTCGTATTCGCTAACAATAATTTTATTTTTTTGCGAACATTATTGCTCATTTCTTATAATTGGTGGAAAAATTAATCAATAAGTGGCAATACTTTTGGCCCTTGGTTATTTACCTTGCTTACATAAACATCAGCACCGATATTCATTTCGTTCATGACGTTTTTCATCGCCTCTCCAACTTTATATGCTATTTCTTTGCCATGGCACAAGGCAAACACACTTGGTCCTGAGCCGCTAATGCTACCGCCTAGAGCGCCTGCATTTTTTGCTGCATTTTTCATTTCATAAAAACCAGGAATAAGCTTGCTTCTATAAGGTTCTGCAATGTAATCTACTAAGCTTCTGCCAATTAAATCGTAATCGCCGCGCAACAAACCAACCATCATGCCACCAACGTTTGCACTTTGACGCAAGGAATGTGCCAACGGAATATTTTTAGGTAATATTTCGCGTGCATCTTTTGTCAGAACAATCACATGCGGATTAATAACAGCGCACCACAAATCTTCGGGCACTGGAATTTGAAGGATATCTAAAGGCTCATAACTACGAACCAAAATAAAACCACCAAATAAGCTTGCTGCAACATTATCAGCAATGGCGGCATCGCATGCTGCTTTTTCTGCATGCAATAAGAATGGCATCAATTCTTGTTTCGTTAGTTTCTCATTGCACAACATATTGACTGCAAACACACCTGCTACTGCACTTGCTGCACTGCTACCTAAACCACTGCCACTTGGCATCATCTTTTTCAACCAAATTTTGCAACCAAAATCCGCTTCTATAAAATCTAAATAATCTTGAATCGCAACAGTGGCAGAGTTCTTTTTAGCATCGCGTGGCAACACACCATCATCACCTTCTATTTCTTCAATGACAACACCTTTTTCTGCAGTAATTTCCATGATTAGTTCATCGCCTGGTTTGTCAATGGCAAATCCTAACACATCAAAACCACAAGCCACATTGGCTACTGTTGCAGGTGCAAATACTCTTATTTTATCTCCAACTTTCATTATACTTAAGTATTTAGCAATGCTTTTAAAAATTAAATCTCATTGCTTTTTCTCTAAAATTTAATCAGCCATATAATTTCCGATAGTAATAATTTCTGCGAAAACGCCAGCTGCTGTCACTTCTGCACCAGCGCCAGGTCCTTTAATTACTAAAGGATTGTTTTTATAACGCTCTGTAGTAAACACAATCATGTTATCGCTACCACTTAGGTTGTAGAATGGATGTTGGGCATCGACTTGCTTTAATTCGATTGCTGCATTGCCATTTTCAATCACGGCCATATAGCGCAAAACATTACCTTTGCTTTCTGCATCTTTTTTCATTGACTCATACAATGCATCAAGTTCTGGAAGTTTATCAAGGAAAGTTTTCACATCTACTTCGCGTAAATTTTCAGGCACTAAATTTTCTACTTTGATATCGCTTAATTCCATTTGTGCACCGCTATCTCTGGAAAGAATTAATGCTTTTCGTGCGACATCTAAACCTGATAAATCGTCACGTGGATCAGGCTCTGTAAAGCCTTTTGCTTTAGCATCAAGCACAACATCAGAAAATTTTAAGTCTCCTTTATACGTATTAAAAATAAAGGACAAAGTGCCAGAAAGCACAGCTTCTATTTTTAAAATTTTATCTCCTGAATTCAATAAAGAATGCAATACGCCAATAACTGGTAAACCTGCACCAACATTGGTTTCATACATAAACTGAGCATTAGATTTTTTTGCTAATTCACGTAGGCGAACATATTTATCTTGACTAAGCGTATTGGCAATTTTATTAGGTGTTACAATTGACACGCTCTTTTTCAAAAGTTTTTCATAAAACTCTACCACATTTTTGCTGGCAGAACAATCAACAAATACAGAGTTGGCAAAGTTTAAGTCTATTATTTTATTTGTAAAATTATCTAAATCAGACTTCTCTCCTTTTTCGACGAGTGTAGTTTCCCAGTTTGATAAATCGATGCCATTGCTATCTATCAACATTTTATTAGAGTTGATAATACCAGTAACATTTATCTGCATGGATTTCTCTTTTTTGAGATATTCAAACTGATTGTGAATTTGTTTTAATAAAGTTTTGCCAATCAAGCCTGTTGGTCCGACCAAGAAAATATTTACAGAATGTACATCACTTTCAAAAAAGATTTCGTGTAATGCGTTTAATGCTTTTGCTTCATTGTGTTTATCAATAACAGCAGTAATATTTAATTCCGATGAGCCTTGTGCAATTGCATTTACGTTAATACCATTTTTTCCAAGTGCTTTAAACATTTTAGCAGATACGCCTGGCACGTTGGACATATTTTCGCCGATAACGGCAATTATAGAATTATTTGTTTCGACTACTAATGGTGCAATTTGTCTATTTTGAATTTCATACCTAAATTCTTCTTCTACACTTTTTTGTGCTTTTTTTATTTCATTAGGCACAATACCAAAACAAATCGAATGTTCAGATGAGCCTTGTGTCAGGAAGATGATATTAATTCCTGCGCGAGACAAGCAACCAAATAATCTTGATGCAATACCCACTACACCAACCATACCAGTGCCTTCCATGCGCAACACGGCGATATCAGAAATTGACGATATACCTTTAATGTCATTATTTGACTTACCAGAATCTTTAGAAACGAAAGTACCTGGATGCGTAGGATTGAAAGTATTTTTAATGACCAAAGGAATATTTTTGATATAAGCAGGCTGAATACTTGGCGGATAAATAACCTTTGCACCAAAATGTGATAATTCCATGGCTTCTTTATAAGACAAAGTAGGAATAGTGAAAGCCTGTTCTACACGACGAGGGTCGGCAGTTAGAACGCCATCAACATCTGTCCATATTTCAATGGCATCTGCTTTTAGTGCAGCGCCAAAAATTGCTGCCGTAAAATCTGAGCCTCCACGACCGAGCGTGGTTACATCTCCATGTTCGTTACAGCCAATAAAACCGGTGACTACGGCAACGCCGTTTACTGCTTCAAAGAAATCAAGAATATTTTTATTAGTTTTTTCAAAATTTACTTTTGCCGATAAATAATTAGAATCTGTGCGGATAAGTTTTGTTGCATTTACATAAATGCCATTTAAGCCAGCACTTCGAAGAGCGCCAGCAACGATGAATGATGAGAAACGCTCGCCATACGACACTAAGTTGGCTAATGTTTTGTCTGATAATTCGCCTAACAAATTAATGCCATTCAAGATGTCTTCTACACGCAGCATGCTTTCGACAAACTCTTCCATCATCACTGCTTTGATTTCTTCGTCGCTAACCAACTCTGCAATTGCTAATCGATGACGTTCTTTAAAACTCTCAAAAATTTCGAGATAAGTTTTATTGTCTTTTTTTTCTGCCAGTTTTCCGGCATTAATTAATTGATCTGTAACTTTACTAAATGCAGAACATACTAATACGACTTCTTCATTTTTGTCTAATTCAGCACGTACTATTTCGATAATACGTTTTATATTGTCTGTTGAACCTACGGAAGAGCCTCCAAATTTTAAAACCTTCATGTTAAACTAATTGCATTGTTTGAATGATTTAGCAGCTAAATCAAGGAAACAAAAATAAGTAATTGGCAATACTATTCTTATATAAAAAAACTACACAGCGTTAAGTATTAATTAAATGTTGAATAGAATGATAGCATTTTGGATAAATCTCAATAAAAAATGAAGAAAAAAGAATAATATAACATATTTAAAATTATAACAAAAAAAGTAACCGAGTTGATGTAGGAACATACAACTCGGTACTGAAATTGCCCATCAAACCCCAATAAAAACGATGGGCTTTTCGATAAATTTATTTATTTTCTAATACATACATTAAATTAGAATCCTGCTGTAGGACAAAAGATTGGTTTTGTAGGTTTTTTATGTTCTTTGAATAATAAACCAGAATAAGAAATAGAAATTTCACCACTGCCATTAAATCTGCTTACTTTGGTAAGTTTAGAAACATTGATATCGTAGTTAACGGTGATATTAAATCCTTTATATTCCACTTTTACAGCAGGCACGACGGCATCATTGACTCGATACCACACACCAAAATTGATACCTAACATTTCTTTTCTATTGCGCACAAGTCCATATCTTGCAAAGCTGCCTACCATGATTTCCATACTAGGGCCTTGTTTTTGAAAAATAGCAGAAGGCAATAAAGACCAGCTACCTTTTAATGAAACTTCACCACCAGCAAATGCAGTAAAACGCGTGTATAATCTGTGCTCAGTATTGTCATAAAATGAAACATTTGGACGTGTCAAATTAAATGCTGAAAAACTTACATAAACATTATTGTGTTCTTTTGGCGAATAGGTATATAAACCACCAATTCCTAAGTTATAATCTAATTGTTTAGTATTTAAACCAGACTCTCCTGGATTAATACCTTGATCAAATCCGTCGTATCCATTGAATTGATTACCAAAAGTTGCTTTACTTAAATCAAATCTGCGCATAACAAGGCTATTTTGAAAACCAACGCCAATTATATGTTGTCGTTTTACGTCTAATACTTGCAAATACGAAACATTCAAATTAAACAAGCTCGTATTAAAGCTAGTAGAGCCTGCTCTATCATGAATAATATCTACGCCAACACCTACAATAGAGTTAGGTCTTTTATTTTTTAGCAAAGAAACTTGTCCTGTAGCACCTACTGTTTGAAAAGGTGCGGACACGCTACTCCATTGGTTTTTATATGCCGCAGCAACATAATAATCGTTGTTGAAGAAGCCAGTAAATGCTGGATTTACATTTGATGGCAAGGCATAAAATTGTGACGAATTAATATCCTGTGATCTTGACTGATAAGCCAAAATCAACAGCAAAGCGCCTAAAATAATATTTTTCATGTTTCAAAAATTAGGGTTATAAAATTTATGTTTCAAGGGTTGTTTTTATCTCAACAAGGTGATGTCACCTTTCTTAATGGTACGTTCGCCATTGATACACTCTACATCCATATAATAGACAAACACACCAGGATTTAATTCTTGTCCGTTGAATGTACCAAACCAGCCAATGTTTTCTGGATCGTTTGTTTCAAACACGATTTGTCCCCAACGATTAAAGATGCGTAATTCTTTTACCGATGCTACACCTGGCCCATACACTTTAAAAATATCATTTTGGCCATCGCCATTTGGTGTAAAAGTATTAGGCACATATACCATTTTTCCGGCACAATCTTCTATTACTCTAATGCGTAACTTATCTGTGGCTTTGCAACCATATTCAGTAATTGCGGTAACATAATAGAAAGTATCTACCTCAGGAGATGCCATTGGTGTTGGACATTGCGTGCAAGAAAGCTTATAGTCAGGACTCCATAAATACGAAACATTATTTGGCGAAGTGGCATCTACTTGTACTTCTTGGCCTTTGATGATGATATGATCTTGACCGGCCGTTACAGTTGGCAATGGTTTTACATTAACCACAACAGGTAATTTTTGCATTTGGCATTTTCCATTTTCAAACAAAGCATAATATGTAGTATTTGTTCTCGGAAATGCGTATGGATCTAAAGTATTTGTCGTCAAAGTCGGTGAAGACATCCAAGTAATTTTAGTTGTATTCAATGATGTATTTTCTGCTAATGCATGCAGCTGAACTGTATCGCCAATACAAATATTAGTGTCTGGATAAGCACGTGCAGCGAGCTTGGTTTTTACGGTAATATTTACCGTATCATACACGGGACATTGCGGATAATTATAAGCTTTGACGATATACTGCGTACTAGAATCAGGTTTAGCAATTACATTTTGGCTATTATTAACATTTAAAAATCTATTCGGTGACCAAGATACTCTAGATGGATTACCTTCTACTTGCAAAGCTATTTCTTCTCCTTTACAAATTAACTTATCGTCGATAGCTGCAATTACTGGCGTTGAATAAACACCGACTCGAACACTGTCTTTTACGATACAACCAAAAGTATTTTCTGCAAAAAAGTTTATTTTATACGAACCCATTCCCACTGGAATAAATGTATCACTAACACCGCGAGTTGGTATATTTGTAGAATCGGTAAATGTCCAGTAAAATTCTTTTATTGGTGAATTTGGAGAAGTATATAATGAGTCATTAATTGCCACGCTACCTGAACCACTACAAACACTTGTTTTATCTACACCGAAATAAGGTACCATACGAGCGACATTTACTTTTTTTGTAGAGATGATATTCACAGTGCAACCATAATCATCTTTTAAAACTAAAGTTGGCGTAAACTCACCTTCGCGTCTATAAGTATAAGTTGATTGGTTGGCTAATGTTCTATCTTCACGCGTGTCTCCATTACCAAAATCCCAGATTGTTGTTGTTGTATTTTTAAATTGAGCATCAAAAGTTACGTTAAACGGTGCACAACCTGTATCTGGCATAAAATTAAAACTACCAGATGGGCCTGACACGATGATGTATTTTGGTTTGAATACCGTATCCACGCAATTATTATTGTCAGTAACAATCAATTTTACATCGAATGAATCTGAACGTGTATAAACACCTTGCGGATTGTAGTTATTGTCATTACTTGTATTTCCATTACCAAAATCCCATTGAACAGATGACAATTGTAGATTATTTGGATTCTGTAATTGGAAATCTGTAATTAAATCTGGACATGTTTTAAAAGTTGGGCTTGCAGTAAAATTGACATGTATATTTTTGATTTTCACAAAGCCTGGTTTTACCATAGTATTTGAACAACCATTTCCATCAGTAACAGTCAGTTTAATGGTATAATTTCTTTCTTGTGAGTATGTATGAATAGGAAAAGTATCTGTAGAAGTAGTGCCATCACCAAAGTCCCAAAGGAATGTTGTCGCATTTGCAGATGATTGATTAATGAATTTTATTGGTTTACCACCACATACATTATTTACGTCAATGTCAAAATCTGCTTTCACTTCAGATATTGTCACAGGTTTAGTTATAGAATCTTTACAGCCGTATTGATTTTCTACTGTTAATTTAACTGGAAACGAGCCTAAGGCATTAAAAGTGTGAGATACTTCACTTCCACTTGCAGTGCTTCCATCATGAAAATTCCAAGTATAATTTGACAATGGAGAAAATCTAGATTGGCTAGTATCTTTTAAATTTATAATTGCTGGCACACAACCACTCGCTTTATCAAAATTAAAATTAGGTTTAACGCCAATCACGGTAATGGTATCTTTCTGTGTTGATTCCATGACGCATCCATTTCTATATTTGACAAACATTTTCACAACGAATTTTCCTTCGTTAAAATATTTAGCTACATAGTTATTTCCGAACACTAATGTTCCATTGCCAATGTCCCATAAATAAGCTACAATATTGGTATCTTCAACAGCGGTCAACGTTACTGTTAATGGTTTGCAACCCATTTTTGTAGATGTCGTAAATCGGAAAGAATCGATATTAGAAAATTTAATCAGTTTCACTAAAGTATCAATACAACCTGTCGAGTCATTCCGTACAACTAAAGACGCAGTTACTTGTGTAGTTCCTGGCGCATATGTATGTGATAAATTTTTATCTAAAGTTGACAGAATAGTGCCATCACCAAAATCCCAAGTAGCAGCAGTGTGTCCTTTAGAAAAGTTAACAAAATCTACCTTTTGACTATTACATGTAGAAGAATAATTAAATGCCGCTTTTGGATAAGCTACAAAAATTTCTTGAACATCTAGTGTATCTCTACAAGTGTTATTGATAGCAATAAGTTGCACATTGTATTTTCTTGGTTGAGAAGGTTCCGTATAAATATGAGTAGTATTTCTACCTTGACCTGTACCATCACCATAAATCCAAATAAATTCTGTCGTAGGAATACCACCAGTAGCAGTATAAGTAACCATTTCTTTGTTTACACAAACTTTATCATAATCCATAGTGCCATTAAAAGGATATTTACCACCTACATGAATTGGACCAACAACATCAACCAATGACTCGCATGGCGCATCATAAGTAACCGTTACTTTGGCTGTATAATCACCTGGATTCATATAGGTATGAACAGGATTTTCTCCAGTACCTGTAGTGCCATCGCCAAAGTCCCAAACAATGCTTCTTGGAGTCCAATTGTGAGTAAGATTGGCATTGAAGAAAACTTTTAAATCTTCGCAACCTTCCATTTTATCTGCAGTGGCATTGATTTGGTCAGGGCCAATCCATAAATATTGAGGCATATTTAAAACATCAGTACAACCGCTTGCAGATGTAACTTCCAACTTAACATCATACGAACCTCTATTGGGTAAATTTACAGAAGGTGATGCAGATGTGTAGGTTTGAAAAAAACCATTCGGACCACTAATAAACCATTTATAAGAACTGCCATTTTGTGAGCTATTGCTTAGATTAACCGTATATGGCATACAAGATTTTAACACATCAGCTGAAAATGCAGCTTTTGGTGAAAGATTAACGGTCACATTTTGCGTCATTGAATCGCGGCAACCTTCTAGATTTGTAGCTTTTAGATTAATTGTATAATTACCTGTATTTGCATAGCTAATGTTTGGAAAGACGATATTTGAGATATTACCATCGCCAAAATTCCAATTACAAAAAATAGGATTATAAGTTGAGTTTACACTTGGCGTTACTGCTTGGTCAGTACATAATGGATTGGGCACAGAAGCATTTACTTTAAAGCGTTCAATTTTTACTGCACTTGGTATTGTTTTCGTTGCCGTACAATTATTTTGATCTTTAACTGTTAATGAGACATTGTATGTACCGATATTGGTATAGTTGTAAGTTGGATTTGCAATAGATGAGGCATCACCATTTCCAAAATTCCAAGTATAAGTAACAGGCGAAGCAGAGGTAACTGTACTTTGGAATATTGCTGGAAAAGGAAGCAAACAAGTTTGCGATTTGTTTACAGTAAAATCTACAGTTGGTGGTGTTGCTTTTTTGATGAAATCACGAACGGTTTCTGTGTTTTTACAACCATTTGCATCTGTAACAATAAGAGATACCGTAAGATTACCGCTAAATGTATAAGTATGTAAAGGGTTTTTCACGGTTTCTGTTCTACCATCGCCCATGTCCCACAACCATGAAGTAATTGGTGCATCACCTACAGTTGATAAATCTGAAAATTGAACATTAAAAGGCACACAACCAGTACGTGGTGCTGCATCGAAACGAGATATTGGATCTCTAAAAACTGTTACTACTTTAGTGATAGTCGAAGTTTGTGTTCCTTTATAAATCGTCAATTTAATATTGTATGTACCAGGCTGGTTAAAAATGGCACTCGGATTACACTCATCAGCAGTATTACCATTAATACCTAAATCCCAAAAACAGCTATCTTGGTTTCCGGTTGAAGTATTATTAAAGGTAACATACAATGGTGCACAACCTTTATCTTTACTCATAGTAAAGTTAGCATTGAGCTGTGCATACAAACTTAAATGGCTTAACATAAGAATGCTAAGCACGATTAAAGTAGATACACTTCTAACTGAAGACAAAATTAGTCTTCGCGTATAGCGAAATAAGAAATACATTGGACATGGGGTTTATGTTCAATGCAAGTTTAAATTAATTATTCCTAATTGTCAATAGCAGATTAAAAAAAAGTTAACTATATGAATAAAAACTTGATGTAAGTCAAGCCAAATAAATAGAAATGACAAATTATTTAAGATATTTGCAACATGAATGGAATATGTCATTTGTCAGTTGTGCCTATGCGGAAAGAAGCTGCCGATGCTTCAGAAATGGTAAACCAATTACTATTTGGAGAAACATTTGACATCTTAGAAAGGACAGAAAAATGGAGTAAAATAAGAATACATCAAGATAAATACGAAGGCTGGATTGATAACAAACAATATATTGAACAAGAAAAAAAGAAGAACTCTAACAAACATTGTGTTTCTAATTTACTTTTAAACAAAAAAGGCATACGTTATCCATTAGGTAGTTATGTAGCATTCGACACTGCTAACAATAATAATGACATTATTAAAACTGCCAAATTATTTTTGAATACGCCTTATCTATGGGGCGGAAAAACTTGTTTAGGTATCGACTGTTCAGGATTTACGCAAGTTGTATTTAGAGTACATCAAATACAATTATTGAGAGATGCATATCAACAAGCCACACAAGGAAAAAAAATTGCATTTGCTAATTGTATAAGTGGCGATTTAGCTTTTTTTAAGAACGCAAATAATCGCATTATACATGTAGGTATTATTATTAAAAAACAAAACAAGTTAGAAATTATACACGCATCTGGTTGTGTACGTATAGATACACTTGATGAACAAGGCATCTTTAATCATACTTTAGAAAGACACACTCATCAACTCGATTGTATCAGACGAGTATTGAAGTAAGTTAATAAAACAAAACACCTTGGATAAAAAAAACATAGTGATATTAAGTGGCGCAGGAATTAGTGCTGAGAGTGGTATTAAAACTTTTAGAGATGGTGATGGCTTATGGGAAAACCATCGCATTGAAGAAGTGGCAACCTATGATGCTTGGTTAAATAATCGCGATTTGGTTTTAGAATTTTACAATCAACGCCGAAAGCAATTATTGACTTGTGAACCCAATGATGCTCATCGACAATTGGTAATATTAGAAGAAAAATTTAATGTACAAATTATCACTCAAAATGTCGATGATTTACATGAACGCGCAGGCTCGAAAAACGTATTACATTTACACGGTGAATTATTAAAAGTAAGAAGCACTGCTGATGAACGATTAGTTTACGATTGGAAAATCGATTTAGTAAATGGTGATAAATGTGAAAAACAATCGCAATTGCGACCGCATATTGTATGGTTTGGTGAGCCTGTTCCTATGATGGATGCAGCAGCTAAATTAGCCGCTAAAGCTGATATTTTTATTGTAATCGGTACTTCTCTAGTCGTTTATCCAGCAGCAGGCTTGTTACACTATACAGACTATACAGTACCAAAATATGTTATTGACCCAAACAGACCTGTTGTTTCGAATATTCAACCAATAGAATACATTACAGAAAAAGCAAGCATTGGCGTTCGCAAGCTTGTTGAACGACTCATGGTTGAATAATCTTATTTTTTTAGATAGAAAGCATGACCAGCAACACCAGTATTGCCATTTTTGTCTACACCTAACACATTGACATAAGCTGTTGTATCTGCTTGAAGTTCAAAAAATATTTTTTTAGAAAAATTAAAATCAGCACTTGTTACATTTGCTTCCTCTTTGTACCATATTTTCTTAGTGTACTGATTGAACAAAATAATTTTATAAGATTGAAGATTTTTGTCTTTTATATTAAAGTGTAAAAAAATCGAATCTTGCATAAACACAGTGTCTGCAATAATAGGTGATACAATGTTTATGACAGGAGCACTTGTTTCCCATTTTTTACAACTTAAGAAAAACAAACAGACAAAACAGTAAAATATTTTATTTGGCGTTTAAAAAATATATTTTCAAAGTTAGCTAAAAAAACTATCTTTAAATTATTCAAAAGAAACAAGCTATATAAACATGCAAAATTTAGTGAAAATTGAAATCAACTATATATGCTATACAAGTTGGCATGAGGTGCCAGAAAAATATCAGCATTTGATGGAAGAAGCTAAAAAAGCAAAAGAAGGAAGTTATGCGCCTTATTCTAACTTTAATGTAGGTGCTGCGTTATTATTGAACAATGGGAAAATAATTCATGGAAGCAATCAAGAGAATGCCTCCTATCCTATCGGATTTTGTGCAGAACGAACGGCATTGAGTGCTGCAGCATCACTTGCATCGCACGAAAAAATAAGTGCCATTGCTATCACTTGTAGTAGCATCAAAAATCCTGTAACGAAGCCAGCTGCTCCTTGTGGCATTTGTCGGCAAACAATTTTTGAAGCGGAATGTAAACACCATCAAAATATCGAAATAATATTAATGGGCGAAAGTGGCGAAATATTTCATTTTAAATCCATAAAAGATTTATTGCCATTGCATTTTGATGCTGATTTCTTATAGTAAATTTCTTTATAATTTTGCTGGACAAGCATACGATTTATTCGTACCAAATTCTTGATTGATGACAATGATTTTGTCCACTGTTTTTGCTGCTTTTGCTATACAAATTATTATTCCTTTACTAGTTTTACTTTCGCCAGGTTTATAAGTGTCATTAATCATTGCTTGTGTTGATTTAAAAACCGGTGTCAACTTTTCTGGTTGAGCAGGTTCCATTTTAGGATAGATAGAGCCAAACGACAATGGATACTGTGATAAGAATGCTTTCGATCCGGTTTCTGCTGCATAAAATTTTAAAGAATTGAATAATGCTTCTGAAGCAGCTGCGCTCAATTTCACATCAGCGCTTGTTGTATTCGTTGCCTTGATTTCTACTTCTGCCAACTCGTATGCAAATCGCT
>JADKZZ010000161.1 GCA_020848475.1 Chitinophagales bacterium | reverse complement strand
TACGTATGGCATGGTGCTTACTGAAACGAATGATTTGAAAACAGCAAAAATGGCATTAGAAAAGTCTATACAATTAGATAGTAGCAACGCAGATACTTGGTATAATTATGGCAATTGGTATGCAAAATATAACGACTTTCAAACAGCATTAAATTGCTATAAAAAAATAGAATCAAGAAATGCGGCAACGCTTACAAAAATTAACGCTTACAATAATAGTGGTAATTGTTATGCTGTTTTAAAACAATATGATAATGCCATTTCCTACTACAAAAAAGTATTGACATTAGATGCTAAAAACAAAAGTGCACTACAAAATTTAGTGCTTACTTATAATAATATAGGCCAGCCTGATGTTGCAGCAAGTTATCAAGCACAATTGAATCAGTGATTAAATATTTTATTGAATAAAGCTGGAGTCGGATAAAGTTAATAAGAATGCTTTCAAATCAGCTTTTTCTGTTGTGCTTAAATTCAGTCCCCAATGAAACTGAGTTTCTAGGCGCTTGTTGGCTTTCTCGCGCATGATTGGCTCCAATGTTGGCGAGCCTTTTGGTCCATCATTGTAAAAATCGATAACTTCATCTAATGTTGCAAATCGTGCATCATGCATGTAAGGAGCAGTAAATGCCAAGTTGCGCAAGGTCGGAATTTTAAACCTTCCGTTGTCTGCCATATTTCCAGTAAATTTTCCCAAACCGAAATCAATAAAATCCAACGCAGATGATACAGAGTCTAATCCGTTATTGGCAAAGGTTCTGTCTGGTGAAATAAATACTTCCGGTGCCGAGGTGCTATGGCAATGGAAACAGTCACCTTTTTCTGTTTTAAAAATATCGAAGCCACGCAATTCTGCATCTGTTAATGCTACTTCGCCTCTGGCATATTTGTCGAATTTTGAATTGTAAGAAATGAGTGTATTTTCAAATTGTGCAATGGCTTTTGCCATTAATTCTTTAGTAATTACTTTAACACTGAAAGCTTTCCAAAATAAATCGACATATTCTGAATTGTTTTGTAATCTACGCACGACTTCTGGCAATGCAATATGCATTTCCAATGGATCTTCTATAGGTTTCAATGCCTGTTCTGGCAATGAGCTTGTTCTTCCGTCCCAAAAAAAACGATCTTTCTGCCATGCTAAATTGACTAAAGGCATTGCATGGCGAGCACCCGGCAGGCCATCGACACCAATGCTTCTAATTCTGTCATCAGAAAACGAGTGTTCTTGCTTGTGGCAACTTGCACACGAGATGCTAGAGTCTCTCGATAAAATGGGATCGAAAAATAATTTCTTGCCTAATGCAATTCCTTCTACAGTCATCGGATTGTTTGCATCTATTGGCAATGGCCTAAAGTTTTGAATATTTGGTGCTATGTATGGTGTCGGAGTATAGGTTTCTACTTTATTACAAGCATGAAAAAGCAAGCTACAAAATAATAGACCACCTATACAGCTTATGAAAAATTTTCTCATCATTTTGGCAATACTACGCTTGTTGTAATTCCATTCACAAAGCTGTCTTTTATGGCAATACCTTTCGCAATTTCTGAAGCTTCACTATGATTACTGAAATTTGTGATTTGAAAGGGATCGCTGTCCAATACAAAAAGCTTATCTAGATTTAAGTTTATAAATACACTTGTGCCATCATAAGGTATTGCACTTGCATTAATGATGGTATATAAAGTGTCACTACCTAAGTGCATAGAAAATGGTGCATCTGGTATTTCGTTTTTTAAAGCAGAATCATCGATATTACCTTCTGCAACAATAAATCGATATTTCAACATGTCCCAGTATAAACCGTTTTCTACGCTTAATGGATGCGATGGTGGAAATGAAGCAGGCATTAAATTATTGGTAGTAGCATCTACGCCTAATGCAAAAGTAAATGCAGTATAATTGCCTTTTGGCATTTTAAAACTAAAATTATTATTTCCATTGCCATATAAAAAGATATCTTTCACTACTCTTGATTTTCCATTTACATCTATAAGCGTAAAATTGGAAAATAAGATTTTTAATTTCGATAAATCTAAATCATAGCTACGATTGTTTGGCGTGTGCTTAGTTTGTGTAATGTGAAATTGTACGATAACAGTATCATTTTTTTTGCAAGCGGAAAGAAAAATGCAAATAGAGAAGAGTAGTTTTCCTGCGAATTTCATACATTAAATATAACGATATATCATGCTTATTGTTGCTAAAGCAAATAAAAAAAATAGGCACTTGCAAAAAGCAAATGCCTATTGAAATATAAAGCGTTTAGCTATTAGATAGATAATGTTTTTAAAACATCGTTCATTGCACGAACTGCGTCAGCACTTTTGTTGAAAGCCGCTTGTTCTTCTTCGTTCAATTTATAGTTGATGATTTTTTCCCAACCATTTTTTCCGATAACAACAGGAACGCCTAAGCAGATATCCGTTTGTCCGTATTCGCCTTCTAAATAAACACAAGAAGTGATTACTTTTTTCTCATCGCGTAAGATAGACTCTACGATAGCCATGCCAGCAGCACCTGGAGCATACCAAGCAGAAGTGCCAATTAATTTTGTTAAAGTAGCACCACCAACCATAGTGTCTGCAGCTACTTTTGCTAATGTTTCTGCGTCTAATAATTCGCTAACTGGTGTAGAACCTAATGTTGCCAAACGTGTTAATGGAATCATTGTTGTATCGCCGTGACCGCCTATCACATCAGCATTTAATTGAGATGGAGAACAGCCGATTGCTTGAGATAAATAATATCTAAAACGTGAGCTATCTAAAGCGCCACCCATACCGATGATTCTATTTTTAGGAATACCTGTTGCTTTTAGCGCCAAGTATGTCATTGTATCCATTGGATTAGAGATGATAACAAAAATGGTATTTGGTGAATATTTTAAGATGTTTTCCGCAACACCTTTAACGATACCTGCATTTACACCAATTAATTCCTCACGCGTCATGCCTGGT
This sequence comes from Chitinophagales bacterium, assembly GCA_020848475.1. Taxonomy (GTDB): domain Bacteria; phylum Bacteroidota; class Bacteroidia; order Chitinophagales; family JADIYW01; genus JADJSS01. The sequence goes on along the minus strand of JADKZZ010000161.1, from coordinate 8,823 downwards.
TTTCTTGGAAGACCAGATGTGATTACGACAACATCACTGTTTGCAGTTTTTGTGTAATCATTCGTAGAACCTGTGATTGTTGTGTCAAATCCTAATAAGGCAGCAGTCTGCATCATATCGATTGATTTTCCTTCTGCAACACCTTCTTTAATGTCTAATAATACCAATTCATGGCATAGTTCTTTGCGTGCAATATTATCGGCAACGGTTGCGCCTACTGCTCCTGCACCTACAACGGTAACTTTCATTTTATACTATTTAAAAATTAGAAATGTAAAAATCGGTGCTAAGATACTAATAAGTAATGAGTAGAAGTAATGAGTAGTATGAACTTAGGTTTATATGAAAATTAATTACTCATAACAATTCATTAACATGAATACCATTCAATAACAGGCATATTCACCTACATCTACTTTTTGCTTTTGTTTTGCTTGGTGTTGGCTATTTAACATAGTGTGCTAATGAGACAAAAAATAGTATTAAGTAGTAAGTATTGAGTAGTAATATTTTTTCTTACTACTTGTGTCTCTTATCTCACTACACTTTTTTTGTACTATAAGATTACATTGTATTTAAGTAGCTACCTGATGTTTTTTTTGTATTTTTTGTATTGTGCCATGGCTTTTATTCTGCTTGCAGAACAAAGTGCTAATCGTGTGTTGGCTTACAAAAAGCATGACTAAAAAAACGAAGGCAACACCAGAGAGTGAGTGTAGTGTAGTGTAACGAACAAGTCGTGTTAATATTCTAATGGCTCCTGATGTGTGCTTCTGATTCGCATTATTTTTACTGTTTTTTCTGTTACTCTAAATGCGATTCTATAGTGATAGATTTCAAAGTATTTATAACTTCCATCGTTATTATCCTTGTATTTATCTGCTCTGTATTTTGAATGATGATTTGGTATTTCTTTTATTTTACTAATTATCTCTGCTCTTACTTTTTCTGCGTTCTGTACAGAATCTTCTTTGATATGTTCGTATGCTCTGTCTAATTGTATCCACGCTTGTTTATCCCATTTTATTTTCAATAGTTGCTGTTTCATTTATTTAATCATGTTTTCTATCTCTTCTTGGGTGTAAAATTCTCCAGCATCAATTCTTGCTTCTGCAGCTTCTAATTCTTTATTGTATTGTTCTATACTGATACGTTCTGGTTTGTCTTTTATCTTTATATGTGATTTGATAAAATCCAATATCGTTTTCTTTTCTTCTTTTCCTAATAATGGTAAATAATCCACTATTTGTCTATCTATTACTTGTGCCATTGTATTTTCTTTTCTTTCAAATTTAATGTTTTTATCTTTTATTAGTGTTAAATTATCCTATTGGATGATACATGTCTAAATTGGCTTGTAATTCTTCTACTGAGTTTGCTAAATAGCTTTATATACTACTTATAAATCGATGACCAGCCATGTATTGTACTTGTCGTAAATTAATTACTTATAACAATTCATTAAAATAAATGTCTGTACAAAAAAAATGCTATTCGTACGAATAGCATTTTTTTGTAAAATAGAAGTTTTTAGAATTTAAATGCTAATCCAATTTTGGCGTATGAGCCTTCGCAATAGCCAGCTTCCAAATTGGCGCCAATGTGTTCTACAAAGTAGTAGGTCATACCGATGCCAGCGCCCACAATAGCACCACCTTTAAATTTTTTATATTCTGGCAATGAGCTTTCTTTACTTTTTAAGCGAAAACCACCACCGATAGCAAGTGGTAAATACACATCAAATTTATCTGCATCCAATTTTGCATTTCCCTTTTCAGATATTAATTGATACAAATGAAAAACACCACGAACACCGATACCAAAACTTCTATATTTTAAATCAAATAGCACACTGCTGCTGTCTTTGGTAAATTGTTTGCCAGAAAATGTAAACCAACCACCAATACTAAAATATGGGCTTGCCGCAAAGTCCATATTAAAGGTCACACCTGGAATAAAACCAAGTTTTTCAAATTTAGATTTTGCAGCGTTGTAGTGTTTTAATTGATATGTAGGAATAAAACTATGATGTCCTAAGTTGGTTGTTAGATTGACATGAAAATCGCCTTTTTCAACAGCAAACATATTTATCGATTGCGTTGATAAGAAAACAATGATTGCAATTTTAATTATTCTTTGCATAAATACTTTTTTAAGATTTTAAAAGTTACATCAAAAATATCAAATATTTCCGTTGTATTTACGAATAAACCATTCACTTATCAACAGTAACAAAATAATAAAAAACAAGATTTTTTTATCGATGAGTGGCTGTGTGTTAAATGTATCATACAGAATCGATTTTACTTTATCATTTTTTTCTATATCATCAATAATGTGTTGCATGTCTTTTGGATAATAAAATTTTCCACCACTTTGTGTTGCGATATCTTGTAATAATCCATGATTTGCTTGTGTGTTTAATGATTCCGCAATGATTGGTCGAACAGAAAATTGGCAAGCAGCCGTATTTTTCTTTCCTTTATAATGAGCAGCAGCAGAGACAGTGTAATTGCCTACAGGTAAGATGCCAGCATTTAAAGTATAGGCGTTGATAGTTTTGTCGAAAGTGTATGTGTATTCTTTTTGATTATCTCCTTTCACTACGCATGTTGCATCTACATCATTGACTAATACATAACTTTCATTGTATAATTCTGCGTCGAGTTGTATGGCTTCGTTTGCATTGTAAATGGATTTTGGTGTATGCACACGAAACCTTCGTTTGTCGCCCTTTACGGTCAAGAACTGCACGCATTTGTTAATCAATTCATCAGTTGCCATAAATGTATTTGTTTGTGCATATTCATTCATTCGCCAACGCCAAATACCTTCACCACAAATAAATCCTGTTTTTTTGCCGTTGATATCGTTAAATACTATCAATGGATTGTCTGTCGGAATAGTGCCGATTTGTTGACGAAATAATACATCAGCAGTTGAGGCAAGCGTATATCTGCCATAAGGTGCTAACAATGGTGGCAATGCATTTATTGTTTGCAGCGAAGGTGCATTAATAGTGAATTTTGAAAATGAATTTTGATAGATGGGAAACACATCATTGCCATTTAAAGAAGCACCTGATATTTGTACGATTTTTTGAATGCTGTTTAATTGTGCCACATTTGTATTGGCTGAAAGAATCCATAATACTGGTAAATTGCTGTTTGCTATTTCTTGTATTTTATTGATTTTGGATATGGCATCAGTAGAAGGTAAACCATGTAGAATAATGAGATTGGCATCGGCAATATTAGCATTGTAGTTTTTGATATCTGCTGATTCAAATTGATAATTTTTATTTTGTTCGATAGCATTTTTAAACGCTTTCACATCAGGATGTGGCGCATCGTATAATAGCAATATTTTTTGTCGGCCATCTAAAACTTCAATATATGCGATGTCAGTATTGTTTTCAACGATAGTCTCGCCAGTAAGTGTTTTTAATCTAATTTGATAGCGTAAAATACCTGGTTTTGTTGCTTCAGCGATGGCATCACTTTGTATGGAAAAACGATCTTCTGTGATTTCAATTGGCTTTGATAAAATAATATGACCGTCTGGCGCAATCACTTCTAAAACTGTTGTTTGTCCTTGTAAGTGGTTGGCCTCGATTTGTATATTTATCGTGAATTGGTCGCCAAGATATACGATTTCAGGATATCGAATGCTTTTGATTAAAGCATCTTTTTTTATCGATGTATCTCCTAATGCAATTGTATAAAATGGAATTGTTAATGCATTTTTATTATATATTGGCGAATTCCCTTTTGTGAAAATTCCATCGCTGGCTAATATAATTGCGCCAATATTTTGGGTGCCATGACGCATATATAATTCATCAATAGCATTTGAGATGTCTGTTTCTTTTTCTGTGTAATTGGGTGTTTTAAAATTACTTAATGTATTGCCAAAATTATAAGAAATGATATCATATTTTTCTTTGATTTTTTCTTGTAAAGCCGATAATTGAGTGGCATATTTTTCTTTTGAGAAATTTCCGAATGATATATGTAGAGATGATGAATTGTCTTGTAATAATAAAATTAGCGGCTTTTCTTCTTCCGTATGTTTTGATTTAATTAACAGCGATAGCAACAAAAAAGCAATTAATGATGTCGATAAAAAACGCAGCGTTGCTAAACCATATTTCCACCATTTACTTTCATTTTCGGTGAAAATGAATTTCTTTTTACCATATAAAATATAGGAGAAGAGTACACCTAAAGCAATGCAAAACAATATGAACCACCAAGGATATGCTGCAATGAAAGTTGTATTCATAAATTGTTTGCTATAATGATAGGTAATTTCTACACAAAATAATGTAAAGTTATTTGGCGACAAAGTTAATAAAACAAAAAAGCAGTTTGTGCATACAAACTGCTTTTGAAATATGTTTGAATAGTGCTTATTTTGCTAAGACTTCTGCTACTTTTTTACCGATAAATGCTGGTGAATCTACAACATGGATACCACATTCGCCCATAATTTTCATTTTTGCGGCAGCGGTGTCGTTTGCACCACCAACAATTGCGCCTGCATGTCCCATTCTTCGGCCTTTAGGAGCAGTTTGTCCAGCGATAAAACCGATTACAGGTTTTTTCATATTGTCTTTTAACCACATAGCAGCATCGACTTCCATCGTGCCGCCGATTTCGCCAATCATGACGATGGCTTCTGTTTCCTCATCATTCATAAATAATTCAACCGCCTCTTTAGTTGAGGTGCCAATAATTGGGTCGCCACCAATACCGATAGCAGTAGATACACCAAAACCAGCTTTTACCACTTGGTCAGCAGCCTCATACGTCAAAGTTCCTGATTTAGAAACAATGCCTACTTTCCCTTTTTTGAAAACAAATCCTGGCATAATACCAATTTTTGCCTCGTCTGCCGTAATAATTCCAGGGCAGTTTGGACCTATCATACGCACGCCTTTTGAGGTGACGTATTTTTTTGCCTTTATCATATCTTGAACAGGTATGCCTTCAGTTATAGTAACAATGACTTGTATGCCTGCATCTGCTGCTTCCATAAGAGCATCTGCTGCAAAAGCTGGTGGTACAAATATGATTGAAACATTTGCGCCAGTAGCTTTTACTGCATTTTCTACCGTGTTGAATACAGGCTTGTCTAAATGTGTACTGCCTTCTTTGCCTGGAGTTACACCACCAACAACATTAGTGCCGTATTCTATCATTTGTGTTGCATGGAATGTACCTTCTTTACCGGTAAATCCTTGCACAATTACTTTTGAGTTTTTATTTACTAAAATGCTCATAATTACTTGGATAAATTGGATAATAATTTTTTGTGTCTTGCATCTCTGGCTTCTTTTAAAAACTCAGATGCAAATATAAAGTCGATTAATTCTTTATTGTCTGACTCAAACAAGGAAATTTTGTCGCCTTCCCAATGTTTATTGCCTTCGTGTAAGAAAATAATTTTGTCGCCATTGGTAATTACGCTGTTCATATCATGCGTATTGGTGATGGTTGTAATTTTATATTCTTCCGTAATTTCCATGATTAATTCATCAATGACGATAGAAGTTTGTGGGTCTAAACCAGAATTGGGTTCGTCGCAAAATAAATATTTTGGATTCATCACAATGGCACGTGCGATACCTGTACGCTTTTGCATGCCTCCTGAAAGTTGCGATGGATATTTGGCATTTGCATTGACTAAATTTACTCGTTTTAATACTTCATTGACTCTGTCTTTTTTGTCAGACATAGCCATTTTGGTAAACATATCTAGTGGGAAACGTACATTTTCTTCAACGGTTAAAGAGTCGAACAGTGCGCCACCTTGGAAAAGCATTCCTAATTCTCGTCGGATTTCATTTTTCTGTTCGATATTCATGGCTACATAATCTTTGCCATCGAATAGTACATGGCCTTCCGTTGGATTGAGTAAGCCTACAATACACTTTAATAATACGGTTTTTCCTGAACCGCTTTTGCCTATGATTAGATTGTTTTTTCCGGCTTCAAATAATGACGAAACACCCTTCAACACATGTTGTGAGCCAAATGATTTATGTACATCTTTTACTTCAATCATTATTTTAATTTAATAACATCCACGCCAAAACGAAATCGGCAATTAATACCATAATACTACTGAGCACCACGGCTCTTGTACTAGCTTTACCAATTTCTATAGAACTGCCATAAGCATAAAATCCTTGATAACAAGAAATAGAAGTAAGTATAAAACCAAATACAGCTGCCTTAGTGAGCATGATGTATATATTTTTTGCCACAAAATTCATTAAAATGCCTTGCGTATAATCTACGCCAGAAACATAACCTGTTAAATCGCCGGCAAGCATGCCACCCCAAATACCTGTCAAAGCAGATACAACCACTAATAATGGAATCATCGTGATGGCAGCTGCTATTTTTGGTCCAATTAAATAAGAAATGGTGTTGACGCCCATTATTTCGAGCGCATCTATTTGTTCTGTTAAGCGCATTGTGCCTAATTCTGAAGAGAGATTAGAGCCTACTTTTCCTGCTAAAATTAAACAAGAAATGGTAGGAGCTAGTTCTAATATCATAGATTCTTTAACAACATAACCTACATAGTACATCGGTACCATTGATTGTGAAAGGTTATAGGCAAATTGTACGGTAGAAACTGCACCGATAAAAAAGGAGATTAAAATAATAATCATTACAGAACCAACGCCAATGTTGGCCATTTGTCGTAATGTTTCTTTCCAATACATTGCGGCACGTTCAGGTTTAACGAAACATCGCTTCACCATTAGTATATATCTACCTATATGAAATAAGGGACCGCCTGACGCATGAATGTATTCTGCCATGTATTATTCTTCCTAAGAATTGGTAAAAATAGAATATTTTTAGTGATTAGCCAAAAGTGATGAGTGAAATGATAAAAAATAATACATTTACAACATGAATATCGTTATTACAGGTGCAAGTAGAGGAATTGGTAAGTCCATTGCAGCAAAATTTTTCAACAATGGTCATTCCGTAATAGTATGCTCGAGAGATGCTAATAAGTTGCGTCAACTTCAAATTGAATGTCCAAGTATATTGACTTTTGTTTGCGATGTGTCTGTAAAAAAGGAGATAGATAATTTTGCTGATTTTGTCTTGTCTAATTTTAAAACTATCGATGTTTTAATTAATAATGCTGGTGTTTTTATTCCTGGAAAAATTACAGAGGAAGATGATGGAGTTTTGGAGAAAACACTACAATCTAATGTATATAGTGCTTATTATCTCACAAAAAAATTAGCACCTACTTTTATTCGACAAGCAAGTGGTTATATCATTAATATGTGCTCTATTGCTAGTATTATGGCATATGAAAATGGTGGTAGCTATTCCATTTCAAAATTTGCGTTATTAGGTTTTTCTAAAACACTGCGCGAAGAATTAAAGCCATACAACATAAAAGTAACTGCTATACTACCTGGTGCAACACTCACGGATTCGTGGCAAGGCACGGATTTGCCAGAAAGCAGATTTAGTAAACCAGAAGATATTGCGGAATTGGTTTATACAATTACGCAACTCTCTGAGTTTTCGGTTGTAGAAGAATTAATTATTCGACCACAATTAGGTGATATCTGAAAAAGGAATTATCCTAAGCTTGCTAATGCAGCGGTATAATCTGGCTCAGTAGCGATTTCTGCTACTTGCTCTGCATATACAACTTTTCCATCTGCATCTACTACAATAACACATCTGCTTAATAAACCTTTTAATGGACCATCAGCCATTAATACATAATCAAAATCATGGCTTCTGAATGCTGATAATGTCTCTACATTTTCAATGCCTTCCGCACCACAAAATCTACTTAAAGCAAATGGTAAATCTTTTGATATGCATAATACTTTTGTGTTGGCTAGAGCAGCTGCTTCTTGATTGAATTTACGCACAGATGCAGCACAAATTCCTGTGTCGATGCTTGGGAAGATATTGAGTATTAATTGCACGCCACTAAAATCAGCTAATGTTTTTTCTGATAGATTGCTTGCTACTAAACTAAAATTGCTTAAGCTGTCGCCAATTGCAGGTAAATTGCCTGCTGTGTGCACTTCGTTTCCTTTAAAAGTAATAGTTGCCATAAATTTTATTTAAATATTGTTTTAATTATTGAATATAGAAGGCAATGCTTTCTTGTATGTCTTCTGTAGTCAATGGAATGTCATATACACTATTTCCAATAGCAGAAAGCAAAGCTGCCATGATGGTATCACCTTCATTTTTTTTATCGATGCGCATACTTTCAATTATTTTATTCATATCGAAAGTGGAGATATCGTGCTTAGGAAAATGTTTTAATAAAACAGTTTGGATTTCGTTTAGTTCATCTGCTGTCAATCCACATTTTTTTACAGATAAATAGGCTTCGCAAATCATGCCTATAGCAATAGCTTCGCCGTGTAACAATGGTGTTGATTCGTGTTCCAAAGAATAAGCCTCGATAGCGTGTCCAATGGTGTGTCCAAAGTTTAGGACTTTCCGCAATCCTTTTTCATAAGGGTCTATTTCGACAACTTTCTTTTTAACAAGTAAAGAATGAAAAACAATCTCATCCATATGGCAAGATAAAATATCATATTGCTTGTAAATATTCCATTGTGCGCTATCTTGAATGAGTGCGTGTTTGAAAATTTCTGCCCAACCATTGATGAATTGTCGCTGTGGTAGCGTATTAAAAAAAACAGATGAGATAAAAACAGCTTTTGGATTTTGGAATAGACCAATAAGGTTTTTTCCATATTTAAAATCGATGCCAAGCTTGCCTCCGATAGAGGAATCGACTTGTGAC
>JADKZZ010000160.1 GCA_020848475.1 Chitinophagales bacterium | reverse complement strand
CGGGCTTTCGACCCAACGTAGCGGACGCTGCACGTCCCGCTGGGCTTCGCCCAACAGGCCGTTTTGCAAAACTCCTACGAAAAACTCCGTTTTTCTTCGTAGCTTCGCAAAGCGTCCGCTACGTTAGCGGTTATTTGTATAGACAGAGGAACACTTAAGGCAAGTCGACTTAACGACAAAATATGAAGTGAAACGCTCTGACGAAAAACAATTATTGCAAACATGGGGTATTCGGGAATTCCCTAAAAATTTCTCGATAGGAAATTTCTCAACCGAAATTGAGGAAAAAATTAAAATCATTGAAATGAAAAAAATAATTCTTTGCGCTAGCATATTCTTGATCACTAGTAAATCAAATGCACAATTGTCAATTTACGATCAGTTCGAAAAATTATATGCCGCTTACCTACCGGATGAAAATACAACGTATTTTGTTGAAAACATAGAGGTGTCGACCAACGAGGAAAATGAAGACCACATCAAAATGATTGGTGTACAGGCCAAAATGAAAGGAAATTATATTGATGTTATTGTCAATTCAAATCCTAATTTAAAGCCTGTTGTCAAGAAAGAAAAACATAGGGAACCATTTGAAGACCACACAGGGGATGTTAATTTTGCTTGTATTAAAAGCGGTCTTGTATGTGTAATAATACTTAAAAAAAATCAACATTTAGGTGGGTTCTAAAAACATAAAAGGCAGCTCACAATGTTTGCTGCCTTTTATTTTATAATCCACACAGTAATAATAATTTATTAAAATATAACCAAGTTAAAATGCGCAATACACTATTATTATTCTTCGTATCCTTTACATTTTTATTAAAGAGTAACCCAATTGATGATTTTTACAATAAATACCCCTTTAACAATAAAAAAATTTTAATAACAGTAGACATTCAGGATTGCCAAGAATGCGCAGTTCCTATCTGTGATATAGTCGATGAAATATACAAACACAATAAATATGTCTCTATTTATCTAATAACAAGAGATAGTTTAACTGAAATCTCTAAAGAAATTTATTTGAAAAAATTTAGAATATCTAAAGATCGTGCAAGTCTAATAAGCGACAAATTCTTGTATAATTATTTGTTGTCAAAAAGTAAAAACCAAAAAAATATATCAATCGTAAATCGCAATAAAATTGTATATATCAATTCAATAAGTAGTAGTCTTGAATTAAACGAAATATTTACATATTTTAGTAGTAATTTTTCGTTTAAAGTATCTGAGCTGTCAAAAATACAAAACCAATATACAGATTTAACTAAATACAGCGGAGCAATATTTAATACAAATAACTTCATTGTATTTAAAAAAGGTGTTAATATAATATCGAAATACACTTATAGTAATGACAATTACTCAACCATTCAACTTGACACCCTGCCAATTTTTAAATTTGAGTATTTCAAAAATATTTTATCACCTGAGGATTTTAAAAAGTGTAAAATAAATTATAAAAATTCCGAAACAAATAATTATGTTCGTCCAGTTTCTATTTTAAAAATTAATGATAGGCTTATAGGCATCAATTGCTACTTGAAATCTTTTGAAGATGGAATTTACAACAAAGACTCCGTATTATTCGAATCAGAAACATCGTTTGTTATTGTATTAGATACAAATTTAAAATTTCAAAACATATTGAAATTTGAAAATAAAATGTCGAAAAATATTATATTTGAATGTGGTTCTATGTGTGTAGACTCTACAATTTGTTATATTGGATCAGATTCTGATACGTTAAATAAATACTTTATTTGTGATTTTAAAATCATCAATGATACCTTAAAAGCTATCCCAAAAACTAGATTTGACTTTCAAAAAAACAAAAAAGATTTTATGCCCATTATATCATGCGCGCAAAATAAAGTATTAGTAGTTTTTAATCAGAATAAACGAAGCAAAATTTGTAAAATCAAACAACGGGTTGAACACGGACACTACGAAGATTCATATACTTTTAAAAATAAATTTGTTTATGGCTCATTATTATATCAAACAAAAAACAATAATTTGATTTTCGGAATTAAAGATGATAAAGGATTGGAACTTGCAAGCTACTATACTGGCAAATATCCAAATAATACAACAAGTAGTTTTTTCTATTTTATTTACAAAGCTAAATTATTTAAAGTCGAATATTTAGAAAACACTTCAAACAACCGCTAACACCAAGCAATTGCACAATGCGGGCTGACAACAAAGGCATTTGCAAAAATTCAAGGCCGCTGCGCGAATGAATTTTCATTTTGCAAATGTCTAAAAAGCATGTAGCTTTGTTACTCAAGTTTCGCAGAAAACGGCTTCGAGCCGCACTGTGCAAGCTTGGAAAGCGTTATAAGCCATTTTAAAACGATAAATACATGAAACATTTACTCTTTTATTTGACAATTATACTGACCACAAAATCGATTTTTGGACAGAACTTAAATTTTCCAGATTCAAATGCAATTTGGTCAGTTTACGATGAAAAATATTTTGTAGACGGTGACTCGACTTACAATGGTAATGACTATAAAAAATACTATTTCACGAATGACAGCATCGTGACAACAGGAAGTTTTTTTGCGTTAGTTAGAGAAGATACAATCATAGAAAAGGTTTATTCAATTGCTTCAGGTAATACGCAAGAGCATTTGCTTTATGACTTCTCATTGTCAATTAATGACACCGTATCTGTTTATCCTATTTCATTTCCATTTTATTCAGGACCAATTTTAATTAAAGTAGATTTAATTGACAGCATACTTCTGGGCGGTAATTATCACAAAAGATTAAAAATTTCAGGTGTCAATCAGAATACAGGTTATGATGAATATTGGATTGAAGGAATTGGCAGCACTATGGGAGTCTTTAATAGTGGAATAACAGGAGTTATAGTATTCGACATTTATTATCCAACCCTTTTGTGCTTTGAAAAAGAAGGAGTAACACTATATAGTAATCCAGATTTTACAACTTGTTACAAAAATTATCCTACTGGAATTAACGAGTATTCATTGTCGCATAGAACAAAATTATTCCCAAACCCATCGACAAATAAAATATTTATCGAGTCTGATGTAAGCTCCCCATAATTGGACTATACAAAAGTAGACTTTTTTATTAAATTATTAATAATAGTTGAACCTTGCTTTGCAAGATTCGGTACCGAATCTTGCAAAGCAAGGTTTTTTTGTTTAAACATG
>JADKZZ010000159.1 GCA_020848475.1 Chitinophagales bacterium | reverse complement strand
TGGACGTACAGACTCCCTATCGGTCGCACAGCAGATGTACTAACCGTCAAACTGTCTAAAAACTAAATCGATATTTTATTAAAAAAAATAGCCACATTTTGATCATTTTGTATATTTATGTATGCAATACATTCAAGGAAATAATCGAAATCAAGGAGTACTTTTTCCGAAGTGTTTAGACGATCTAGTCGATCAAGATAATGAAGTAAGAGTTATTGATTTATTCGTTGAATCGATCAACTTAGAAGACTTCAAATTTATCGTAAAACGAAACACCGAAGGACGACCATCTTATAATCCAAAGGATTTATTGAAATTATATATCTATGGATATTTAAATTCGATGCGATCATCAAGAGTACTCGAAAAAGAGTGTCACAGAAACATCGAAGTGATGTGGCTATTGAAAGAGTTGGCACCAGATCATAACACTATTTCAAACTTCAGGAGAGATAATGAGAAAGCTATTCGCAAAGTATTTCAATACACAGTCAGTATTGCAAAAATGTTTGATCTTATCGGCGGTAAATTGATCGCAGGCGACAGCACAAAATTACGGGCACCAAACTCCAAAAAAAATAATTACAACCCTAAGAAAATAGAAAGGCATTTAGCATATATTGATAACAAATTAAATGAATACAATGAAGCATTAGAAAATGCTGATGTTGACAATAAAGCCATCATACAAAATCAAATAGAAAAGCACAATAATCGAAAGGAATTTTATAATCATCTCACAGAACAATTAGAGCAAACCGGTGAAGTCCAAGTATCGACTAGCGATCCTGATAGTCGTCAACTCATCACACGCAATAACATTACTGAAGTAGGCTATAATGTTCAAACCACAGTAGACGCAAAACATTGTCTGCTAGTAGATTATAAAGTCACCAACGAAAACGACAGCAAGGCAATGGGTGGTATGCTTCGCAGGACAAAAATCATCTTAGGGCATACAGATTTTACAGCATTATACGATAAGGGATATCACACAGGATCAGAACTAAAAGCGGCATGTACGATGGGTATAAATCCACTTGTAGCAATACCGGGAGTATCATCATTTGCCCCAGATCCACGATACAATTATGATCAATTTATTTACGATGAAAATAAAGATAAATACACTTGTCCGCGTGGCAGAAAATTAACCACAAACGGCAATTGGTATAAGCGAAACACAGGTCGATCATATTACAAAGTTAAACATTATAAAACCAACAAATGCCAGACATGCCCAGCACGTGATTTATGCACAAGTGCAATAAATGGAAGAATCATCGAACGATCTGAATATGCACCCTACATCGAACAGAATAAACGTAATATTGAAAATGATCCAGAGCTATATAAAAAGCGCCAAGCCATAGTGGAACACCCTTACGGTGTGATTAAAAGACAATGGGGATTTTATTACATTATGACCAAAAAATCCATCAAAAGAGCAAGTGAAGATGTAGGCTTGATGTTCACTGCCTTTAATCTACGCAGATTGATTAATATCATTGGCAAAAATGAGTTCAAAAAGTACCTGGAAGGACTCGTTTTGTCATATTTCGCTATAATTGATTTGTATCGATCAATAAACTCAAATTTGCGCCCACCAATTTTTCAACGCATTTTTGTCCATGCAAAAATAAAAGTCGCTTAGAATGCACCTAAAACCGTCGTTTTTGGCTATTATTGCTAGAATAATTGGAGTTTTTAGACAGTCTGACGTTAGTCAAAATTTAAGCAGGCAAGTTTGAAAATTCAACCCTAATTGGGAAAGTCGATGGATTAGCTATTGTCAAAATCCCATTAATATTCGAGGTGGTGCTAAAATTGTTGCCAATGAAATCCAATAAGGTAATAGTTATACCATCGGTGCAAAATGTTTCACCAGCTTGTTGAATCCTGTAAACATTAAAGTCATTAAATACTAAACCGCCCAGATCGCCCGAAGTACAAGTATTGACAGGACACGGTGCGGGCAAAGTTTATACCGATGTAGCTGGGGAATATCTGTTATTACAAACAATTTGAGAAGTAATAGCCCCTTTTGTGGCAACAACATCTAACTCAACAACACAATTTGAGGAGGTCCACCTGTCATTAGCAATAAACTTTGATGCTTGCACCTTAATACAAATATTAATTCCTGAATACAAAATTACACACATTATCAATACTTGTAATATGTATTCTTATATTTTTTTAATTAATTTGTATTAAATTGAATATCAATTATATATATAATATTACGGAATTCAGTTTAATCTCATGAATACAACATGATTATTTTTCAAATCCCCATGATTTGTTCATAATTATTCTTTTACAGCAAATGGAACAGCCCAAAGTAATGTTATGAAAGCCATTTGCTAAGAGAAGGATTCAATTTTTGGTTACCTTTACAGTTGCACAGCGTTTTACCGGACACACAACTGTAGAACAGTCTACCGGTGCTGTAATGTCTTTATTGTACGTGCAGCTTGGGTCAACACTAAATGTCGCAGTAATCGTATGTACTGCACCATCTGAATTTA
>JADKZZ010000158.1 GCA_020848475.1 Chitinophagales bacterium | reverse complement strand
ACAAGGTGTCGCAACTGCAATATTTGTATTGTTTTTTGGATTTAAAAGTTCGTTTGAGTTTCTGCAAAAAACATTACAAAGTTATAACGACAACGAATTTTATATCGCTAATGACTTATCTCAAATTAATAAAGGAAAAGTAATTGTAGATTACAACACGTTTATCAGCTGGCTGACCGAATGGAGAACGATTTATACAAATGGTAGATTTACGACAAGAGAAAAAATGTTAACAAAAGACGAAATATATAATGCGCAAGCAGACCTTATTATTACTGAAAACATTACAGATACTGCATTTTATCAAAAACATTATACCCTTCTACGTGTTCCTAAAAACACACGTCAATTTGAGCAACAAAGAAAACCTGATAATTCATTAGATCAATTTTTTTATAAAAATTCAAGAAAAGTACAATTGCCAAAAAACAATAATTATCATGTATTGGCATTGAAAGAAAGTAAAAACTACAACGAAATAATAAAAATTTTAAAAAGCCACGGTGCCAATACTGTGCAACTTAAAAAGTAGCTCCTGCGAGAATCGAACTTGCATTAACAGTTTAGGAAACTGCTGTTCTATCCATTGAACTAAGGAGCCTTCCGTCGTCTGAATACCATAGTAATTACTACGATAAGCTTAACATTATTGATATTCTACTTAAACATCTATCTTATTACATTTCCTGCTTGAACACCATCAGCTTTAACGAAGTATAATTTGCCATTCACATCTTCAGCCATCAATATCATGCCATTACTTTCTATTCCTTTCAATTTTCTAGGAGCCAGATTTACCAACACGCTTACCTCTTGTCCTATAATTTCATCTGCTTGGAAATGCGCTGCAATACCAGAAACAATGACGCGCTGCTCCACACCAATATCTACCAATAACTTCAAGAGTTTATCTGCTTTTGGCACTTTTTCTGCTTCCAATATCCTACCTGTTCTTATATCTAATTTTGCGAAATCATCGTATGTAATTTCAGATTTAATCGGAATAAATGATGGTGAAATTCCAGTGGAATCGTCTGTATTTGTTGGTGCTTGCACTATTTTACTTTTATTCAATTTATCGATTTGAAGTGCTACTTGCTCATCAGTAATTTTTTCAAACAAAATTTGAGCAGGCTTGATTTTACCATTAAATCCTGCAAATTGATTTTCAATTTTCTGTGCTGTATTAGGTAATAATGGCATTAATACTTCTTTCAGTGTTTTACAAATGAAAAGTGCGTTTTGCATTACAATTTTCGTGCGTTGTTCATCTGTTTTAATAAGCTTCCATGGTTCATTATCCGCTAAGTATTTATTGCCTAAGGAAGAAATAGACATTGCTGTAGAAAGTGCATCTTTAAACTTAAACTTCGATATAGAAACATGAATTGTGTCTCTCAAATTAGTTATAGCATTCAGCACTTCTTCTTGCTCATTCGACGTTGTTGTTGGAATATCACCATCATAAAATTTATGCATTAATACGGCGACTCTATTGACAAAGTTTCCAATATTTGCAGCTAACTCGCTATTCACTCTATTTTGAAAATCTTGCCATGTAAATTCAGCATCTTTATTTTCTGGCATATTGGCAATTAAGCAATAACGCAATTCATCTTCTTTGCCTGGAAGCTCCTGTAAATACTCATGTAGCCACACTGCCCAGTTTCGAGAAGTTGAAATTTTATCACCTTCTAAATTCATAAATTCATTTGCAGGAACATTATCCGGCAGGATAAAATTTTCATGTGCTTTTAGAATTGCAGGAAAAGTAATACAATGAAAAACGATATTGTCTTTGCCAATAAAATGAACTAATGTCGTGTCTTCCGATTGCCAATATTTTTTCCAATCATCTGCACTTACATCAACAAATTCTCTTTGATTATACGAGAAAATATTTTCTTGTTGTGCCTTCTCTAAAAACAATTGTTTTGTTGCAGAAATATAGCCGATAGGTGCATCCAGCCAGACATATAACACTTTGCCTTCGCTGCCTTCAATTTCTTGTGGCACTGGAATTCCCCAATCTAAATCACGTGTCATAGCACGAGGCTTAAGACCTTCGTTCAGCCATGATTTACATTGGCCATACACATGATTTTTCCAAATATATTTTTTCGTTTCCAGCCATGTTTCTATGTCGTGTTGCTGCTCATTTAATTTCAAAAACCAATGTTTAGTAGTTTTTAAAATTGGCGTAGAATTAGTCAAGGTAGAACGTGGATTGATTAAATCAGTTGGACTGAGCGATGAGCCACATTTTTCACATTGGTCGCCATAAGCATTCTCGTTTGCGCATGTAGGGCAAGTGCCCAAAATATATCTATCAGCCAGAAATTGCTTAGCTTCAGCATCGTAATACTGCTCGCTTTCGATAATTTCGAAAGCATTTTTATCATTTAAGATTCTAAAAAAATCTTGTGATGTGTCATAATGAATTTGTTCTGAAGTGCGATGGTAAATATCGAATGCAATACCGAAATCTTCAAAGCTTTTCCTGATGATGGCGTGATATTTATCGACAATGGCTTTTGGTGTGGTATTTTCCTTTTTCGCTTTTATGGTAATCGCTGCGCCATGTTCATCACTACCACATACAAAAATCACATCATTGCCTTGCTGTCTTAAATAACGTGTATAAATATCCGCTGCAATGTAGGCTCCTGCTAAATGTCCTATATGTAAAGGGCCATTGGCATAAGGCAAAGCAGCTGTAACTGTGTATCTTTTAGGAGTTGACATGCCACAAAGATAGCAATATTTTTATAGCGCATTTCATTCAACAATACTTATGATTATATCATTTGTGAAAGCAGCTTAAAATTTAGTATCTTTTACACCATATAAAAATCAAAATATTGTACTTTTGAGCTTGCACCTTATAACTTATGATTAGACCATCATTTTTAAAAGCAGGCGACACCATAGGCATTACTTGTCCAGCTCGAAAAATCACATTGGCAGAAATACAATTTGCTATAGACATTTTTAAAAGTTGGGATTTAAATGTGCATATCGGCAATACCGTAGGAAAAGAAGACAATCAATATGCTGGCACAGATACAGCGCGTCGCGAAGACTTGCAGCGTATGATTAATGACACTTCTATAAAAGCAATTATTGCTGCTCGTGGTGGCTATGGCACGGTGCGCATCATGGATGATTTAGATTACAGAGCCTTGATGGATTCGCCGAAATGGATAGTTGGTTTTTCGGATATCACATTTTTACACACCTTATTATCGTGCAATATCGGTATGGAAAGTTTGCATGCCACGATGCCAATCAGCTTTCCGAATAACACAGCTGCTGCGATTCAATCATTAAAAGATGCCTTATTTGGCAATAGCTTACAATACACTTTTGACAAACATAGCTTGAACAGAAATGGCATAATGCAAGGTGAAATAGTTGGTGGAAATCTATCTATTTTATATGCCAATTTAGGAACAAAAACAATATTAGATACCAACAAAAAAATATTGTTTTTAGAAGATTTAGATGAATATTTATATCATATTGACAGAATGATGGTAGCACTCAAACGTGCAGGAAAACTAAGGCATTT
>JADKZZ010000157.1 GCA_020848475.1 Chitinophagales bacterium | reverse complement strand
AGTCGTTTGGAAATTCAATATCTGCTTTATCAATCTCATCTATTAACAAAACTGATTGCTCTTCACTTTCAAAAGCCTGCCACATTTTTCCTTTAATGATATAATGCGCAATGTCATTTACTTTCTCATCACCGAATTGTGAATCGCGCAAACGTGCCACTGCATCGTATTCATACAAACCTTGCTGTGCTTGTGTGGTAGATTTTATATGCCATGTGAAAATTTGTTTATTCAATGCTTTAGCTACTTCAAATGCCAACAACGTTTTGCCTGTTCCGGGTTCGCCTTTAATCAGCAATGGTTTTTCCAATGCAATGGCAGCATTCACGGCAACTTGTAGTTCGTCGGTTGCAATATAATTTTCGGTTCCTTTAAATTCGTTCATATTTTAGTATTGAGTAGTTAGTAATTAGTAATTAGTAATTAGTAACGCGTTGTGCGTTTTAAATTTAGTTTGCATTTTTTATATTCAACTATTTATCAAGTTCAAACTTTTGTCACTTTTTTTCTTAGTCAAAAAAAGTAACCAAAAAAGACAAGGCAAAAATATCGCACCACGCTTTAACCACGCTTTGCTGGCGATTTTTGCCGTCCCACGCTTCTTACATCCTACAAATTTCAACTAGTTATACTTTTTTATTCATTTTTTCTTTTATTTAAACCGCACAATTAGTAATTAGATTTTAATGAATAATTTTCTTTCCTTTTAGTGTTTTCATAGCTTTTGCTAAACCATCTAGCGTCATGGGAAACATTCTATCTTTAAAAATTTCTTTTATTGCTTTAATCGTAGGCACGCCGTCCCAATAATATTCATTGCTTGGATTGAGCCAAACGATGTTAGGAAATTTAGTCACAAATCGTTGCAACCATGCTATGCCTGTTTCATCATTGTAATGCTCCACACTGCCACCTAGTGCTGTTAATTCATAAGGCGACATTGTGGCATCGCCAACAAAAATAACACGATAATCCTGATTGAATTTATGCAGGATATCGAACGTAGGAATCCTGTCTGTATAACGCAAGTTATTGTCTTTCCATATACTTTCATACACGCAATTATGAAAATAAAAAAACTCTAAATGTTTTAATTCGGATTTTGCGGCAGAAAATAATTGCTCACACAATTCAACGTAAGGATCCATAGAACCACCAACATCAAAAAACAATAAAACTTTCACGCGGTTCTTTTTTGCAGGCTGCATTTCAATATCGAGATAGCCACCATTTCGGCTGGTTTTTTCTATAGTAGTATGTAAATCCAATTCGTCTTCAATGCCTTCTCGTGTCAGTATTCTCAAGCGTTTCAGCGCCAGTTTTATATTACGTGTATTCAATTCTACGTCAGCAGCATAATTTTGAAACTGACGTTTTTCCCATATTTTCACGGCAGTTCTGCCACCACCACCACCACCAATGCGTACTCCTTCCGGATTGAATCCATTATTGCCGAATGGCGACGTGCCGCCAGTGCCTATCCATTTATTGCCACCTTGGTGTTTTTCTTTTTGCTCTTCTAAAAGCTGTTGTAAGCGTTCCATTAATTTTTCTAAGCCGCCCATTTTTTCTATCATGGCTTTTTCTTCTTCGCTAAACAAACGGTCTATTTCTTTTTGCAACCAATCAGCTGGAATTTCTTTTTTTTCTGCTTCGCTAATTTCAATTCCATTAAAATAATTACCAAACAACAAATCGTATCTATCTAAAAATTGTTCGTGTTTGACCAAAATAGTTTTGGATAAAAAATAGAATTCTTCGACATTAAACTGCGTAACTTTTTTGTTCAATGCTTCTAATAAATTCAAATACTCGCCGATGCTTACCGGTAAGCCTTCTTCTTTGAGCAACAAAAAGAAATCGAGAAACATGTTATAAAAGTAATAAGTAGAACGTAATAAGTAGTTAGATTTGTGTAAATTTATTACATGAGTATCGCATTAGCAGAAAAATATCAAGAAATAGAAACGATAAAAAACAAGTTCTTGCAAAAAGTTGCAAATTTGAATGCAGAACAGTTGAACAAAGTTGCAACTAATGGAGGCTGGAGTGCTGGACAAACGCTTTATCATTGTTCATTTGCAGAAAGTGGTACTATCATCGTGATGCAGAAAAATTTGGCAGAAAATAAAGTGCAACTACAAAGTAGTATTGGCAGTGTGTTTCGAAATATTTTGTTAGTTGTACTTTTGAAATTACCTATAAAATTTAAAGCACCGAAAGTAGTCAGCAGTGTTCCTGAACATGTAAGCATTAAAGAAATCCAAGATTATTTTGCAAAAAACACAAATGATTTCAAGCAATTGCTAATCAACTTGCCTCTCGAATTAGAAGATAAGTATATCTTTAAACATCCACGTTCTGGCTGGTTTAACATACAACAAGTATTACATTTCGTGAGTGAGCATTATGCACATCACGAGCGCCAACTTGACGAAGTATTAGGAAAATAAATTGTATCTAAGAATGCAATACAATGCACGGAAAGCGTCTTTCATGCCTATTTTTTTGCCTT
>JADKZZ010000156.1 GCA_020848475.1 Chitinophagales bacterium | reverse complement strand
TATTTTAAACCACAAAGAACACAATGTTATTTTACAAAGTTCTCAAAGTCATTCCCTTGAAAAAGGGAATCTCAATATTGTATTATGAGATTCCCGCTTACGCGAGAATGACAGTTAAACTTCAAATATTTTTCAAGTCCGTAATTGACATCTTTAATTTCCAATTTTTATTTTTTTTGCGGTATAAGAATTATAGATATGCTCGATAATTATTTTGCATGATACCATTACTCACACCAACTTTTATAATATTTACCATCGTCAATTTTCATGGCTTCATCAGTGAGCATCAAAGGCTTGAAGGTGTCAATCATTACGGCTAATTCATGTGTGTCTTTTTGCCCTATGCTGCGCTCCATTGCACCAGGTGCAGGTCCGTGTGGAATGCCTTTTGGATGCAATGTAATATGTCCTTGCTCGATATTGTTTCTGCTCATAAAATCGCCATCAACATAATACAGCATTTCGTCGCTGTCGATATTGCTGTGGTTATAAGGTGCTGGAATAGCTTGTGGATGATAATCATATAATCTAGGTACAAATGAACACACGACTAAAGCATTTGTCTCAAAAGTTTGATGCACTGGTGGTGGCTGATGCACTCTTCCTGTGATAGGTTCGAAATTATGAATACTGAATCCATATGGAAAATTATAACCATCATAACCCACAACATCAAAAGGATGCGTTGCATATACAAAATCGTGCAAGGTATTTTGTTTTTTTATTTTAATCAGGAAATCACCTTTTTCGTCATGCGTTTCTAATTGCGTAGGCAATTTAAAATCGCGTTCACAAAAAGGCGCATGCTCTAATAGCTGACCCGATTCATTTTTGTAGCGCTTTGGTGTGTAAATGGGTGAATAGGACTCCAAATACAACAAGCGATTGTCGCTACTATCGAATTGTATTTGATAAATCATGCCACGTGGAATGATTAAGTAATCGCCGTATTCAAATGGAATGTTGCCCATGAAAGTGCGAAGCATTCCGCTGCCTTTATGTATGAAAATCAGCTCGTCGGCATCGGCGTTTTTATAAAAATAATTCGTTAATGATTTGCGTGGTGCAGCAAGTCCAATCACACAATCACTGTTGAGCATCAGTGCTTTTCTGCTGTCTAAGAAATCATCTTCTGCTTTGATTTTGAAACCTTCTAATAATAGAGATTTTATATTTTTTTCAACAGCAATTTTCGGTGCAATATTTTTTGATTGCAAAATTTCTTTTACTTGTGTAGGGCGATGTATATGATACAACAATGAGGAATGACCGTGAAAACCTTCTGTGCCGAATAGTTGTTCGTAATAATAATTGCCTGCATCACTTTTAAAAACGACATGTCGTTTTGCAGGAATTTTTCCGAGTTGGTGATATATTGGCATAATTTATTTTTTTTCTTGTTGTGATTCTTTTGTCTATATCAACTTAATTCATCTATGGCAATTTGCAATGCATTTTTAGTTAAGTAAACAGTTCGATTATCTTTTTCATCTACTTTAACTAAAGCATTATAAATCGTTTTTGACACATCTTGAAAAATAGCATCATCTGTTATTTTTACATTCTTGTGCATCAAGTAGGCAAACACACGAGCCATGCCACAGTTTGCAATAAAATCAGGTATAACGGCCAACGATGAGTCGGCTTTATTTAATACTTTTCCATAAAAAATTTCAGGATCATTAAAAGGTACATTGGCACCAGAAGAGATGACTTCGATGCCAGCATTTTGCATGGCTGTTAAGTTGTCTTCGTTGACAAAACGAGAGCCAGCAGCTGGAATAAATATGTCTGCTTTTGTGTTCCAAAATTGGGCTTGTGCTTTGTCAAATGGCAGTAAATCTGGATGAGAAAGCTTATTGTTTTTTCTTTGTAGGAATAGCTTTTTTACCTGTTCGAAATCTAATCCATTTTCCGATATCAATATGCCTGTGATGTCGATGATTGCTGCAATTTTCACACCTTGTTGTGCTAAAAAATAGGCAGCGGCGGCGCCAACATTTCCAAACCCTTGTATAGTAGCTTTTTTCCCTTTTATGTCTTCATTTTTATAAATATTGTAATAATGCTTTACTGATTCAGCCACGCCGTAGCCAGTAATCATATCGGCAACGAGATAGCCTTCTTTTTTTGATGGTGTATAATCTTCATCTTCGATGAGCTTGGAAACGCCAACGCGCAATTGCCCAATTTTATTTATTTTATCGCGTTCCTTTGGATGATAATGTCCGTTGACAATGCCTTCTTGTGGATGCCAAATGCCATATTCTTCGGTAATCGGAATGACTTCGTCTATTTCATCAATATTCATATCGCCACCAGTGCCGTAATAGCTTTTTAGAATAGGTGCAACGGCTTTGTACCAGCGTTCTAACACTTCTCGTTTGCGTGTGTCATTTGGGTCGAAGTTGATACCAGATTTCGCGCCTCCAATAGCTGGACCAGAAACGGAAAATTTTATTTCCATGGTTTTAGCTAATGAGATGACTTCGTGTTTGGTCAATCCTTTGCGCATGCGTGTGCCACCACCAGCTGCGCCGCCACGCAAGGAATTGATGACCAGCCAACCTTGTGCATCTGTCTTAGAGTCGTTCCATTCAAATACGATCTCTGGAGCTTTGTCTTCAAATGGTTTTATAAAATTGGACATAAATCATAGCTATTAAAAAATTAAATTTAATCATTTTAGTTGTTATAGCAACTATTTTATTTGAAATTATTTTTATTGCCATGCTGATTTTATAGCAAAGTGTTATGCGTTAGTGATGGCAGCGGAAATACTTTTTTTTGTTTTAGCTTTAGTGTGGCTAAAAAAAGATTGTAGCGGACAGCACGGCGCCATTGGGATAAGTGCGTGAGCGGCGCAACGCCATAAAATAGGATATTATTTCTTGAGAAATTGATGTGTTTATGCTTGGAATGAAGAGAGCTTGAAGTCCGAGAATCGCTAATTTTTTGACTTATGACACGGAAACCATGTAACTATAAATCAGTACAAATAAAATAAAATGTCTATGTTTGTGATATTATGATACGTTGGATTTTTAAACTCATTTTTAAGTTATTGGGCTGGAAGTTAAAGACGGAAGCAATTACTGGTATTAAGCAATCGATTACGATTGCGGCACCACATACGGCTAATATGGATTTGCCGATTGCGAAGGCGGCATTTGATCTAATGGGTTTGCCATTGCGTTTTACGGTAAAGCAAGAGTGGTTTAGATTTCCATTTAAAGGCATCATGACAGAGCTTGGTGGCATTGCTATTGACAGAAGTCCAAAAAAACCTGGCGAACCACGACCAAGTATGGTAGAGGCAATGGTGAATTTGTTTAAAGAAAATCCGGAGTTACATGTGATGGTGACACCAGAAGGCACGCGTAGTTTGCGCACGGAGTGGAAAACAGGTTTTTGGTACACGGCAAAACAGGCGAATGTACCTATCTTATTAGGCTATTTAGATTATAAAAATAAGATTGCAGGTATTGGTAAAATTATTTATCCGACGGACTTAGAGACAGATATGCGCACGATGATGGAGTTTTATAAAGACATTACGCCGTGCCATCCTGAGAAGTTTAGTTTAGACCATCGCTACGCACCAAAGTAGTTAGATGTAGGTAGTTAGAAGTGAGGAAAAGAATGTTTGATTTTTCATTTATTTTTGCACTTTAATTTCAGATATGTTAGTTGTAATTTCTAGGCTTGTATTAATGGCGAAAGGTTGGACATATAATGTGGACAGCGTGAAGTCGATAGATAAATGTGTTTTAATCGTAGCACCACATACTTCTGCATGGGACATGGTATTGGGTAAATCGATTTTTACATTAAGCAATATTCCTGCAAAAATAGCGGTGAAGAAAGAGGCATTTTTTTGGCCATTAAATTGGTTTCTGCGCTACCTTGGCGCCATTCCAATAGATAGAACGCCGAAAGGTGCAAATTCACAACGCATTAGCTTGGTTGATGCGATGGCAAATTCCATAAAGAAAGAAAAAAGAATATGTATGGTAATAACGCCAGAAGGCTCACGTGGTAAACGTAAGCAATGGAAAACTGGATTTTATCATATAGCTGTAAAGGCGAATGTGCCGATAGCCTTAGGCTATTTGGATTTTGATGTCAAAGAAGGTATTATCGACAAGCTTATTTATCCGAGTGGCGACATGGATAAAGACATGCGTGAGATAATGGCATATTATAAAGATAAAATCCATTTAGGAAAATATCCGAATCGATGTGTTACGGATGAGCGTTGGTCTTAGATGATGCCGAGTTGAGTGGCTGTTTTTATGAGAATTGCCGTATTGTTTGCTTTTAGTTTTTCTAAAATATGTTTACGATGTGTATCAACAGTAGTGGTGCTGATAAATAGCTGTTTGCCGATGTCGGAACTGGTTAATCCTTCGGCAATGAGCTTTAAAATTTCTCGTTCTCTGCGTGTCAGAATTGGCTTTTGTTGCTTGGTTTCTCTAATTACGTCTGATGCTTCTTTAGATAGATATTGCTTGTGCATCATCACGGTTTGAATAGCTAAAAGCATTTCTTCTTTTGTAGCATTTTTAAGCAAATATCCATTGGCGCCATTGTCTATCATATTGTTGATATAGCTGGCTTGATTAAAGGTGCTTAAAGCAATAATTTTTATTGCAGGATAGCTTGATTTTATTTCTTTGCATACATCGATGCCACTTTTGTCTGGTAGATTGATGTCTAAAAAAATGACATCTGGTTTTATGCGTTGTAGAAATGCCATACAGCTTTCTGCATTTTGAGCATGACCTACGATTTCGATATCGCTTTGGTGTTGCATCAGTGATATGATACCTTCGATAATCATGTAATGGTCGTCAACTATAAATAGTTTAGTTTGTTTCATGTTAATGGTATTTCGATGTTTACAGATGTGCCTTCTGTTGGCGCAGAATCGACTTGTATTTTTCCTTTAAGATAGTTAATTCTGTTTTGAATATTTGTCCAGCCTGCACCTTTGAAATTACTGATGTTATTGACATCAAAACCTTTGCCATTGTCTTCTACTGTAATGTTTAGAATGTTATTTTCTTTAAACACTTGTACTATTATTTGTGTAGCATTTGCATGTTTAATGGTGTTGTTTATTAGTTCTTGAATAACGCGATAAACGGTAATGCTAACATTAGAATTTTCTATATAATCTTCCAGCTGAAAGGAGTTGTAGCTGATTTCTACTATGTTTGTTTTGCTGATGGATTGACAGTAATCTGCTAGTGCTTTATCTAAGCCAAATTTCATTAAGTTTTCTGGCATCATGTTGTGTGCAATTCTGCGCAACTCTTGTATGCCAGAGTCGAGCATATCAATGCTTCGTGTAAACGAAACAGCATTGTCTGCACTTAAAATCACATTCTCTTTCATATCGTTTAAAGAATATTTTACGCTGGATAATAAACCACCTAATCCATCGTGCAAATCTTTTGCAATGCGACTGCGTTCCTCTTCTTGTCCTTTCAAAACAGCTTCTGTGGCTTGTAATTGTTTTTCTTTTTCTAATTCGCTGATGCGTTGTTGTTGGATTAATTGTCTGTTTTTATAAATACGATAAGTCAGCAATAAAACACTTAATAGCGCAACAACACTTCCAATAAGAATATAGTTGAGTGTGTTTTTTTGACGAATGGTCAAATGCTGAATTTTTTGTTCATTTTTTAACTGTTTAATTTCTTGTTCTTTATTTGCTACTCGGAAACGTACTTCCATGAGTGATGTTTGCTCTTTGGTTTCTGCTGCTGTTAAACTATCCTTTATTTTCACGAATTTTCGTACATATTCGTATGCCATTTTGTAATCGCCTTGTTTTTCATACCAATCTGCATAAAAATCAAGTGCTATTGAGGTTTCTATTAAAAAGTCGTTTTCAGAAGCTGTTTTATAGTACAAGTCAAGCGTTTGTTTTGTATCTGGATAATTATTATCCATTTTTATAGATACTAATGATTGCAATGGTGTTAAAATTAAATCTGGACTTCCGGTTAGTTTTGCATAATCATAGGATTTATTGTAATATTCCAATGCTCTTGTCAGGTTGTTTTTAAAATACGCTTCTATATCACCTTTGTTATTATAATACATTGAATAGCTCTTAGTATTATCTAATTTGAATACTATCGGACCTGCTATATTCAGTATTGAGTCAGCTGCTTTAAAATTATTCCAATTCATTTCCTTACTAGCTCTGTTCATTAATGTATTAGCTAATATTCTTTTGTCATCAAATTTTTTTGCAGCAGCAATAGCTTTGTCGCTATATTCTACAGCTTTCGGTATATTTGATATATCTTCAAAACAAATGGCTAAGGCATCATAAGCTGATGCTTCCGTTTTATGTTTATATTTTTTGAAAATGCTAGCAGCTTTCAAATAATCATCTACTGCTTTCTGATAATCGCCAATAGTAGAAAACAAGTTTCCTCTATTTTGGTGCATGTGTCCCAAATTTATACTAATATCTCTTGATGTATCATTTTTACATAAATCTTCTATAAGGGACGCGTAATACAATGCCGTCTCATAGTCGGCTTGGTGTCTATAGTAAGATATACCTAAAACATAAGCAGTACTTAAGCCCCATTTATAATTTATCTTTTTGCTCAACTTTATCATCTCTTTGATGTATGGCTCAAAGTCGCTCGTATTGTCGTTTAAAGTTGCTTTCATGTATTGAAACATAGACTCTATACGAAGACTATCTGTCGGCGCTTTAGAAATTGCATTGCGCAAACTGTCTTTGTACGAAATCTCAGCATAAGTAGTAATAAATACAAATGAACTTAAGATCAATAATGCTGTTTTTTTCATCTTGTATATTTAATTTCCTTTCTGATTCGTTTAACTGTCAATCTTATAGTAAGTAATAATATTGTATACCTATTTCTGTTCCGTGATTTACAATTTTAATGATGTAAATATGAAGTGAAATATTTTTATATCATATCCTATAAATATAGGATTTTTCATTTTCAAAAAATCATGATTTTAAAGGATAAAAACAAGTTTGTTTAAGATATAAGTTTGTATCATAATTCTTAAACATCTAAAACATTAATATGAAAAAGACATTGAACTTTAAAATGCAAGCAGCATTATTATTTATTCTGATTTGCTTGCTCAATGCTTGCACACCAGATTCATCGACTCCAGATGGCATTGCCACAGTATCTACAGCTACGCCAATCAAAGTAGATGACACTACCTATACATTAGGTGGCAATGTAACTAATCAAGGCAGTTCTGCTGTGACGGAAAATGGCGTAGCCATTGCTTTGACAGCCAATCCGGT
>JADKZZ010000155.1 GCA_020848475.1 Chitinophagales bacterium | reverse complement strand
TGTCAAAACAGAAAGTGGTTTTTGTGTCGGATGCTTGCCGCAAGATTTTTCCCAAGGTGCGATTGCCGGAAGTTTCCAAACATCTTTCATTTGTTTGTCTTCGTTGAGTTGCTTCATTAATTCGTAATTGAAATAATGAGGAACTTTTTCATTTTTCCTTGCCCAAATAATTTGTTCAGTTGAGTAAGTAAAGTAACGACACGAAAAATTTGGCGGTGGATTTGTCTTTTCCCAAGTTACGATGTTTAAAATTTTAAAACCCAATTCAGTCAAAATTTGACCGACTGAAAATATATTGTGCATGGTGCCGCTTATCCAAATGGTAGCATCATCTTTCATTTTATCACGAACTAATGAAAGCCACTTTCGATTGAAGTCATTAATAAATTCGAAGCCTTCAGATTTGTCCCATTTCCCTTTGTTTACGCTTACGATTTCTCCGTTTTGAATGGAAAGTCCATTGTTTGATAAAAAATAAGGCGGATCGGCAAAAACCATATCAAATTTATGTTCAAATTCAGGCAAGAGGCTCATTGTATCTCCGTGAAGAAGATAAAAATCACTCTATATATTCTTCAATTTCAGTAGTTATATAATTGTTTTCGGACAAAACAATTTCTTCTTGACGATACATTTCTTTTACTTTTAAAACTGCATCATCAATATTTTCTGCTTCTATTTCTACTATTCTTGATAGAAATTCTTGAATTTCAATTTTAAATGTTTCCATAATTTACTTTTTTATAATTACCACGACCAACAAATTCAATAATTCCTTTATCTCGAAGTAGTTGTAATTGTTGTCTGATTTTATCTTTGATAAAATTATTATTTGGATATTTTAATTTCAGTTTTTGTTCAAATTTGTAAACTTCATCAAGTGTAAAAGTTTCTTTTTTGATTAAATCCAAACAACTCATAACATCTAAAATCCAACCTTTGGCGTCTTTACTTTTTGTTCGTAAAAACAGAGTTTTATTGAATGTTTCCTTTACAAACTCTTGGTTTATAATTTGAGTGTTTTTAATCAAAAAGACTTTCCCTGCTTCTGCAACTTTTGAAATATCAATATTGCAGCCAATCCAACCCGATCTTCTTGCTGTTTCAGCTAATGGCGGTCTTTTAATAATAATATCAGGTGTAAAAAATTGTTTCGGAATTATCATAAAATCATTGACCGTCCATTGTTTTGTATAAGTCAGAAAGAAAAAATTTGGATTATTTTCTGAATTTATCCGTTCAATCATTGTCGAATATGCACCGTCAGTAATTGTATTTGAAAGATTTCCGCTTTTGCTTTTCAACTCAAATTCTTCACTACATTTCTCACAATAAAAATCTGCAACAGGACGATTATTTTCAAATTCGATTAATGGTAAACCTCCGCAACTCGGACAATATGAATTGTTTAATACCCAATTTTCCGTTAATAATCTCGCAATTTGAGAATTGCTCGTATATCCGTGTGCTAAATTTGTATTAAAGGCCAAATTCATATTATGTGGCTGCTTGCTTTATGTTTATAGGTAATGCCTTTTCAATATCGTTAATGAGCTGAGTTTTTCCTCCTGCCCATTTTAAAAAAGGTTTTGCAAATCTATTTTTAGCCATTTTAATATTTTCAGTATCTTCAAAATTACAATTATAATTTTATTTAATTTCTGTGTGTTTTATAAAATAGTAAATTGTTGAAATCTTTATGTTCGATTAATATTAGATTTTAGTGATTTTAATTTCAATTAATCTACAAACTGTTGTCGAGATTAAATAAATCAAAAGTTGATAATACAACAAAATTGTGGATTATTACTATATGTGTAAAAGCGTAGCGCAGTCTCACCTTCGGTGTGACTAGTTAAGTGTGGTTATTATCGTTGTGCGAAATTATCGACTTGTTTTCTGTTGCCTTAGAGAAGAAGTTGAATGGTTTGACCTTGACAATCAGTTGGATATAAATACATGTCTAATTAAACTGAAGTACAGGTTATTGCATTATTTCCAATTCAGATTAAAAAATTACAAAATCCACGATTCTTAATCTGAATGCACTGATTTTTTGTATTTAATTATTATCTTTGCACCTCAAATTTCAACGAAAAGTGGTAATTCCTGACTTAAAACTGATTTCTGGCAGATGTACACAGTACCTGTCTTCTACAATTGCTGAATGTTATGGTCAGGATTTAACGCCAGTGGAAGTCATGCAGTTCAGCGATGGTGAATTTGAGCCTGTAATCACAGAAAGTATTCGAGGTTCTTATGTTTTTTGCATGCAAAGTACCTTTGCACCAGCCGATAATTTAATGGAATTGCTATTATTGTTAGATGCAGCCAAAAGAGCTTCTGCTGGTTATGTCGTAGCAGTAATGCCATACTTTGGCTTGGCTCGTCAAGACAGAAAAGACAAACCACGTGTGGCAATAGGCGCAAAGTTGGTTGCAAATATGTTGGTTGCTGCTGGTGCTCAACGTGTGATGACGATGGACTTGCATTCACAACAAATACAAGGTTTTTTTGATATTCCAGTTGACCATTTAGAAGCAGATGCTATTTTTATTCCATACTTGAAAGAGCTTAGTTTAGAGGATTTAGTATTTGCATCGCCAGATGTTGGTGGCATCAAACGTGCCAGAAATTATGCGCGTCAATTTAATGCAGAATTGGTTATCTGCGATAAACACAGAGCAAAAGCCAATGAAATCGAATCAATGCGTCTTATCGGCGATGTTACAGGTAAAAACGTAATATTGGTAGATGACCTAATTGATACTGGCGGTACATTGACAGCTGCTGCTAATCTTCTCATGGAAAAAGGCGCCAAAAGTGTTCGTGCTTTAATAACTCATCCAGTATTATCAGGTAAAGCATACGAAAGAATTGAAGAGTCAGCATTGACAGAATTAGTGGTATGTGATACCATTCCTTTAAAACAACAAAGTACAAAAATAAAAGTGCTATCGGTAGCGCCATTGTTTGCAAGAGCTATCCGAAACGCACACGAGTTTAAATCTATTAATTCATTATTCATTCAAAAAAAGTAAGTATTATGCAAACCATTACCATTAGCGGAAAAGCTAGAGCAGGCGTAGGAAAAGTAGCAACAAAAGCAGATAGAGCTGCTGGCAACATTCCTTGCGTGATGTATGCGGGAAACGAGGTGGTACACTTCACATCAACTATCTCTGAGTTGAGAGGAATCTTGTACACGCCAAAATTTTACAAAGCAATCATCAACATCGATGGCACTACACACGAAGCCTTGTTGAAAGATGTACAAGTACATCCAATTACAGAAGAAGTTAGACACATTGACTTCCACAAATTAATTCCAGGCACTCCTGTAATTGTAGAAATTCCTATCAGAGTGGTAGGTCAATCTCCAGGTGTAAAAGAAGGTGGTAAATTATTGGTGAAAGTTCGTAAAGTGAAAGTAAAATCAACACCTGAAAATCTAAAAGACAATATAGATGTTGATATCAGCGAATTGAAATTAGGCCAATCTTTCAAAGTACGTGATATTAAAGAAACAGGCTTTGAAATCTTAAACTCTCCTGCAATTCCTTTGGTATCTGTAGAGATAACAAGAGCATTAAAATCTGCTGCTACAGAAGCAGCAAAAGCAGAATCTTCTAGCAAGAAAAAATAAGCTCTTTTGTATAACAAAAAGACCGGAATTTTCCGGTCTTTTTTTGTTTTAGCAAACGCCATATTTGACACAGATGTGTGACTATATGCTATCGAATTTCTATCTTTATACATAATAATTATTCGTCGAATGAAAAAAATCTTTTTTGTCTTGTTTTATTTTGTGATTAGCAATGTGTTCTCAAATACATTGTGGCACAAGATATCTTCTGAAAATATTAAGATAGAAGGCATCCGGAAAATTATTCCTCAGAAATATAATCTATTGCAATTAAATAATGCTGCATTCCAATTATTTCAACAGTCAATACCTACAGAACAAAGTAGGCAATCGGTAATTATTGATTTGCCAACACCAGAAGGCGATTTTATAAAATTCAAAATATTTGAACTTTCTTGTATGGATCCGATATTGGCTGCAAAATTTCCAACGATAAAAACGTATCAAGCTTTTTGTATTGATAATCCTGCCATCGCAGCAAAGCTAGACTACACATCATTTGGTTTCCACGCTATGGTGTTTTCTCCTAAAGGTGTTTATTTCATTGACCCATTTTCAACAAGCAATACTGGTTATTATACCTGTTATTATAAAAAAGATTATTCAAAAATAAGCAATTCAAATACTGCTTGTCAAACAGGTATCATCGAAAATACACTCTCTCATTCTTCTCAGAGAATCACACAAGCAACGAATGGAATTGATAATAGTATTGCAACAGGTGTTAGGCGAAATTATCGCTTGGCTTTAGCATGTACAAGAGAATATTCCATTGCAGTGTGCGCACCGAGTGCGCCAACAAAAGCATTAGTGTTAAGTGCAATGATTACAACACTAAATCGTGTAAATGGTGTGTATGAAAAAGATCTTTCTGTGCACATGGATTTAGTCGCCAATAATGATACTTTAATTTTTATCGGTACTGATAATTATAGCAATGATGATGGCGGTGCTATGTTAGATCAAAATCAAACAGTATGCGATGCACGCATCGGAAATGCTAACTATGATATTGGACATGTATTTAGTACAGGTGGTGGTGGTGTCGCATATTTGGCTAGCGTTTGCGATAATCAAATTAAAGCCAAAGGCGTTACTGGTTCATCAGAGCCTATAGGCGATGGATTTGATATTGATTATGTTGCGCATGAAATGGGACATCAGTTTGGTGCAAGCCATACATTTAACGGCAATACAGGTGCATGTAATGGAAACAGAAATAGCGCTACGGCGTATGAACCTGGTAGTGGCATTACTATTATGGGTTATGCTGGAATTTGCGATGCAAACGATATTCAAGCACATTCAGATGATTTTTTTCACAGAGCAAGTATTGTAGAAATATTTAATCATATTTCGTCCACATCTTGTGCGATGGTAAGCAACACAGGTAATCAAGCACCTAACGTGCTAAGCTATAAATCTACTTATTATATTCCTTATAAAACAAGCTTTGAAGTAACAGCAACTGCAAGCGATCCGAATGGCTTTCCATTAAATTATCTTTGGGAAGAATGGGATTTAGGCCCTGCTGGTTCATGGAGTAATGCTAATATAATTACAGCACCAATTTTTCGTTCTTTTTCGCCAACTCCATCGCCAACAAGAACGTTTCCTCGTTGGGATAGCTTAATTAATAATGTAATCAGATACAAAGGTGAAGTGTTGCCAGAAGTGACACGCGATGTTAAGCTTAGATGTACTGTCAAAAATATCGACCCAAGTGGTTTTGGTGTTTTCAATGCGCCTGATAGCAATATTACTGTAAAATCAATAGCAACTCCTACCTTATTTAGAGTAACAAGTCATGCAGCACCATCTATTATTACGGGCAATACAGCAATAACAGTAAATTGGGATATTGCCAACACAACAGAAGCTCCGATTTCATGTGCAAATGTGCAAATCTATCTGTCACTAGACAGCGCTAGAACATTTCCTTATCTTCTAGCGACTACTTCAAATGATGGTAATGAAGTTGTTAATATTCCTGACGTCGTCACGGATAATGCATCAGCACGTATTAAAGTAAAAGGTGCTGGAAATATTTTCTTTGACTTAAATAATGCTTGGATTAAAATTAACCAAGGTGTACCTATTGTGCAAGCATCTTTTTCTGCAAGCGATTCTGTAATTTGCCAAGGTGAGAATATACTATTTAGCAACACAACTACAGGTAATCCTGATTCTGTAAAATGGACTATTCATGGAGGTCTTCCTGATACTTCTACCTCGTTAACTTCTTTCAATGCTCAATTCGATTCCAGTGGAATTTATATGGTAAGTTTAGTTGCATATAAAAATGGAAATGCAAGTAATGTTTTTGTAAAAAATATCACAGTACATCCAAATCCTACAATCGTATTTTCTCCAGCCATACCAATTATTTGTTCTGGCGATTCAATAGCGCTTAGCGTTGCTTATATAGCAGGTGCTACTTGCATTTGGAGTAATCTGTCAACAAAAGATACCATTTCAGTAGCACCAACTCAAGATACATACTATTCAATAAGCATTACAAATAATGAGTGCACTTCTGTAGATTCTGTTTTAGTAAAAGTCAATCCTACCAAAACAACAAATATTGCAAACACAATATGCAGTAATGATAGTGTAGTAATCGGCAATCAAGTATTCAAAACAACAGGCATACACAGCGTAGTCATGCAAACATCACAAGGTTGCGACAGTACAGTAGTATTAGATTTAACGGTGCATTCCACCAAAACAACAAATATTGCAAACACAATATGCAGTGATGATAGTGTAGTAATCGGCAATCAAATATTCAAAACAACAGGCATACACAGCTTAGTTATGCAAACATCTCAAGGTTGCGATAGTACTGTAGTATTAGATTTAACGGTGCATTCAACCAAAACAACAAATATAGCGAGCACAATATGCAGCAATGATAGTGTAGTAATTGGCAACCAAGTATTCAAAACAACAGGCATACACAGCTTAGTCATGCAAACATCACAAGGTTGCGACAGTACAGTAGTATTAGATTTAACGGTGCATTCCACCAAAACAACAAATATAGCAAACACAATATGCAGCGATGATAGTGTTATAATCGGCAATCAAATATTCAAAACATCAGGTACACACAGCGTAGTCATGCAAACATCACAAGGTTGCGATAGTACAGTAGTATTAGATTTAACGGTGCATTCAACCAAAACAACAAATATAGCAAATACAATATGCAGCAATGATAGCATTATAATCGGTAATCAAGTATTCAAAACAACAGGCATACACAGCGTAGTCATGCAAACATCACAAGGTTGCGATAGTACAGTAATATTAGATTTAACGGTGCATGATGTACCAATACAAGCTGTAATTACACAGAGCCACGATACTTTGTTTTGCAATGTGATTATGGCTGGAGCAACGTATAATTGGCTTCAATCAAATAATACTGATACACGTACAAATGAGCCTTATTTAATAATCAGAAATAGTGGAGTTTATGCGGTGCAAGTCCATAGTGTTGACAATTGCACATCAGATACTTCCGATTATTTTAATGCGATTTTAACAGCAATAAAATCTACGAAAACTTCAACATCATTTAGTGTATCTCCAAATCCGAATAATGGCAGTTTTCTAGTGTATATTTCATCTGTGAAATCTGCATTACTTCAACTGAAGCTATACAGTATTACAGGTCAAATACTCAAACAAGAAATGATTTCAACTTTACAAGGAAATACTATCTTTCCAATAAATATGCAAGGCATCGAAAAAGGAATGTATTTTATTTCCTTGTATAATGAAGATGGTGTTGCAACACAAAATATAATTATTCAATAATCCAAAAATAGATAGCTTTGCTGTTGATGTCTATTACACAAGTGCTTGTTTTTTTATGTCAAAATATTTAATAATAGGTTTAGGGAATATTGGAAGTGATTATACACATACACGTCATAATATTGGATTTGACGTGGTTGACAAATTAGCAGAAAATTTTTCTACAACTTTTGATATTTCTCGCTTAGCTGCTATCGCAAAAACAACATATAAAGGCAAACAAATTCATATCATAAAGCCTACGACTTATATGAATCTAAGTGGTAAAGCTATTAAATACTGGATGAATGAATTAAGCATTCCCATTGAAAATATTTTTGTAATTGTTGACGATTTAGCCTTGCCATTTGGTCAATTGCGTGTGCGTTCTAAAGGCAGTGATGCAGGCCACAATGGTTTAAAATCTATTCAAGAGGAATTACAGAGTGCTTCCTATCCACGATTAAAATTTGGCATTGGAAATGATTTTGCCAAAGGGAAACAAGTAGAATTTGTTTTGGGAAAATGGAAACCAGAGCAAGAAGTAATTTTGCAAGAACGAATTAACATCGCAGTAGAAATTATTAAATCATTCTGCGTAGCTGGCTTGTCGAATACTATGAACGGTTTTAATAATAAATAATTTTTTCTCATAATTATCCAATACGAACATGAAAATATTTTGCGTCGGACTGAACTATAAAGAACATATTGTTGAAATGAAACATTTCGCATTTCCTGACAATCCTGTCATCTTTATGAAACCGCCAACAGCACTCTTGAAAAATGGACAAGCTTTTTTCCATCCTGAATTTTCTCAAGATGTACATTATGAAGGAGAAATTGTATTGCGCGTTTGTAAAAATGGAAAAAAAATAGATAAAAAATTTGCACATAAATACTACGATGCATTCACCATAGGTTTTGATTTTACAGCACGTGATATTCAAGCAGAACAAAAGAAAAAAGGCTGGCCATGGGAAATTGCAAAAGGCTTTGATGGCTCTGCTTTTATAGGTGATTTTATACCACTTCAACAAGGTCAACTTATATCATTTACAATCAAAAAAAACAATCAAATTGTGCAACAAGGCGATACGTCCATGCTTATTTTTTCGTTTGATGAAATAATAAGTTATATATCTAAATTTTTCACCCTACAACAAGGCGATTTAATTTACACGGGTACGCCTCAAGGTGTTGGTGCTGTAAAAATTGGTGATGTATTAGAAGGTTTCGTAGATAATAATGCAATTGTTCGTTGTGAAATCAAATAGTCTATCTAAATCGCAGTTAATTAGTGCAACAAATTTTGTTTTCAATAGAACTTTAATTATTTTTGAAGTCTAATTTTAAATTTTTTATTCATCATCAATAAACATACTAATAAATGCCTTATTTATTTACGTCAGAATCAGTATCAGAAGGTCACCCTGATAAAGTAGCAGACCAAATTTCAGATGCTTTAATTGATAATTTTTTAGCGTATGATGCGCAATCAAAAGTAGCATGCGAAACATTAGTCACCACAGGTCAAGTGGTTTTAGCAGGTGAAGTAAAGTCTAAAGCATATTTAGATGTGCAAGACATTGCTCGTGAGGTTATCAGAAAAATTGGTTATACCAAATCAGAATACATGTTCGAAGCTAATTCTTGCGGTATTTTTTCTGCTATTCACGAACAATCTTCCGACATCAACCAAGGCGTTGACAGAAAATCTAAAAAAGAAGATTTCGAAACCAAGGCAAATGCACAAGGTGCTGGCGACCAAGGTATGATGTTTGGTTATGCAACAAAAGAAACAGATAACTATATGCCATTGGCTTTAGATATTGCACACAAAATCTTACAAGAATTATCAAAAACACGTAGAGCAGGAAAGGAGTTGAAGTATTTACGTCCTGACGCAAAAAGTCAAGTAACTATCGAGTATAACGACGATAACCAACCTATCCGTATTGATACAATTGTTGTTTCTACACAACATGACGATTTTGATTCTGATGCAAAAATGTTAGCAAAAATCAAAAAAGATATAATTGAAGTTATTATTCCTCGTGTAAAAAAACAATTAAAACCAGCCATTCAAAAATTATTCAACGATAAAATTACTTACCATATCAATCCAACAGGAAAGTTTGTAATTGGTGGCCCACATGGTGATACTGGTTTAACAGGAAGAAAAATAATCGTGGATACTTATGGCGGTAAAGGTGCACACGGCGGTGGTGCATTCTCAGGTAAAGATCCAAGTAAAGTGGACAGAAGTGCAGCGTATGCTACTCGCCATCTAGCAAAAAACTTAGTAGCTGCAGGTGTTTGTGACGAAGTATTAGTACAAGTTTCTTATGCTATTGGCGTAGCTAAACCTTGCGGTTTGTTCATCGATACATATGGGACTGCAAAAGTAAATTTAACCGATGGTCAAATTGCACGCATCGCAGAAAAAATATTTGACATGCGTCCTTATGCTATAGAGCAACGTTTTAAATTGCGTAATCCAATTTATAGTGAAACAGCAGCATATGGTCACATGGGTAGAAAAAATGAAGTAGTAACAAAAGTATTTAATAAAGGAAAAGACAACGAGAAAAAAGTACAAGTTGAATTATTTACTTGGGAAAAATTAGATTATGTAGATAAAGTAAAAAAAGCTTTCAGCATAAAATAAAATACACAAACCAATTATTTTCAACCACGACTTAGGTCGTGGTTTTTTATTCATATTATGTGAAAATTTTCATACTATATTAATTTTAAATCAGAAAAACTATTGTATATTTGCACTCCGATTGCGAAATCAATACAGAAATGTTATTTTTGTAATGCCTAGAGAGATGGCAGAGCGGTCGAATGCGGCGGTCTTGAAAACCGTTGACTGTAACAGGTCCGGGGGTTCGAATCCCTCTCTCTCTGCAAAAAAAAATGCGAAGTAGTATTACTTCGCATTTTTTATTTTTTCTCTTTTTCTTATTCCATTCTATTGTTCTTCCAATTTGTTTCATTTTTGATGTTTCCTTCTGAAACATGTTCAAATGTTTGGCCTTTTTCCTCAAATAGCTTTGCTACAATTAATGTTGCTAATGCCAATTCAGTTTTATTTATTTTACTAGGATGATAATAATTGTCAACAAACTTTGTGTCAAAATTTCCTGTTGTAAAAGCGGAGTGATGTAAGACAAATTCACCGAATGGTAAGGTTGTTTTTACACCGACTATGTTATAATCAATTATTGCTTTTTTTAATTTTTCTATGGCATCTTTTCTGTTGCTACCGTGTGCAATTAGTTTAGCAATCATAGGATCGTAATAAATTGGAATGTCCATACCTTCATCAAAACCATCATCAACACGAATGCCTTCGCCTTTCGGTATTTGATATGCTTCTAATTTTCCGATATCTGGTAGAAAATTATTCTCAGGATCTTCAGCATACACACGTAATTCAATCGCATGTCCTTGTATTTTTAAGTCATCTTGTCCAAAAGATATTTTTTCGCCACGAGCTATATTGATTTGTTCTTTCACTAAGTCTATACCTGTAATCATTTCTGTAACAGGATGTTCAACTTGTAATCGCGTATTCATTTCTAAAAAATAGAAATCTAAATTAGCATTTACAATAAACTCTACTGTGCCTGCACCGATGTAATTTACTGACTTAGCCACTTGTACTGCTGCTTCGCCCATTTGCTTGCGCAAGGCTGGTGTTAGCACAGCACTCGGTGCCTCTTCTACTACTTTTTGATGTCTTCTTTGTACAGAACAATCACGTTCAAAAAGATGCACAATATTTCCATGCGTATCGCCCAAAATTTGTATTTCGATATGTCGAGGTGAAGTAACAAACTTTTCAATAAAAACACTACCATCACCAAATGCAGAAGTAGCTTCAGAAACAGCCAATTTCATTTGTTCTTCAAATTCTTCCACATTATTCACAATTCGCATACCTTTTCCGCCACCACCAGCACTTGCCTTTATCAAAATTGGAAATCCGATTGCTTCAGCAAGGTTTTTGGCTTCATTGATGTCCGCAATCGGTTGGTCAGTACCAGGTACTAATGGCACGTCAAACTTCGATACTGCTTGCTTCGCGGCCAATTTGCTGCCCATTATTTCTATTGCTTCTACACTAGGTCCTATAAATGTTATGCCATTGTCTTTACATGCTTTTGCAAATACAGCATTTTCACTTAAAAAACCATATCCTGGGTGCACACCATCGACATGTAATGATTTACATACTTCAATTATTGTATCTATTTTTAGATATGATTCCTTAGAAGCGGCAGCACCTACACAAACGGCTTCATCAGCAAAACGTACATGCGGCGAATTTCTATCTGCTTCGGAATATATTGCAACCGTTGAAATGCCCATTTGTTTGCATGTGCGCATCACACGTAAGGCTATCTCGCCTCTATTTGCTATTAAAATTTTCTTCATAATTTATCTTGCTGGGTAAAAATAAGTATTTTAAATGAAAGTGAAAAAGCACATCGCTTTTAGCAACCATTAATTAGCATTAGCTATTTTTGATTTTTCATTTAATTGACAATTCGTACTGCCTTTAAAAATCTTGTAGTATAATATGATTCTGATAATTTAGAAATAGTTACACCTTTACCTTTGCCAGAAGCACCATGAATAAAGGATATTTCACCATCGTTTGTTTCTATGACCATACCTACGTGACCAGCTATTTTTTGGCTAGCATCGGAGCCAGTA
Organism: Chitinophagales bacterium; assembly: GCA_020848475.1. Classification (GTDB taxonomy): domain Bacteria; phylum Bacteroidota; class Bacteroidia; order Chitinophagales; family JADIYW01; genus JADJSS01. The sequence goes on along the minus strand of JADKZZ010000155.1, from coordinate 58,253 downwards.
AAGATTAATACATCACCCTTTTGAATCTTATTGGTTGATATACTTTTACCAAAATTCATGTAGTCTTTTGAAGTGCGTGGAACTTTTATTTTGAAGTGTGTATATACATAAAATAAAAAACCAGAACAATCGAGTCCACCATTTTTAGGGTCAGCAGAAGCATACTTATAAGGTGTCCCTAATTGTTGCTTGGCAAACCATAATATGCCGTCAATATTATTTGATTTTAATGCTGTAAATGTGGTATTTGATAAATCAAATGGAACTACTTTTCTCCAAACCGAATCACTGTTTTTGCTAGTAAAACTATAATCTTTTTTTGCTTTATCTTTCTTTTTCTTTTTTGCAAATGCTGGTTGTATAAATAGCATACAAGCAATGACGAAAATTGATATAGTGATTTTTATATTGTTTAATACTAGCATATTCTTTTTAGTAGCAAAAATCAATCCAAAATAAGCTAATTTTGTTTTGAAAAATATAAAGTGTGGTAAATATACTAAAACTTGTTCGCAAAGAATTGCAATTAGAATGGCGCCAGAAAACTGCGCTAGGCACTATATTTATTTACGTGTTAGGCACTAGCTTTCTGATTTATTTAGTTTTTCAAGGCCATATTACAATTCCAGTTTGGATTGCTTTATTTTGGGTGATTGCATTATTTACAACAGTAAATGCCGTTTCTCGTTCCTTTTTAAAAGATGCTAATGAACAATTTTATTATTTACGCTCAATAGCAACACCTTTAGAAATCATCTTTTCTAAAATTATTTACAACGCTTTTTTAATTACCATTTTATCTCTCATTATTTATTTAGTAATGATCTTGTTTTTTAATGAAAATATAGAAAACAAAGGACTTTTCTTGCTGACAATTATCCTTGGTGCTATCGGATTTTCAAATTTATTTACTTTATTATCTGCTATTACAGCACGTACTCAAAATTTTGTGTTGCTTGCTATCTTAGGATTTCCAATAATATTGCCATTGTTATTACTCATCGTAAAAATGAGTGAGCTATCCAATTTTGCCATTCAACAAAAAGATATTTATATGCATCTTGGTGCTATCGCCATGTTAGATGTGATAACGCTCATACTTTCAATCGTTTTGTTTCCGTATATTTGGCGTGATTAAGTTGCTTTCAGTTTTTAAAGCACTTTATTCATTAATAATTGACAATTAAAAATTCCATTTGGAAAAAGAATTATGAAAAATTGGTGGAAATATCTAAGCATACTGTTATTGTTCTATACAGTTTATTTTGGATTTAAAGGCACAGTACCAGAATTGGATATATTAGAACAATCTATACGCAACTTATACTTTCATGTGCCCATGTGGTTTGCCATGATGTTGTTAATGTTCGTCTCGATGTGTTATAGTATTTTGTATTTAAGCAAGCAACAAATCGATGCAGATATCAAAGCAGCAGCATTCGCTAAAGTTGGTTTTTTCTTCGGCTTCTTAGGCATCATCACAGGTGCTGTTTGGGCGCGAGCAACTTGGGGCGCTTGGTGGGTTTTTCAAGAAGTAAAATTAAATGGCGCAGCAGCAGCATTACTCATTTATGCAGCCTACTTCATTTTGCGTGGCTCATTTGATGACGAAGAGAAGAAAGCACGATTTTCTGCTGTGTATTCCATTTTTGCTTTTACGATGTTTATGGTGTTAATCAATGTAATTCCTCGTATCAGTAACTCCTCTTTGCATCCTGGAAATGGTGGAAATCCAGGATTTAATTCCTATGATTTAGATAGCGATTTACGAATGGTATTTTATCCTGCTGTAATAGGTTGGATATTGTTATCACTTTGGATTACTACATTAATTATCAGAATTGAAAAAGTATATCGAAAAAAACATCAACTCGATATCTTATGAAATTAGAAAAATGGAGTATAAATGGTCAGTTTTCTACTTATATTTTATTACTCTAAATCAACGAATTATTCTTAGATAAAAAATATTTTTACATTATGTCTAAAAAAAATGCAATTTTAATTTTACTTTTCGTGAGTGTTTCTAAAATGTTAAATGCACAAACAACGAATGTAGCTGACCAATTAGTTGAAAATAGCAAGCTAAATGCTGTTATTGTGATTGCTGCTATCATCTTGTTGGGCATTTTCATTTTCCTTTTCTCTTTAGAGAAAAAGATAAAGAAGCTCGAACAAGATGTAAAAAATTAAAATTATGAGCGAACAAGTTAAATTTTTTCAGAACGTAGCCACTTATGTAGATCAGGCTGCAGGTTTCACTAATTTTCCTAAAGGATTAATCGAGCAAATCAAAGTTTGCAATGCTGTTTACCAGATTAATTTCCCTGTAAAAATTAAAGACAAAATTCAAGTAATAGAAGCTTATCGCGTGCAGCACTCACATCATCGATTGCCAACAAAAGGCGGTATTCGATATAGCGATATGGTTAACCAAGATGAAGTGATGGCACTCGCCGCACTAATGACTTACAAATGTGCTGTGGTGAATGTGCCGTTTGGTGGCGCCAAAGGTGGCATCAAAATCAATCCAAAAGAATATACAGAAGATGAGCTCGAACGTATCACTCGTCGCTATACTTTTGAATTGATAAAAAAAGGATTTATCGGACCTGCTTTAGACGTTCCGGCACCAGACTATGGCACGGGCGAGCGCGAAATGAGTTGGATTGCTGATACTTTTATGCAATTCAATCAACAAGAACTCAATGCACAAGCTTGCGTTACTGGCAAACCGATTGGGCAAGGTGGTGTGCACGGCAGAACGGAAGCAACGGGAAGAGGTATTTTTTATGGCCTAAAACAAGCTTGTTCCTATGCTGATGATATGAAAAAAATTGGATTAGAAACAGGCATCGAAGGCAAAACAGTTATCATTCAAGGTTTCGGAAATGTTGGCTATCATGCAGCACGTGTTTTGCAAGAAAATGGTGCAATAATCGTAGGCGTTGCAGAGTACGAAGGTGGCTTGTACAATGCTAAAGGTATTGATGTCGATGACTTGAAAAAATTCCAAATCGAAAATAAAACGATACGCAATTATCCAAAGGCAAAATTTATTAAACAATCTAACTTGCTAATGGAAGAAGTGTGCGATATTTTAATTCCTGCGGCATTAGAAAATCAGATTACCAAAGACAATGCAGCTAAAATAAAAGCAAAAATAATTGGCGAAGGTGCAAATGGTCCGATTACACCAAATGGAGAAGCTATTTTATCTAAAAAAGGTGTAATGGTGGTGCCTGATATGTATTTGAATGCTGGCGGTGTTACCGTTTCTTATTTTGAATGGCTAAAAAATTTATCGCATGTTAGTTTTGGTCGTTTAGACCATAGACACCAAGATGACTCTTTCAATAAAATTATCGATTTAATTGAAGGTAATACAGGTCGTAGAATTTCAAACAGAGAAAAAGATGCATTGCGCGGCGCAGATGAATTAGATATTGTGCGCTCAGGCTTAGAAGATACTATGATTAATTCGTATGAAAATATCAGAACGATATTAAAACGACATAAAAAGATGAATAGCTTGCGCACGGCAGCTTATGTAGATGCATTGGATAAAATAGGTGTTACTTATTTGAAATTAGGCGTATTTCCATAATAGTCAGTCTGTTTTTTACTCATGGTATAGTTTTATCTTGATTAGATAAATGGTTTTTAAAACTTATATCTTGCAGGAATAAAAATGTATTCATCTTTTGCTTTATTTTGATGTGGTAAATATTTGCTATTCAATATTTTGAGTTATTAGACTTATCCACATTTATTAGTAATTAACACAAAATACTTTAATGCTTTCTTTTAAATTTGATATGCTTAATGCTGTGTAATCAGCAATGGTTTAATCAAATTATTAGCAATGAAAACATTAATTTATGTAGTGATGCTTATGTTAAGCACACAAGCATTTGCAAAATCTGACGGTGTTTTACGACCGCAATTTCCTGGTGGCGAAAAAGCATTAGCACAGTATTTAGATACACATTTAAAATATCCTGAAGAAGCACAAAAACAGAAATACCAAGGTCAATCGCTCGTTGCATTTACAGTAAATGAAGATGGTTCTTTAACGAATGTACGTATTCTCAAGTCATCACATTTGGTGCTGGACACAGAAGCATTACGCATTATAAAAAATATGCCAAAATGGTCGCCAGCTCAAAACAATGGTGCACCTAAAAAAGAAATGGTTGTGTTGCCTATTACATTCGATTTGAACAAAAAAAATATCCAATACTAATACATGAAATCAAAAGAGGAGATTGTTCAAAATTGGTTGCCACGCTATACAGGAAAAAATTTAGAAGACTTTGGAGAGTATATCTTGCTGACAAATTTTTCTAAATATGTGCATTTATTTGCTGAGTGGAATAATGTAATAGTAGAAGGCGAAGACAAACCCATGTTGAATGCTACTGCTCATAATATTACCATTATCAATTTTGGAATGGGCAGCGCATTAGCGGCAACAATGATGGATTTATTGTCAGCCATTAAACCTAAAGCGGCTTTGTTTTTAGGAAAATGTGGTGGATTAAAAAAGAAGAATGAATTAGGAGATTTTATATTGCCTATTGCAGCTATTCGCGGAGATGGTACATCTAATGATTATTTCCCTGCGGAAGTGCCTGCATTACCTTCTTTTGCGCTACAAAAGGCTATTTCTACTACTATTCGTGAGCACAACCAAGATTATTGGACAGGCACCGTTTACACAACTAATAGACGTGTATGGGAACACGATGAAAAGTTTAAAGAGTATTTGAGAACCATTCGTGCAATGGCAATAGATATGGAAACGGCAACTGTATTTTCTGTTGCATTTGCTAACGAAATTCCTGTTGGCGCCTTGTTATTAGTGTCAGACCAACCTATGATTCCTGAAGGCGTAAAAACAGAAGAAAGTGACAAAAAAATTACGACAAATTTTGTTGATTTACATTTACAAATCGGCATCGCATCACTACAACAATTAATGAACAGAACCAGTACAATAAAACATTTACGGTTTGAAGACTAGAAAATAATGTTCCCCAACATAAAAACCGTTTGTTTTTAAACCATTGTTTCTACAATGGTTTTTTTTATCCATATCACTCCGAAAAAAAGCATAATGCAAACAATGAATCCAATCCAAAATAGGAAATCTAATTTTGGATAGTGTTGAAATATAATATTAGCATGTGTTACAAATGGAAAAATTGCTAATACTATATACATAGCTAATGCTTTTTTATTGTGCAATTGCAACATCCACCAACATCCACCATAAGTAATGTAATAGATTGCGTGCCACCAAAATGGCTGTCCATCATCTACGATGACAAAATATACATGTGATGCAATTGCGATAATAAAAAATATTGAAAATAAGATTTGAATAAGTGCTTTCATTAACCTTCATCTTGATTAGTTTGATAATCGTTGTTGTTGCGCAACGCTTTATTGATGGCAATGCTATTATTTAATTCAAACCCAAAAAGCAACACTAGTGCATTCAGATAAATCAGCATCATGATGACTATCATAATACCTAATGAGCCAAATAATCTATTGAAATTGTTGAGATAAGAAGCATATACTTGAAAGCCATAGGTCATTATAATCGAAATGATGGTGGCAAATGTTGCGCCGACAGAAAAATAGCGATATTTCTTTTTTACAGATGGACCATAATAATAAATAAGTGCAATGATATTAAAGAAGCTAAACACGATTAAAAATAATTTGACAATATGTAAAACAAACAAAGTATGCTCGTCTTCGGCATGAATAAATCGAAGTAGAAAAGCCAAAAATTCATTGCCTTTAATAATGAGCAATACTGCAATAATTATTTGCAAACAAACTAATACAAGAATACGAATAGCGGCAAATCTTTTTTGCCACCAATTTCTCGTTTTAAATGTATGATTCATTTTGTCGAATGTTTTCATCATAGAATTTACACCATTCGACGCAACAAATAAGGCTAAAAAGAAATTTATTGATAATACACCACCGTGTTGTCTGCTCACAATATTATGAATGGTACTTTCTAAAATTATGAATGCATTTATCGGTAAAACGCTCTTCAATCCATGCATTATTTTCTCATCGAAATTTGTGATTGGCACATATGGAATGAGTGAGAAAAAGAAAATGATAGTAGGAAATAAGGCAAGGATAAAATAGAAAGAAATAGAAGATGCTCGAATAGACAAATCATCGTTTTTAATTTCTTCTTTAAACTTGACAAATACATCATAAATCGGAATGCCTTCAAAGCCTGGAATGCTCATCTTTTTTAGCTTATCCTGAAATTTTTCAGAACGAAAAAGTCGTTTATATTTCTCAGTTTCTTTTTGAATAGACATGACAACAAAACTGATTTTAAAATTAGCAAATATTCTAAAATTTTAATATCAACAACTAAATCTTATGTGATGCTTTTGCTTTTATGGCTGCCTTTTTTTCTTCTTTAATTTTCTTTAATTCTTCTGTAAAAAAAGGAGTGAGGTGTTCTAATACTTTTTCTGGAATATGACATCTGCGAAGTGAATCTTTTTTTACATATACAAATTTAGTTTCGCTACTCGTCAGTAATTGATGTTGTTGATTGTAAATTTCACCAATAAAAACAATGCTTTTGTCGGGCCATTCTTTTATTATAGTTTTTATATTCATCAATTCATCATAGCGAGCTGGTCTAAAATATTTAATATTCATTTCAACGACTGGCATAGCGTATCCAAGTTCTTCCAATTTCTTGTACGAAAAATCATGTTTACGCATGGCCTCAGTCCTGCCAATTTCGAAGAATTTTGCATAATGACCATGATATACTATTCCTAAAGGATCGCAATCATGATATCGCACTCTTAGTTGTATTGTTTCTTCAAACATGTCTTTGCTTATCGATTGATGTTTCTTTCATTTAATGCTTGCTGATATTTTCTTGCATTAGCTTGATGTTGTTCCCAAGTTTCAGCAAAATTTGCATATCCTGAAAAATCTTCTTTAGCACAAAAATATATATAATTATGTTCTTCTGCTTGTAAAGTTTCATCAATGCTCTTTAATTCGGGCAAGCAAATTGGTCCAGGTGGCAAACCTTTGTTAAGATAGGTGTTATAAGGTGATTTTATTTTTAAATCAGCATGCAGCACACGTCTGCTTACACCAAGTTTTTTTAAAGCAAACAAAACTGTTGGGTCAGCTTGAAGAGGCATTCCTATTTTCAATCTGTTTAAATAAACACCAGCGATGGTTGGATATTCATCATAATGTGTAGATTCCTTTTGAATAATAGAAGCTAAAATGATTACATCAGTAGGTGATAAGCCAATGGCTTGTGCTTTTTCGAGCCTATCTTCATTCCAAAATTTATGATACTCTTTCAGCATTCTATCAATAAATTGTCTGGCAGAAGTATTCCAATAAAACTCATAAGTGTTTGCTAAGAAAATAGTCGGAAAGTTTTCTTCTGTCAGTTGCAACGAATCAAGGAAATGAGCATTATTAAACTCACCTAACAGTTCCTCTTTAGATGCTTCTATTTGTTTGGCAATTTTTTCAGCAAATTGCTCTTTGTTTTGAATATTGTTAAAAGTAATTTTTACTGGTTCTTGACTTCCTGAACGCAGTTTTCTCAAAATCGTTAAATTGCCACTTGAATTATCGAAAGCATATCTTCCTGGTTTTACGTTCTGTTTGTAATTAAGCTTCTCTGCAAGCAACTTAAATGTGCTCATGTCTTTTATAAGATGTTGCTTTTTTAGTGCAAGCAATACGTCATTGTAAGAAGAACCTGTGTGTACGAAAAATAGGTGTTGTTTTTGTGTTTGATTGTCATTTATATTATCTGCAAATAATAGTTTATAGGTGAAAATAAATGCAATTAGGAGTAAACAAAGGATAATTATCAAGAAAATTGAAATTTTTTTTTTCATAAGCATAAGGCGTAATCTATTGATTTTAATTGTGTTACAAAGATATTGAGAAAAATAATTAAAATAAAATAAAAAAAAGTTAAACAACTAGTTGCGAAATACAAAAAGTTGTTTAACTTTGCAATAGGGTTTTTATGTTTCTAGACTTTAGGGTCTTTCGGGTTTTGTGCAATGCAAAACCCGATTTTTTTTGTCTATACTTTTAACATCAGCTTTTTACAGCCAAATACCAATAAATAATGTAAGAAAATCTTTCAGAGAAATAGTTAGTTTCATTTTGGGTTTTTATGAAATGTAATAAGTTAGTTTAGTTCCCCGATAAGTGTTCTTACTTCTTATCTGATACAAAGATGTAACTAATATTTTCATCAGAAGTATCAACTTTATTTTTTATGTGACTAATGTTTTAAGTTATTTATATTTATAAGTGGTTCATTGTCAGTATTTATTATGGTTTTTTATTATTCATTTAGTGACTTTTTTTACACCGTTTTAACATTGAATTCTATTGAATTTAATCTTGAATTGGCTTTGAAAATCGAAATTACATGCCATTTCTTTTTATTTCATTGTATATATTGACATTGTAATACTCAACTTTTACCATAAAAATATAACTGCCTCTGAAAAAGAGGCAGCCAAATTATATATTTTGAAATATTTATTCTTCAGATAATAGTTTTATCAGCGAATTCAAGCACTTATGCTTATTTAGCATAGGCTTCCGTTGGCAAACATGTACATACTAAATTCCTGTCGCCATAGGTGTTGTCTATTTTAGCAACAGATGGCCAAAATTTTGTTGTTTTTACGTATTCCAATGGAAATGCTGCTGTTTCTCTGCTGTAGCAGTGATTCCATTCGCTAGCAATGACTTCAGCCGCTACATGTGGTGCATTTATAATTGGATTATCTGCTACACTCGTAATTTGTGCACTGATATTATCTAATTCTTTTTTTATACTGATTAGTGCGCTACAGAATTTATCTAATTCTTCTTTGCTCTCGCTCTCAGTTGGTTCTATCATTAATGTACCTGGCACTGGAAATGCAACTGTTGGTGCATGGTAACCATAGTCCATTAATCTTTTTGCAATGTCTGCTGCATCTATGCCAGTATCTTTCTTAAACGGTCTAATGTCCATAATAAATTCGTGGGCAACACGACCATTTGCGCCGGTGTATAATATTGGATAGTGTTGCTCTAATTTTGCTTTTAAATAATTAGCATTTAAAATCGCAAATTTAGTTGAATTAGTGACACCCTCACTGCCTAACATTTTATTGTAGGCATAAGAAATCAATAATATGGCAGCACTACCGAATGGTGCAGCAGAAATAGCAGGAATTGCATTGGCACCACCTGTTTTTACTAAAGGATTTGATGGTAAATATGGTGCTAATTCTGATGTACAACAAATTGGACCCATGCCTGGACCACCGCCGCCGTGTGGTATGGCAAATGTTTTATGCAAATTGATGTGGTTAACATCAGCGCCAATTGATGCAGGCGAAGTTAAGCCAACTTGTGCATTCATGTTTGCACCATCCATATATACTTTACCGCCGTATTGGTGAATGGTATCACATATTTCAATAATAGTCTCTTCAAACACACCATGCGTAGATGGATAAGTGACCATTAAGCAAGATAAGTTTGCAGCATATTGCGCTGCTTTTACCTTTAGATCTTCTACGTCAATATTGCCTTCTGGCGTTGATTTTACCAATACAATTTCCATGCCTGCCATAGCAGCGCTAGCAGGATTTGTTCCATGTGCAGATGTTGGAATTAAGGCTACATTTCGATGTGTGTCACCTTTTGCTAAATGATATGCACGAATCACCATTAATCCTGCATACTCGCCTTGAGCACCTGAGTTTGGTTGTAGTGAGGTAGCTGCAAATCCAGTAATATTGGACAATTGAGCTTCTAATTCATGAATGATTTCTAGATAACCTTGTACTTGATTTGCCGGCTGAAAAGGATGTATGTGTGCAAATTCTGGCCAGCTTAATGGAACTAATTCTGTCGTAGCATTTAGTTTCATTGTGCAGCTTCCTAAAGGAATCATAGAAAAACATAATGACAAATCTTTTGCTTCCAAACGTTTGATATAACGCAACATCTCTGTCTCAGATTGATGGGAATTGAATACGTCATGTGTGAGAAAGTCTGATGTACGTTGTAAATTTTCTGGAATTTGTACAGCTGGATTATCTAAATAGCTCGAAACATAATTCGCACCAATTGATTCAGCAAAAATGCTTGCTACTTTTTCTACATCAGCTTGTGTAGTTGTTTCGTCTAAGCTAATTTGAATGGTTCCATCTTGGTTAAACCAAAAATTATATGCATTGTTTTCCGCAATTTTTTTAATTGTATCTGCCTTTCCTTTGCTATCAATTTTTAGTGTATCAAAGAAAAATGTATTCTTATTGCCAAAGCCCAATTTTTTTAATTCATTGGCTAATGCAACAGCATTGTTATGTGTTTTTTGTGCAATTTCTTTTATGCCTTCTTTTCCATGATATACAGCATACATACTTGCCATGATGGCCAATAATGCTTGAGCAGTACAGATGTTTGATGTGGCTTTCTCGCGTTTAATGTGTTGCTCTCGTGTTTGCAATGCCATACGCAAAGCACGATTACCGTGTTTGTCCACAGATATACCAATCAATCGACCTGGAATAAGTCGAACGAATTCTTCTTTACATGCAAAAAATGCTGCATGCGGTCCACCAAAACCCATCGGCACACCAAATCGTTGTGAATTTCCGACAGCAATGTCTGCACCCAATTCGCCTGGTGATGACAATAGTGCTAAACTTAGTAAATCACATGCAAATACTGTATATACTTCTTGTGAATTACAAGCAGTAGTAAATGCAGTGTAATCTTCAATAGCGCCCGATGCATTCGGATATTGAACTACTGCAGCAAAGAATGCTTCACTTGGTGTAAAGTTTTTATAATCATCTACAACTACTTCAATATTTAAAGGTAATGCACGGCCTACAACCACATCTATCGTTTGCGGCAAAGTGTGTTTGTCAATGAATATTTTATGCGCTTGCGGTTTGTTTTTTGATTTATTTCTGATTTCAAATAATACGTGCATTGCCTCGGCAACAGCAGTGCCTTCGTCTAATAAAGAGGCATTTGCAATAGGCAAACCCGTAAGGTCTGATATCATTGTTTGGAAGTTTAATAAAGCCTCCAATCTGCCTTGTGAAATTTCTGCTTGATAAGGTGTGTATTGTGTGTACCAACCTGGATTTTCGAAAATATTGCGTTGTATAACACCAGGTGTAATAGTGCCGTAATAACCAAGGCCGATATAGTTTTTACAAACTTTATTTTTTGCAGCTTTCTCTTTCAATTCTTGTAAATACTGAAACTCAGTTTGTGGTTCTCCTATCAACAAAGTGTGTTTCATTCTGATGTTTGCCGGAACAGCTTCTTCTATTAATTGTGTCAAAGAATTTACACCAATGGTTTGTAACATGGCTTCAACATCTGAAGGACGTGGCCCAATGTGGCGCAATTGAAATTCGTTTTGCATGAGAATTGTTTGAATGTTTATCGCGCAAAGATACAACAGTTCCAAACGTTTTTCATTTTAACAAATTGTATGTGGAAAAATGTAGAAATATGTTGAAAGGCACACGCTTATATTAGTGCTTTTTATATTTCAACTTAAGTAAAATTGTGTCTATTTTTTTACTAGCTCACGTTAGCGTATTCCTACACAAAATATTTTTCTATTGCAGTGTCATACAGTTCTTTGTACTCAGCTATCGTTCCATAATTTTCACCATCAACAATGATATTATTTCCTTTGACGGTGCCGATTAATTGATTTGGAATATTATTAGATTTCAAGCGAGATTCGAAATTTTCTTTTTCATTTGCACGAATAGAAACAACAACACGGCTTTGACCTTCGCCAAATAAACAAGCGTCTTTTCGTATCGTAGAGCAGGTATTAATTTCAAAACCGAAATTTCTTGTCATAGCGCTTTCTAAAACGGCAATAAACAAACCGCCTTCGCTAAGGTCGTGAGCTGATTGAATGAGTTTCTTGTCAATTAAACTGGCAACAGCATCTTGTATTTTTGCTTCTTCTTGTAAGTCAAAATATGGTGCAGGAGATAATTCTACTTTATGGTATTGAACAAGATATTCTGAGCTACCAATGTCATTCTTACTTTCACCAATTAGATAAATTAAGTCGCCTTCTTGTTTGAAATCTAATGTCATGATATTGTCCACATCTTCAATAATACCAAGCATGCCAATCGTTGGTGTTGGATTTACTGCTCTGTTGGGTGATTGATTGTAGAAGGAAACATTGCCACCAGTTACTGGTGTGTCAAATTGCATACAAGCATCACCCATTCCTTGCAGTGCATGTACGAAATTCCAATAGACTTCTTCGTCGTAAGGATTGCCAAAATTCAAGCAATTGGTAATGGCTACCGGTTTTGCGCCAGTGCACACAATATTTCTTGCAGCTTCAGAAACAGCAATTGCGCCACCTTTATAGGCATCAGCATGTACATATCTCGAGTTGCAATCGACAGTAACTACTAATCCTTTTTTCGAATCTTTTAAACGAATAACAGCAGCATCGCTTGGTCTGTTAGTAGATACATTGTTGATGCCAACCATAGAATCGTATTGTTTATATACAAAACGCTTTGATGCAATGTTTGGATGTTGCACCAGCATTTTTGCTACGTCTATATAGCTTTTTGGAAATGGTACTTTATCATCTAAAATAAATTCATCTCTTTTTGCATGGTAGCTAGGTTGTTTGTATGAACGCTCATACACCGGAGCGCCTCCGCCAAGCACCAAGGTGTCTGCTGGTACTTCCGCTACTATCGTATCATGCATGTAATATTGCACTAAATTACCTGCTGTAACTTCGCCAATAATGGCACAATGTAAATCCCATTTTTCAAAAACTGCTTCAACTTCTTTTTCTTTACCTTTTTGAACTACAATAAGCATTCGCTCTTGCGATTCTGATAAAAGTATTTCGAAAGGTTGCATGTTCTTTTGGCGAGTCGGCACTTTGTCTAACCATATTTTCATCCCATGTTCGCCTTTTGCGCTCATTTCGTTGGTGGAGCAAGTAATACCAGCTGCGCCCATGTCTTGCATGCCTACCACAGCGCCTGTTTTAATGACTTCTAAAGTCGCTTCTAAAAGTAATTTTTCTGTAAATGGATCACCAACTTGAACAGATGGTATTTTATCTTCCGCATCTTCACCTAAATCTTCAGATGCAAATGTAGCACCATGAATACCATCTTTGCCTGTGGAGGCACCAACGATATAAATTGGATTGCCGACACCTGCTGAAGTTGCAGAAATAGTTTCACCAACTTTTACAATACCAACACTCATGGCATTTACTAATGGATTCACTTGGTAGCAATCATCAAAATAAACCTCACCAGCAACTGTAGGTACACCGAAACAGTTGCCATAATGTGATATGCCTTTCACTACACCTTTTAATAAGTGTTGAGTTCGTTTATTATCTAAATTTCCAAAGCGCAATGAGTTGAGCGATGCAATCGGTCGAGCGCCCATAGTGAATATGTCTCGAGAAATACCACCAACGCCAGTTGCTGCACCTTGAAATGGTTCTACGGCACTAGGATGATTATGAGATTCTATTTTGAAAGCACAAGCCCAACCATCGCCAATATCTACTAAACCAGCATTTTCTTCTCCAGCTTCTACTAATAATGCTTTACCTTTTCTCGGTAATTTCTTTAAATATTTTATGGAGTTTTTATAACTGCAATGTTCACTCCACATGACTGAATAAACACTTAATTCTGTAAATGTAGGAATGCGACCTAGTATATCTTGTATTTTTTGATATTCTTCCGGCAATAATCCCAATGATTTTGCTATTTCTTCGTTGACTTGTGGTTGCTGAATTGGAGTTGACATATATTAATAATTCAGCTCAAAATTACGGATTTCTTATTTACCAATTTGGAATAATTATTATCATTACAATAAAAAGTGTAAATTTACGTCGTATAGCCATGTTGCAAGAATTATTAGCGCCAACATTTTATTTTTTATTATTCTTATTTCTGATAAGTAATAAAAGGCTATTTCCTGTTCCTTCGATTTCGCGGAATGTACTATATATAGGTTTTTCCTTGAAAGTGTTTAGTGCATTATTATTTGGCTTTTTTTTTAGAAATGGAATTTTAACAGGCAATGATACATTCTTATATTTTTATGATGGTGAAATTATTTATAAAACACTGAAAACAGATCCGTTTGTTTATTTTAAATTGGCAATAGGTAGCAATGATTTCAAGCCTGTTCCAGCTTATTTATTGCCATATACAGATGCGATGCATTTTTGGTTTGATAGCAGTAATTATTTTATCGTTCGATTAAATGCATTGTTGCGTCCATTTTCATTTGGTGTATATAATGTGCATGCTATCATTTTTGCATTCTTGTCATTTATTGGAACGTATAATCTCTACTTGTTTTTTCAAGACAAAGTGCGCCATCTAAAAATGGTACAATTTATTTTATTTGGAATTCCTTCTATTGTATTTTGGACATCAGGAATCCATAAAGAATCTATTGTTATTTTTGCATTGGGCATCATATTGTATAATATGGATATTGTTTTAACAGCAAAACATACTAATCGCAATATTTTATTTGCCATTGCTGGTTTGTTTATCTTAGGTTATACGCGTATATATTTATTGGCATTTTTATTGCCATTAATGGGTTCAATTGCCTTGTATAATAAATTAGAAATTAAAACATCTTATTTAAAAGTAATTGCTTTGTCCGCAATGCTTTTGGTGTTTGTTTTGTTGCTGTTAGATTTGATTATTCCAAATTTTAGTCTTACACATGAATTTTTAAGTAGAAGAACATATTTTTTAAATTCACCTGGAAATATGTCTTTTCAAGTAGAGCATTTACCACATAATTTCAAAGGCGTTCTTATTCTACTTTGGGAAGCTTTTACAAATCCATTTATTCGACCTTTGCCCAATGATTGTAATTATTTCTTAGCTTATTTAGCTTCTTTCGAATCCATTATACTATTACTTACAATAGTAGCTTTACTGTTTTCATCTAACCTAAAATTGGTGATAAAAAATCCTTACGCGCTTTTTTGTATCTTATTTGGCTTAAGCACGCTATTCTTAATAGGATTAATAGTAAACAATTCTGGTGCAATAGTACGTTATCGGTCAATTGCAATACCATTTATTTTGATAGGATTGTGTTTGGTGAGACAAGAAAATAAGCAGACAGTGCTCAATAATAGCTAAATTTTTCATTTCTTAACTTTAATTTCTCTTATTTCTGTTAAATTTTATTGATATTAGCATACAAATATATTAGGTATGTCAAAAACAAGATTTAACGCATTATCTGCATTTTCATCAAGACCAAAAGTAAATGTAGAATTACCATCAGAAAAAATTTCAGATTTTTTTGCTTCTGCTGTATTTGGCGAGAAGGAAATGAGAGAATTTTTACCTTCAGATGCATATAAAAAATTAGCAGCGTCGATAAAAGACGGCAAAAAAGTAGATAGAGAAATTGCGGATCAGGTAGCGTCAGCAATGAAAGCTTGGGCGATGAAACAAGGCGCAACACATTTCACACATTGGTTTCAACCATTAACAGGCACAACTGCAGAAAAACATGACTCGTTCTTTATGCCTAAAGGTGGCAGTGGTATTGAAGAATTTAGTTCAGATGCACTCGTACAGCAAGAACCAGATGCCTCTTCATTTCCATCAGGTGGTATTCGTGTAACTTTTGAAGCGAGAGGTTATACTGCTTGGGACGTTACTTCGCCAGCATTTATTATGACCGTTGGTAGTGGAAAAACTTTGTGTGTTCCTACTATTTTCATCTCATATACAGGTGAAACATTAGACTATAAAGCACCTTTATTAAAATCTATCCAAGCATTAGACCAAGCCGCGACGGAAGTAGCACACTATTTCGACAGAGATGTTAAACATGTATATACTACATTAGGCTGGGAACAAGAATATTTCTTAGTAGATTCAGCGATGTACTACGCACGTCCAGATTTAGTCATGACAGGTAGAACATTGCTAGGCAGACGCTCTCCAAAAGGTCAGCAATTAGAAGATCACTATTTTGGTGCCATTCCTGAGCGTGTATATGCCTATATGCGTGATTTTGAAATCGAATGTTTAAAATTAGGTATTCCTGTTCGCACAAGACATAATGAAGTTGCGCCTTCACAATACGAATGTGCGCCAATGTTTGAAGAAGCTAACTTAGCAGTTGATCATAATTCATTATTGATGGACGTGATGGACAGAGTTTCTAGTAAGCACAAACTTAAAGTATTATTCCACGAAAAACCATTTGCAGGAATAAATGGAAGTGGTAAACATAACAACTGGAGTATGGGCACAGACACTGGTGTCAACCTATTATCTCCTGGAAAAACGCCAAGAACAAACTTGCAATTCTTGACTTTCTTTATAAATACAATTGCAGCAGTTAACAGACACGAAGAATTACTACGTGCTTCAGTAGCTACGCATGGTAATGAGCATCGCCTAGGTGCTAACGAAGCACCACCAGCTATCATTTCTGTATTTACAGGCTCTTACTTAAAAGAAGTATTGGAAATGATTGAATCACGTGTCGATGAAGATAAATTTGATGAGCAAGATAACATCACTTTGCGCTTAGATATTCACAACCGTATTCCAGATATCATGCTAGATAATACGGATAGAAACAGAACATCGCCGTTCGCTTTTACTGGTAACAAATTCGAATTCCGTGCGGTTGGTTCTTCTGCCAATTGCGCATTGCCAATGACTGTTTTAAATGCTATCGTTGCGGAGCAATTGAAGTTATTTAAAGTAGAAGTAGATGAGTATATCAAAGGTGGTGACTATAAAGACGTTGCTATATTAAAAGTGCTTAGAAAAACAATTAAAGATGCAAAACGTATCATGTTTGAAGGCGATAATTATTCAGATGATTGGCATAAAGAGGCGAAAAAACGTGGCTTAAGCAATAACAAAACAGCGCCTGTAGCCTTAGGTGCTTTCGTTTCTGATTCTTCTGTTAAATTATTTGCAGATTTAGGTATCTACTCACATAGAGAAGTGGAAGCACGTTATGAAATTGCATTGGAAAACTATATTAAAGCTATCCAAATCGAATCTCGTGCTTTAGGTGAAATCGTTATCAATCAAGTAATTCCTGCATGTTTAGAGTATCAAAATAAATTAATTACCAATATCAGAGGCTTGAAAGAAATTGGCATCGATGCTAAATCATACAGTGCACAATCAAGTTTGTTAAAACAAATTTCTGAAGGCATTGAGAAAGTAATAAAATTAGAAAAAGATATGCTCGATTTACGTGTAAAAGCCAATGATTTGAGCAATGCGCTTAAACAAGCACAAATCTATTCTGATAAAGTAAGACCAATCATGGATGAAATCAGAGATGTTACTGACAACTTAGAAACTATCATTGATGATGAATTATGGCCATTGCCAAAATATCGTGAGATGTTATTTACTAAATAATATTTTTTAGAAGTACAGAAAAACCTGCCGATTTAGGCAGGTTTTTTATTTACATGCTTTTGTAATTTCTTTGAATACGAATAACAACAGAATAATTCATTTATTCTCGAAATATTTAATAGCATATTCAAAAAATAAACTTCAAGCAAGTATATTTGTTGTAGTTAGAACTTATTGCGCATGAAAAGAATTTGTAACATTTTATGTATTGGTATCGTCCTTGTGCTTGCATCATGCAAGTCATCTTCAAAAGTGCAAGATGGCGAAACAGCATTTAAAATAAAAAAATACACACTGGCAGCAGAAATGCTTCAAAAAGATTATAGCAAAACAAAAGATATTGCTCAACAATCAAAAATTGCATTAAAAATTGCACAAAGTTATGACAAGCAACTTAATTACATAGCAGCAGAAACATGGTACAAAAAAATTGCAGACGCACGTGTGCTTGATAATTCGTTGATGCTTTATGTTAATGCACTCAAACGAAATGAGAAATATACAGAAGCACTAAAAACATTAGAAGATTATCTTAAAGCCAATAAAACAGAGAAATTCCGCTTGCAAAAAGAATACGATTTTTTACAAGCAGCAGTAAAGCAAACTAAAGCAAAGCAGAATACAAAATTAATCAAATTAGAGATTAACACAGAAAGCATTGACTTCTCTCCATTTTTGAAAGATAATATACTCTATTTTTCATCGACGAGAGGTGGAGGCAAAAATAATACTGATGATTGGACTGGAGAAGGATATGCTGACATATATAGTTCACAAAAAATAAACGATATTGCATTCAATCCGCCTGTAAATATTGGTGCTCCATTCAATTCGCCTTATCACGATGCTAATATTATTTTTACTAAAAATGGTAAAACTGCCTTTTTTACTAGATGTGGTAGTGCTAATAAAAACATAGATGAATATTGTCATATCTACCGAGTAGATAAAAATATTGACGACTCATGGAGCACACCACAACGTGTGCAGCTTTTTGCCGATACCATAAATGAAGGTCAAGCGTATTTGTCAACAGATGAAAACGAATTGTATTTTTCTTCTGATAACAAAGATGGTTATGGCGGACGAGATATTTATTTCGCCAAGAAAAATATTGCTGGCGAATATGAAAATCCAATCAATGCAGGTTCAAAAATTAATGGACAAGGAGATGAGCTATTTCCTGTCATTGCCAATGATAATACTTTGTATTTTTCATCAAATAGTAAAATTGGATATGGAGGATTGGATATCTTTGCGGCTACAAAGGAAGGTAAAATTTATACCAATGTACAAAATCTAGGATTTGGTGTCAACTCAGGAGCAGATGATTTAAGTTTGCAATTAACTAAGGTAATAGAAGATTCTGTCTTGCTCAATGGTTATTTGGTGTCTAATCGAAGTGGAGGCAAAGGCAAAGACGATATTTATTATTTTGTAAAACGTGTGCCACCCAAAGAACCATTGCCGCCAACAGTATATGTATTGAATGTGCATGTGCAAGAAAATAATTATGAAAATCCAAATAATCCATCATCAAAATTATTGGGACAAATTCCTGTCGAAAATGCCATCATCAGCTTACCTAAAGCAGATAAAATGAAAACTAATTCTGTAGGAAAAATCCAAACAATAATACCAGCAAATATAGAATTTACTTATAATATTACTAAAGATGGCTATTTGTCACAAGTAGATGCAGTAAGCACATTTGCAAATAATGAGGCAAAAGATGGCGATACGGTAATCATTGAACGCAATATCATTTTATCAAAGATTTATAAAAATGTTGAAATTGTTTTAGAAAATATTTATTACGATTATGATAAATGGGACATTCGTGCTGACGCAACAGAAAGCTTGACTTTGCTCGTCGATGTGTTAGAAAAAAATCCAAATATTAAAATTGAATTAGCATCACATACAGACTGTAGAGGAAAAGATGCATACAATGAAACACTCTCGCAAAAACGTGCGGAAAGCGTAGTGAAATATCTAATAGGAAAGGGCATTGATGCCAATAGGCTGACGGCAAAAGGCTATGGCGAAACAATGCCAATAGAAAAATGCGATTGTGAAACCTGCACGGAAGAACAACATCAAAAAAACAGAAGAACAACTTTTAAAATAGTGAGTGAATAATTTGCTCCTATTCAATAATAGTTTAATTCGAGTTCACTTTCATTAGCATTTATTTAAAAAAATCATGTCCTTACACTAAGGAAAAATAGCTTATTTTTGTAGCATAATTAAAGTATGCCTAATCTATTTAACGCTTCCACGCAATCAGAGATAATGCAACGCATTAACAATTTATCTGCTTCTTCACAACGCAAATGGGGAAAAATGAGCGTGTCACAAATGCTAAAACACATGACAACAGCATTTGCCGTGCCTATCGAAAAAATACAAGTACCTCGCGAACCCTTATATTATGTAGTTGCCAATCCAATAGCGCGATGGATGATGATAAAGGCAATGACGAAATGGCCAAAAAATATGATGACTGCACAAGCATTTTTGGTAAAAGAAGATATCGATTTCGAGCCTGCCAAAAAATCATTTCTTGAAACTTACCAAGCATTTCTTCAAGCATCTTCTTTTAATGGTAGCCACCCAATATTTGGCAACATGAGCAAAGAACTTTGGGGCGATGCCATGTATATACACTTAAATCATCATTTAGAACAATTTGGAGTCTAAAAATTTTAAAATGTCCAATACTAACAGATACGATCAACGCGGTGTTTCCGCCACAAAAGATGAAGTACATGCCGCTATAAAAAATGCAGATAAAGGATTATTTCCAAATGCATTTTGTAAAATATTTCCAGACTATTTGACACTAGATGAAAACTATTGCTCTATTATTCATGCTGATGGAGCAGGCACGAAAAGTGTGTTAGCCTATTTATATTGGAAAGAAACTGGCGATTTATCTGTGTGGAAAGGCATAGCGCAAGATGCCATTGTCATGAATACAGACGATTTGATTTGTGTGGGCGCAACGTCTAACTTTTTAATGTCAAGTATCATCAACCGCAATAAACATCTGATTCCTGGAGAAGTGATTAAAGCACTTATCGATGGCACAAATGAAGTCGTAGAAATGATGCACGAAAATGGCGTGAACATTCATGCTATGGGTGGCGAAACTGCCGACATGGGCGATGTGATTCGCACCGTTTCTGTCGATGCTGTTATGACTGCACGATTTAAACGCGCAGACGTGATTGATAATGCTAATATAAAACCAGGCAACGTGATTGTTGGCTTGGCATCTTATGGCCAAGCATCTTATGAAAATGAGTATAATGGTGGTATGGGAAGCAATGGTTTAACGTCTGCACGACATGATGTTTTCTCAAAAATATATGCACAGAAATATCCAGAAGCATTCGACCCAAATACCAATATGGATTTCATTTATGCTGGCACAAAATTGTTGACAGATAAAGTGGAAAATAGTCCATTAGATGCCGGAAAATTAGTGCTTTCGCCAACGCGTACGTATGCGCCAATCGTGAAACGTGTTATAGATGAATTAGGCGTAAAAAATATAAATGGTATTATACATTGCAGTGGTGGTGCGCAAACTAAAATATTACATTATGTCGATAGTTTACACATAATGAAAAATAACTTATTAGCTGTTCCACCATTATTTGCATTAATACAAGAAGAAAGTAAAACAGATTGGAAAGAAATGTATCAAGTGTTTAATTGTGGCCATAGATTGGAAATTTATTGCGCACCAGAACATGCGGAAATCATCATTGCTATTGCCAATTCATTTGCTGTCGAAGCGCAAGTAATTGGTTACGTCGAAGCAGCTGATAAAAAACAAGTAACGATATCTTCTGATAAAGGCGAATTTATTTATCATTAAAACCTTGTGTTTTTTATTGGTTCAATACTTTTTATGTCGTATATTTAAGTACATAAGTTTATGCCAGTTATTCAATTAACCACAGAAATTGCTGCTCCGATAGACATTTGTTTTGACTTGTCGAGAAGTATTGACTTGCATAAATATTCCATGAAACATACAAATGAAGAAGCTGTTGCTGGCCGAACTTCTGGACTTATCGAAGATGGCGAAACAGTAACATGGCAAGCTAAACACTTAGGTGTTACTCAATATCTTTCTTCTAAAATTTCTAATTTTAAACGGCCTTTTATTTTCAGAGATTCACAAACAAAAGGCATCTTTGATTTTTATCACCACGACCATATTTTTGAAGAAAAAAATGGAAAAGTAGTGTTGATAGATATCTTTGAATACAAATCACCATTTGGTATTTTTGGCGTAATTGCAGATATGCTTTACGTGAAAAAATACATGATAAAATTATTGCAACAACGCAATAAAGTCATTAAAGAATTTGCGGAAAGCGATAAATGGAAATCGATTTTATCGCGCTAATTTTTTTCTTTTAAAAATATTTCTGCCAACATACAGCGAGCACTTCCGCCGCCTATAGTTTCTATCGTTGGAATTTCAACAGACAAAATTGCAGTATGCATTTCTATTTGTTTTATTTGCGTTGCAGTTAAACTGTCTAATGCAGTTTCCGACATCACTACATACGTTTTGCCATCAACATTTTGTACTTGTAACATATTGCCTGCAAACGACTGCATTTGCTCAAATGTAATGTCAATGATGTCATGTCCACTGTTTGCTAAATGTTGTTTTACTAATTCTCTTTCTCCTTCATCTCTTATGCTTTCCAGGCAGATAATTGCAAATGTATCGCCAATGGTTAACATCACATTCGTGTGATAAACAAGCTTGTTCTGAAGGTCAACACTCGTAAATGTAATTGCTTGATATCCTATTTTTAAACAAAATTCTTTCAATAATTTTTTGTCTGTTCTTGGCGAAATACACGCATACGCCTTGCGATGAATATGGTCGAAAATAATACTACCAGTGCCTTCTAAAAATAGCTTATCGTTTGCCAAAGCACTCATGTTATCAACCTTATTAACCACAAATTTTTTTTCAATTTCTTTGATGATTTCTGGCCTTATTTCCAATCTTCTGTTTGCTGTGCACATTGGAAATAAATAGATAGTGCCATCAGCATGCATGCTTATCCAATTGTTGGGAAAAATCGCATCAGGCTTGGCTGGATTTGGTGTGTCTTGAATGACTGTAACATCAATTTTATGTTCGCGTAATTTCTCAACATATGCATCAAATTCTTCGATGGCTTTGCATTTTATTTCTTCCTTACTTAAACCTTCTAATTGTTGCTGAAAAGCATTCGATTGTGCTGTTTCAATATTGAATTGAAAACTTGCAGGGCGAACCATCATTAATGAAGAAGTATATTGTTTTGCCATATAGTAAATGTAATATTTATGAAGCAAGTTTTATGATTTTTAAATCTAATTTGTAATTTAAAGGCATATTTCTCAACTTAAAAATCTTTTTATGTCATTTTCCACCGCAGATTTGTATGATGCTAACGAAGGAAAGGTGCATGTCGCCATGTCAATTTTTCAAAATTATGGACTTAAAAAACAATTCCATGGTCAAATTTATACGATAAAGTGTTTTGAAGACAATACGCCTGTTGGCGAAACCTTGCGCAATGAAAATGGAAAAGGCAAAGTGCTGGTTATCGATGGCGGTGCTTCCTTGCGTTGCGCTTTAGTGGGCGATTTAATTGCGGCAGCAGCTATCAAAAATGAATGGGAAGGCATTATTGTTAATGGTTGTATTAGAGACAGTGCAGTCATTAACACTATGCAAATTGGCATTAAAGCGCTAAATACAAATCCAACGAAATCTGTAAAAAAATATCCAGGATTAAAAAATATTATAGTTGACTTTGCACATGTCATTTTTCATCCAAATCAATTTATTTATTGCGATGAAGATGGCATTCTAATTAGTAAAAATGCCTTACTGTAATTACAAAGGCGTGCTATCATTATAAATAACTTGCTTATCTTCCATGCTGGTAAATAAGGTCATTCCAGCCATGGCGCGCGTTGGCCGTCTTACTATCATCAATAAAATGATGCCTACGGCAATAAAAAAATGCATGTCATTTTTTGTCATGAAATATAAAACAGCATTGAGCAATGCAGCAGCTTCTAATATGGCCATTTGTATAATAAAAGCATTTCTGAAAATAGCAATTTTGTCTTTTAATGCAGATACAGTATGTGCCGTTTTTACTTGCTTAAAAAAAAGCAATCGTGCAGAGATGATGCCAATAAATCCAACGGCAATACCTATGATTTCCATCGTTTGATTTGGTGTTGATGCTGTATTATCTTGTTTTACAATAAATCTAAAAACAGCTACAATGGCAATTAATCCAACACACATGGCAATATGAAATATGGAAATCGTCTTAAACGCTGTTCCAACAGTTTGCTGATTATTCATTTTTTTTAGCAAATATACAGAATGGCTCGCTAATTTGTTTAATAGAATTCTATCATAAAAATTGATAAAATTGTTATACAAAACAAGAAGGTTTTATACAAATAGAAATTACTGTCCTGACATCAGATGACTTGATAAATAGCGCTAAATTATTTTTCCTATATGCTGTAAAAGTAAATTCCTGTCATTTTCCTTCATTAAAACCAAAAAAGACGAGCAAGAGTACCAACTATTTAAACAAAATTTACATCTTATTTGTATATTTATGCATGATGTCAATGAAGAAAATACCACTTTCTTTCTTAGTCTTAGTGTTGTTGTTTGTTTCTTGTAAAAAAGAGACAGAAACAGTCACGTTTGATTTTGGGTACAATTATTTTCCTGATGATTCGGGCACTTATGTCATTTATAAAGTAGATTCTGTGTTGTATAATAATTTTGATCCATTGAATCTAAAAAGAACTTCATCACATTATCTAAAAGAAATTATTACAGAACAATTTATTGACAATTTGGGTCGTAGAGCAAAAAAAGTTGAACGTTACGTAACAGATAGTTTAAATCATTCTTGGGTGCCACATAATGTTTGGTACATTGTAAAAAATACGACGAATGCTGAAAGAGTGGAAGATAATATTCGTTATATAAAAGTAACATTTCCTGTCTCTGTCGGAAATATTTGGCGTGGCAATAAATACAACGAGCTAAATCATTTTCCCTATACAGATTTGAAATTTACGGCTACCAATTTTGATTGGAATTACGAAGTCAAACAAGTCAATCAAAATTATACATTTGGTAGCATAATCACAGATTCGACTATGACGGTTTTGCAAGTTAATGATTCTTCTAATGTCCAAAAAGTATATTCAGTAGAGAAGTATGCAAAAAATATTGGAATGGTATATAAAGAGTTATGGCGATTAGATGCACAGCTTGTAAATAATCAGACGTATGAAAACAATGCTGTTTTCGGATTTATTCTGAAACAATATGCAGTAGAATATGGGCGAGAATAAAATGTTTACTGCAATTAATTTTTTTTATTAGTGAAATATAAATTTACCATATTCCTTTTTTTTTGCTTTACACTTATTGCTATAATATCTTGTAAAAAAGAAACAGATGTTAGCAAATATGATATTGGTTATGATTATTTCCCAAACGAATATGGCAACTTTGTCATTTATAAAGTGGACTCTGTGTTGTTTAATGATTTTGATAATTCAAGACGCTACAATACTGTGTATTTAAAAGAAAAAATAGGAGAGCAGTTTGTAGATAATTTAGGTAGAACTGCCAATAAAATATTACGCTATTATGCAGACTCGCTTACAACAAACTGGGAAATTTTTAATGTAGATTACTTAGTAAAAACAAATCTTGTAGCGGAGCGCGTCGAAGATAATCTACGTTATATAAAAATGGTTTTCCCGAATGATGTCGGATTAAAGTGGTTAGGTAATAAATTTATCACCGTGCCACCTCCTTTTGTTTTAGATACGGTTAATTATTTTCTCTACGATTGGAAATACACCATAAAAGCACGAGATATCTATTACAATAATGGCACTCGAATATTTGATTCAACCTTGTTGATTACACATATTCAAGATTCTACAGCGATTACCAAAACCTATTCGGCAGAAAGATATGCTCGCAGTATTGGAATGGTGTATAAAGAATTTTGGCTGGTGGAAGGTCAAATAAATATTGGCGCTCCATGGGAAGACAGAGCAGAAAAAGGATTTATTTTACGACAATACGCAATCGATTATGGCAAAGAGTAAATTCCTAATCATATTGTCTTTTATTGCTGTATTTTCTATGCAGGCAAAAACCAATACGTCTAAATATATCATCTATTTTAAAGATAAAATATTTGATATCAATGTAAAAGCTTTGTTTAATACGAAAGCAATCCAACAACGCAATAGGTTTAATATTCCATTCGACGAACGTGATTATCCTGTTAACGCTAACTATATCGAACAGTTAAAACAAAACAATGCCATAATTCTGCATACAACAAATTGGCTAAACGCTGCATTAATACGTGTTGATGATAAAAAAATAGCAACGATAGCACAATTTCCTTTTATTGCATCAATTGTAAAAATTGAAACGGCAAAATCACATAAAAATACAATGTCAGTAGCAACGCAAGATGCTTGTGTTGGTAATGAAGATGAATTAGCATTTGAAGATCAATATACATCTTCCTTTCCACAAGTGAATTTGTTACATGGCGAATATTTGCATGAGCAAGGTTTTAATGGCGAGAATATGACGATTGCCATTTGTGATAACGGATTTTATAACGTTTATAACAATCCTGCTTATACAGCGCTCATGGCAGATAATCGACTTTTAGGTACATACGATTTTGTAAATAATGACTCAACTGTACATGATGATACAAACGGAAAACACGGCACCAACTGCTTTTCCTTTATTGCTGGAATGAAAGATAGCCAATATATTGGCACGGCAACAAAATCATCATACTATCTTTTTCAAACAGAAAATAACAATTCAGAACGCCTGCAAGAAGAGTTCAATTTGGCTAGTGCGTTAGAACGTTGTAATCAATTAGGTGTCGATGTCGTCAGTATTTCTTTAGGTTATACTACGTTTGACGTCGCATCGGAAAACCATGATACGACAGACCTGCGTAATAATAGCACACCAGCTGCTAAAGCCGTAAATATGGCATCGAGCAAAGGAATCTTAGTATGTGTGGCTGCGGGCAATGAAGGTCTTAAACCATGGAAATATATTTCTACACCATCAGATGCAGATAGCGCATTTTGTATTGCGTCTGTTGATATCAATGGTGTTGTTGCTGGTTCTAGTGCTTATGGCTTGCCCAATGATGCACGCGTAAAACCTAATGTAGCAGCGATGGGCGTGTCGGCAAAATATTTGAATGATGCAGGCAATGTATCTTCTGGCGGTGGCACCTCTTATGCTACACCACAATTAGCAGGCCTAGCCGCTTGTTTATGGCAGGCTTTTCCTACTAAAACAAATTGGGAAATTAAAACAGCCATCGAACAAAGTGCATCACAATACCTTACACCTGACAAACGAATAGGATACGGAATTCCTGATTTTAAAAAAGCGTATGATTTATTAGCGAATCCAACATTTGTCTCTACAAAATCTATTATTGATGATATCCATATTTTCCCAAATCCATTTCAAAATATACTTGCTGTACAGTGTAATGGAAATGCCAACTTGCAATCCATTCAATTGATGAATAGCGTAGGACAAATGGTATATTCAGCCTATACACCAACAAATAATATGCTTGATTTTTCTTATTTAAGCACTGGCATGTATTTGTTGCAAATAACTACAGATAAAGGTGTATTCATAAAAAAAATAATTAAAGAATAAATGATTTATGCAGGCATATGCTTATTTTTAGCCAATCAATAGATTAATGACTCAATACACTATAATTCTTTACTGCTTGCTTTTTCTGTGCCCACTTGCTGGATATACTCAAGATGAAAAAATTGAAAAATTTACGCTTAGCGGTTTTTTGAAAGATGCAAAAAATGGAGAAGTATTAATTGGTGCAAATGTGTATGTACAAGGCAATAATGCATTAGGAGCAACAACAAATCTATATGGATTTTATTCTTTGTCTTTGCCAAAAGGAAATTATCAAATTGCTTTTTCTTATTTAGGATACAATACTAAAATCCAAGATATTGTTTTGGAGAAAGATACACGTGTCAATCTTGAATTGTCTGACGATTCAAAAACATTAGATGAAGTTGTCATTGTTGATGAACGTAAAGATGAGAATGTGAAGAGTACCTTCATGGGAAAAGAAGAACTTTCTACAGATAGAATTAAATCAATTCCTGCTTTCATGGGCGAAGTCGATATCATCAAAGCAATTCAATTAATGCCAGGTGTGCAAGCTGCTGGTGAAGGAAATTCAGGCATTTACGTGCGCGGAGGTGGCCCTGACCAGAACTTAGTATTACTCGATGATGCCATCGTTTATAACACAGGTCATTTGTTTGGCTTCTTCTCTGTATTTAATCCAGATGCAGTAAAAAATACCACTTTATACAAAGGTACAATGCCAGCAAACTATGGTGGTCGTCTTTCTTCTGTAATTGATATTCAAATGAAAGAAGGCAATAACAAACGATTCGAAATGGAGGGTGGCATAGGCATTATTTCTTCTCGACTAACTTTGCAAGGTCCATTTAAAAAACCTAAATCAGAAAAAACGGCCAAAGGCTCATTTTTAATTTCTGGACGACGTACTTATGCATTCGATATTGCGCAGCCATTTATAAAAAAAACAGACTTTGCTGGCACTAATTATTACTTCTATGATTTGAATATTAAAGCAAATTATCAATTTTCTGATAAAGATAGATTGTATATCAGTGCTTATTTTGGTCGTGATGTTTTTGTTTATAATTCACAAAAGAATGCCACTAAGGTTAAAATTCCATGGGGAAATGCAACTGCTACAGTGCGTTACAACCATCTATTTAACGACAAAATATTTATGAATATGTCGTTTGTATTCAATGACTATCAATTTAGCTTTACTGGTGAACAATTAGATTTTGGATTTAAAGCAAAATCAGGCGTTCGCGATTATAATGCAAAAGTTGATTTTGATTATTACATCAATACCAAACACAAATTAAAATTTGGTATGAATTATACACATCATAGAATGACACCAACACAAGCATCTGCACGTAGTGGTGATACCGATTTTGAATCCAATCAAAATAAACGTTATTCAAGCGAATTTGCTTGGTATATCGATCATGAGTTTGATGTCAATGAACATTTAAAATTTGATTTTGGATTTAGATTGAGTATGTTTCAACACATAGGACCATATAAAAGCATTACAGGTGATAATATTATTGGCTACGATACGCTTACTTACAAACGCAGCAAACCTATAAAAACCTATGTTGGTCCAGAACCTCGCTTTAGCATGCGCTACGCATTCGGAAAAAATAATTCTATAAAAGCAGGCGCTGGTTTAAACTATCAATACATTCATTTAGTGTCTAACTCAAATAGTACATTGCCAACTGATATTTGGGTGCAAAGTTCTTCCATGGTAAAACCACAAATGGCATTGCAATACTCACTAGGTTACTTCAAAAATTTTAAAGATAATATGTTTGAAGCTTCAATAGAAGTGTATTTTAAACATCTCTGGAATCAAATTGATTATAGCGAATCGTATGTACAAGAATTAAATGTCGATCAAGAATTAGGGTATGTTTATGGTAAAGGTAAAGCGTATGGCGCCGAATTTTTTCTAAAAAAACGAAGTGGAAAATTAAATGGCTGGATTGGCTATACTTTGTCGCGTAGTGATAGAAAATTTCCTGATTTGAATAACGGAAAAGTGTTTCCAGCAAAGTATGACAGAACACATGACTTGTCTATTAATCTTAATTATGACATTAGCAAAGAATGGAGCGTAGGCGCAACTTGGGTCTATGCAACAGGCAATGCAATTACTTTGCCTAATGAATTATATTTTATTGAGTTTGGTTTTGTAACAGGCTATGGCGGTAGAAATACCTATCGTGTGCCTGCATATCATCGTATGGATTTTTCATTGACATACACGCCTATACCAAAGCGCAAGCCCAATAGGAGATGGCGTTCCAGCTATAATATTTCAATCTACAATGTGTACAATAGAAAGAATACATACTTCATTTACTATAAAACGGAAGGAAGTTTAGTGAGTGGCAATTTGAAATTTACACCTATTAATGTTTCACTTTTTCCAGTAATACCATCGTTCACTTGGAATTTTAAATTTTAGACATGAAACAGAAACTACAAATATTATTTTATGTGCTGACTGTGTTTGGAGTAGTCAATATGTTGGTTTCATGCGAGAAAGAAATTAAATTAAAAACAAGTGCTCCTAAAAATGCAATAATTGTAGAAGGCCATATTGAAAATGGCATGCCACCATATGTATTGCTTACAAAAAATTCACCTTTCTTCGGCGATATCAATATCAATGACCTTGGTGCTTATTTTATTAGTGGTGCAACAATAACAGTAATTACAGATAATGATTCCGTTCAATTAGTAGAATATAATTCTGCATTCGTACAAACATTACCAGATTCAGTAGTGGTGGCGATGGCAGCACAATTTGGATTGCAAATTGATAGTGCTGCACAATTTCCAGAAATAAGTATTTATACTGTTGGTCTTGCAGATGCCGATTTTGTTGGGCAAGTAGGCAAACAATACAATTTACGTATCGAATTAGATGGCAAAATAATTACTTCCACAACAACTATTCCTACGCCTGTTTTTTTTGATTCACTTTGGATTTTACCACATCCCAATCCTGTTTTGGCAGATTCATTTTATCAAGTGTATGGAAGATTGAATGACCCAATCGAATTAGGAAATTATTATCGCTATTTTACTAAAGCGGACAATGAACCATTTTTAATTAGTAGTCAATCCGTATTTGACGATGCATTTTTTAACGGCAAAAAATTTCAAATATTTATACCTAAAGGGCACCCAGTTGGCACAATGGGAAGCACAGATTTTAATCGGGCAGGATACTGGGATTTGAATGACTCTATTTGCACGATTAAACTTTCGATGATAGATAAACCACATTATGATTTTTGGCGCACATTAGAAGCTAACCGTCAAAGCAATGGCAATCCATTTAGCTCTGTTGTATATGTGAAGTCCAACATACAAGGTGCATTAGGTATTTGGGGTGGCTACGGCAGTATTACCGGTAGTTATGTAAGAGTGCCTTAAATTGTTTAATAAATTTTTTTCAATAGATTTTCTTTTACTTCATAAAGCCATTCTTCTCGCAAGATACTTAAGATGATGCTGTCGCGACATACATTATTTGCTAGTTGTAAATGCTGACGCAAAACGCCTTCTTCTTTACAGCCAATTGCTTTCATCGCTGCAATGCTTTTTTTATTTCTCAAGTCGGCTCTAAATTCAATACGATTAAATTGCAAGGTGTCGAAGGCAAAGCTAAGCATTAATAATTTGCAGTGTCTGTTTAAGCCAGTTCTTTGAAATTTTTTTCCATACCAAGTATAGCCAAGTTGTGCAGTTTTATGCTTGTTTTGTATGTCGTAAAATCGTGTGCTACCTGCATATTCTTGCGTTTTTTTATCAAAAATAATAAACGGATATTCCGACTGTTTTTCTCTGGCCTCTAATGCGGTGCTTACATATTTTTCTAAGTTTTCTTCGCTGTCTGCTTGCTGAGCAGAGTATTGCCAAAGTTCAGGCTCGTGTATCGAAAAGGTAAGTAAATGTTCTTTGTCATTCCTCGCCAAGGGTCGCAGTAATGCTCTCTCGTTTTCTAAAATATATTCTTTCTCAAATTCAAACATATATTGTTGTTTTAATAAATTAAAATTACACATTTTGCAAAACAAAAAATGCCACCGAATATGGGTGGCATTTTTTTATAACAATAAAATTAATTACCACATTTTTGCTCTATCTTCTTCCTTTCTATACATCTTATCTGTAGCTTGTACATTAAATGCTTTGTAGAAAATCGGTAAGTTAGACAATACGCCATTTACTCTAAATTTAGCAGGTGAGTGCTCGTTTGAAAGTACCTGCATACGCATGGCTTCTGGTCGCATACTTGTTCTCCAAATGATAGCATAATTGATAAAGAAACGTTGGTCAGGTGTTAAGCTGTTTATTGGTGCTTGTGCTTTTTTTGCTAATGCTTTTTGTAAGGCATTGTAGCTAATAATCATACCACCTAAGTCGGCAATGTTTTCGCCTAGTGTCAATTCACCATTTACGTGTAAGCTGTCATTAGGAAAAGGATGGTAGCCATTGTATTGTTTTACAAATTTTGCAGTTAACTCTTCGTAGTTTTTTTTGTCTTTGTCTGTCCACCAGTTTTTTAAATTACCGTCAGCATCAAACTGGCAACCTTGGTCATCAAAACCATGTGTAATTTCATGACCAATCACCATGCCAATTCCACCATAATTCACTGCATCATCTGCGTTTTCGTAAAAGAAAGGAGGCTGTAATATGGCTGCTGGAAAAACGATTTCGTTGTTTAAAGGATTGTAATAAGCATTTACAGTTTGTGGGCCCATGCCCCATTCTGTACGGTCTATTTTTTCGCGACTTAAACGAGCTAATATTCTTAAGTTTTCAGCGTATGTTGCATTTAAGACATTTAAAACATGTGGTTGATTGCTAACATCTGTGTTTTCGTATGTCCACCATTTATCAGGATAGCCAACTTTTACATCTATTTTTGCTAATTTTTCTTGTGCTTTTATTTTTGTTTCACTGCTCATCCAAGTGAGTTCATTGATGCGTTCTTTTAAAGCAGCTCTAATGTTTTCAACTAATTCATGCGCTCGAGTTTTTGCTTTAGGAGAGAAGTTTAATTTTACATATTCTTGTCCAATTAAATCTCTTAAGTATTGCTCAGAAATACCTGCTACACGTTTCCATCTTGGTTCTAGTTGTAGAATGCCACTTAATGTTTTGCCATAAAAATTAAATCTTGCATTGACTAATTCTTCATTCAAATGTTTTGCTGTTCCATTTACTAATTGAAACTCGATATAAGATACCCATTTTTCGTGTGGCACTTTTGCGAACATACTGTCAACTGTTTTGTAAAATGATGGTTGTCCTAATACAATTTCTTTAGGTGCTACTTTCATTTCAGCAAAGAATGCATCCCAATCGATGTGTTTAAAATCTTGTTTTAATTTTTCGATGGTATATAGGTTGTAATTTTTTTCAGGATCTCTGAGTTCTACTCTTGATTTTGAAGCAGCAGCCAATAACATTTCTATTTCCATTACATTATTTGCTTGCTCTTTTGAAGATTTAGTTTTGTCAAGACCTGCTAATTGAAAAATATTTTTAACATATTCGCGATATGCATCTAAATTTTTCAATGACTTTTCATCTTTTCTGAAATAAAAATCTTTATCAGGCAACCCTAATCCACCTTGGTTGATATACATAATATAACGAGATGTATTTTTTGCATCAGCATCAACATAATAACCAAGAGGAGAGTTGATGTCGCGCATGCCTAGCTTTGAAAATATTTTTGTTAATGCACTAGTTGATTTTGCGTTTTCAATTTCAGTAAACAAAGTTTGCAAAGGCTGAACACCAACTTTATTGATTGCAGCTGTGTCCATTGCATTTCTATAAAAGTCGCCTAAAATTTGCGTGTTTGAGCCTTTAGCGGCCTTAATTTTTACGTTGGCAGCATTTTCTAATATTCGTTTTACAGCTAGTTTGCTTTTTTCTTCTAATTTTTCAAACATGCCAAAGCTCGCTTTGTCTTCCGGAATTGGATTTGTTTTTATCCAGCGTTGATTGACATATTCAAAGAAATCTTCTTGTGGTTTTATTTTATTGCTGAAATCAGTCAGTTTGATAGCTGGATCTTTAACATAAGAAATGGGTTTCATTTTCTTTAATAAGGAATCATTGCTAATAATGTATGGCTTTGTCGGTTTTACAGACTGAGGTCCTTTTGTTGTTTTATCCAGCGTAGGTCTGGTAAATGCTTTGTCCGATGTTTTTTGTTTATTGACCGGCGCTACTTTTGTTTCTGATTTAACATTTGTTGTTTGCGCATTCGCTGTACTTAGTATTGCCATAAGAAAAACAGGCAATAATACTTTTTTACTATTCATACTATTTTGTTATGTTGTAAAATTAGTGTTTAGAATGTATTAAAAATTACAAAAGAGCGTTAAAAAATGTAATTGTGAGAAAAAAATAAGTTGGTATATAGATTTAGTGTGATAATTACTGAATACGAAAGGGAAATTCTATTTCGATATCTGTTTCGCCCTGTGCATTTGTAATGTCACCTGATGAAACGCCACTTCCTAATTTATTTGGGTGATGTCGTAATATTATTTTTAAAAAGCCAGTATTAGAAGCATCTATAGTTTCAAATCTAAAATTTATACCAATCGGATTGCCATCAGTGTCATTCGGTGCCTGATATTGAAAATTGCTTAAAGCGCTTGCTGGCGTTGATTGATAAAAGAATTGATGTGTAGTGCCTTCTTCCAATACTTCATTTGAAATAGTGTCTGTCGGTGTTTTATGTGTATTTAATAAAAGAATGGAAGCATTGTATTCAGCATCTTTGTCTATAATAATACTATCTACTGTCGCATCTATACCACCTATACCATCAGTATCATTCCAGATATAGTTTTGTACGGATAAAGAACTATTCTTTTTTAAAGTAATAATCATTGTGCTTATTAATTCTTCTTCGTTAATTGCTTGTGGCTCCTTTTTGCAGCTAATTGTAATCAAAATACTTGTTGTGATTGCCAAAAAAAATGATTTTTTTTTCATAATAATTAATTTATAGTGTTAACCAAAAATGTATTTCAATCTGAATATTAAATTCCAACCTAACTCATCTGCGTAATATCTAAAACGGTTTAGATAATCTCGATAATTGGCATTTGTAATGTTTTCACCTGTGACTGAAAATGAAATTTTATGTTTCTCCGAAGCAAGATAATCAAAGCCTATATCTGTATTTAGTGTTGTGTATGCATTTGGTATGGCTTTGTAATCACGAATTAGATTTGGTGTTTTATTTTGTTTAAAAACATGATGAACATTCATTTCGAAATGAACATTTTTTATTTTTTTAAAATCAAAATGTAAATCAATTGCAGCACTGACTCTGTCAGAAGGCATGTTAATTAAATTATCATTCGCACTCGTATTTCTGCCTCTTATAATTGAAGAACGAAATACTAGAGATAGGAATGAAGTAGGCTCGGAATATAGTGTTGCATCAAACCCTAAGAGGCGCGCATCAGTTTGATAAAATTGAAATGCTGGAAACGCGCCACGTATAGTTAATATTGGTGCAGGCAGTGGTGCAAGATAGATGAAGTCAACTATTTTAGATATGTAAAAGCTAGCTTCTGCTTTTATAAATTTTCTGTAATTTATGCTTACAGTGTTTATCCATTTTACACCATGTTCAGACTTTAGTTTGTCATTTCCAAATTCTAATGTAGCAATGCCGTGGTGTAAACCATCGCTAAATAATTCGCTGATATTTGGGAAGCGCGAATTGTAAGAGATATTTGATTGTACTTGAATATTATTAGAATTATTTATCCAACTTCCGCCAATATTTGCAGCATACGTGTGAAAATTAAATACTGGTTTTTGTAGCTGATTATTTCTGTCAAATTTATAAGCTTGAAATTGTGTGAAATCATATCTAGCACCAAATTCAATGATGAAATTTTTAATAATGAATTTCTCCATATCAAACACACCGAAGTTGTACTGATAATAATCAGGTATCAAGGGCCGAATACCAGTTTCAGGATTATTTTCATTTAATTTCATTAAGAAATTTATACCTGTTTTTCCTTCTAAACGACTATTTGTTTTTGCAAATTGTTTGGCTCGCTTATATGCTGCCGAAAAATTATTTGAAAAAAGATTCATGTGTAACGAAGGAATAGTAGAACGACCACCACGACGAATATCAAACTCTTTTCTCTTGTTTAATTGAAATGAATAAGTAAAAGCTAAATGATTTTGATTTTTAAAATATTTTACAACATTTATTTTCGCTAAATGATGCGCAACTTTTTGTTTTGGATTTTCGATATTGTATGTAAACCTATTTACTATTAAAGGTGTGTCACTTTCTATGGCATTCTGTAGATCCGTTAAATTTCCAATGTGCGAACTCTTTAATAAACCTACTTGTTGTTGAAATAATGAATAATAAATATTGATGTCCCAGCTATTTTTTAATACACCAAAGCCTGAAGAAAAATTTCCTTCTTGTAAACCTGTATTAGATAAATTATAATGCGGTGCTTGCTGGTCGCCTGAACGTTTATAGGTGCCTTGCAAAAAATAGGCTATTTGTTTTTTGAAACCTTGTTCAATTTTTGCGGAAGTAGTAATGCTTCGTCCATTAGTTTGTCCAACTAAACTAATTGATGAAGTAATATGTTTGTATTTATTCAAGATAGATGGCTCTATTAACACCATTCCAGCCAATGCATCAGTACCGTATTCTAGGCTACCAATACCTTTTATTACTTTAATAGTAGAGGAAGCAAAGGGATTAATTTCTGTTGCATGTTCAGTGCCCCAATTTTGTGATTCCAATTTTACACCATTATTTACTATTAAAATTCTATCGCCATATAAACCATTAATAATTGGCTTGCTAATGCTTGTTCCTGTTTTTAGTTGATTTACGCCTGTTACTGAGGATAAAATGCTAGCAAAATCTTTTCCCTCTAGCTTATTTATTTCTTTTTGATTGATAATATTGATTGTTTGTGTATTTTCTTTTTCTAATTTTGAAGCAGTTGTTGTTATTTCTGCTAATTCTTCAGCATGATGTTCTAAGTAAAAATTTTTTGTGATTGATTTTGTTATTGTAAGTATAATAGTATCTGGTTTGCATCCAAGATGTTCTACAATAAATGTATATTTTCCAGCACATAAATTATCTAATACAAAATATGCATTAGCATCTGCGCTGACGCCAAAACTTAATTCTTGAATATATACAGTTGCATATTCTAATGCAGATTTATCGTGCTCATCTAAAATATTTCCTTTTATTTGAATATCACAATCTTGAGCATATGTTAGTGCATTGAAAACTAAGAAATAAATAGCAATGAGTTTTTGCAACATGATTGCAAATATAGTAAGAATATCCAAATGCAACTATGTTGCAAATGTATTTTTATTAAAAAAAATACCATTCAGTTATTGAATGGTATTTCGTAGTGGGCGCACACGGGTTCGAACCGCGGACCCCCTGCTTGTAAGGCAGGTGCTCTGAACCAGCTGAGCTATGCGCCCTCTTTTTTAAAGAGAGTGCAAAGATATAAAATAGTTTTTCATAAACAAGCAAGTATTAAAAAAAAATGTGTAATCTTTACATTAACACTATTTTTATTTCAATGTCATACTTTCAAAATAGGAAAAGATGGAAAATTATACTGTTCTTATTTGCAGTGAGTATTGTCATTTTTACACTTTGGTACACGCATCGCTTAGCGGATTACATCGCCAAAGAGGAAATAAAAAAAGCAGAAGAAATTGCAAGTGCATATAATTTATTGAATAGCAATACTTCTGATGAGCTTGAGCTTTCAAAGGCATTAGATAAAATTAAATTGAACGCCACCATTCCTGTGATTTGGGCAAATAGTAAAGATGAAATATTGGCTGCAAAAAATTTTGATTCCCTAAAAATTAATAGAAACAAGAATTACTTAGCAGCTGAATTAAAAAAACTCAAAACGAAAGAACAATTTATTGTAGTGTTGCTTCCAGATGAGCAAAAACAATATCTGTATTATAAAGATTCCGATTTGTTGGTGAGCATTCGTAAATATCCTTTTTATGTGCTGGCTTTAGTCGCGTTGTTCTTTGTCATCAGCTATGCAGCCTTTACCTCTGCACGAAGAGCAGAGCAAAATCAAGTTTGGGTTGGATTGGCAAAAGAAACAGCACATCAGTTAGGCACACCACTTTCGTCATTAACGGCATGGATTGATATTTTAAGAGAAAAACTAAACAGCGACGATGATGCGCTTATGTTTGATGAAATGCAAAAAGATATCGATAGATTGGTGTTGATTGCAGAACGCTTTTCGAAAATAGGTTCGGTTCCAGAGTTAGAAAAATGTAGAATTATTGATGTGTTACAAAATGGCGTAGATTATATTTCGAAACGAGCATCGAAACGCATCAATATTTACTTGGAAAAAGATACCAATATCAATTTGTTCGCGATGTTAAATCCACCATTATTTGAATGGGTTTTGGAAAATTTAATGAAAAATGCACTTGATGCTATGGACGACAAGGGCGAAATTCATGTCAAAGCGTTTGAATATGATGGCTTTATTTTTATTGATATCAACGATACAGGAAAAGGAGTGCCAAAAAATAAATTTGAACAAATTTTTGAGCCTGGATATAGCACAAAAAAACGAGGTTGGGGTCTTGGATTAACACTGGCTCGACGTATCGTGGAAGAATATCATCACGGTAAAATATTTGTTAAAGAATCATCACCAAAAGGAACTACATTTCGTATTCAACTTCAACAGGCATTGTAAAGTTTATGTTGCTTGTTATAACAACTAAAATTGTTTTGTAACTTTGCGTATCATTAATTTATCCTTTTCACATGAAAGTTTATTTCGATAACGCTGCAACGACACCATTAGATGAAGATGTTTTAACAGCGATGATGCCTTATTTAAAAGAGCATTTTGGAAATCCATCTACTCAATATTCTTATGGCCGCGATACACGTGCAGCAATTGAAGAAGCGAGAAAGGAAATTGCACAACTTATCAATGCGCAAGCAAGCGAAGTGATTTTTACTTCAGGTGCTACAGAGTCGAATAATATGGTTATTAAAGGTGCGGTAAATTATTTAGGAGTTGAGCGCATCATCACTTCTCCAATCGAACATCATTGTGTTGAATATTCTGTTGATTTTTGCAGAGATCATCTACAAGTAGAAACTGCTTTTGTAAAGATTGATGATAAAGGAAATATTGATTTTGATGATTTAGAAACATTGCTTCAATCATCATCTAAAAAAACATTAGTATCGCTAATGCATGCAAATAACGAAATTGGAACCTTGCTCGATGCAGAACGTGTTGGTGCACTATGCAAAAAATATAATGCATTATTTCATTCAGATACAGTGCAAACATTCGCTCATTTTCCTATTGATGTTCAAAAGATGAATGTAGATTTTATTTCAGGCGCTGCACATAAATTTCACGGACCAAAAGGTATTGGATTTTTGTATATGCGTAAGCAACACAAATTACAAGCATACATTCATGGCGGCGGACAGGAGCGTGGTTTTCGTGCTGGTACAGAAAACGTTTATGGTATTGTGGGCATGGCTGCCGCGGCTAAAAAGGCATATGATAACCTGGAAAATGATAAAGCTTATATTTTAGGTTTAAAAAATTATTTTATACAACAATTGCAAGCTAATTTTCAAGATATTGATTTTAATGGAAATATAGATGAAAATAGCTTATTTACTGTGCTGAATGTATCATTCCCGCCAAGCGATAAGGCAGCATTGTTGTTGTTTATGTTAGACATTGATGGTATTTGTTGTAGTGGTGGCAGCGCTTGTGGCAGCGGCGCGTCTGCTGGTTCGCATGTTATTAGCGCACTTGCTAAAGATGAAAATCGTGTTTCTATTCGATTTTCTTTTTCAAAACACAATACAAAAGAAGAAGTTGACTATGTCATTTCTAAAATAAAAGAGAAGTTATAATACTTTTTTTAAGATTCTTGTAGTGGCTCAAACAAGCCTAATGCTTTGTTTTTACGAACATTATTCCAGTTGAAAATTTGTCCATTCATGGCAATATAAATGCCATTGGGAAGCGTTTGCACATAAGCCAATGCTGCACCAAGATTGAATAAACCATCTGAGCTTCCAAATTTATAAGGAATCATGGCGCCAGTAAGTACAATTGTTTTATTGTTTATTTTTTCTGCTAATACTTTTGCTGTCTCCACCATGGTGTCAGTGCCATGTGTGATGACAATTTTTTCCTCATCGCATTGCAAGCAATTATGTGCTATAATAACACGATCGTCATCACTCATTTGCAAGCTATCAATCATCATTAGTGTTCTAATGTTTACGTCTAATTTACATCTTCCTAATTCCAACATTTCCGGCACGTGTGTGTCTTCAAAAAATAAAGTACCATCTAGCTCGTTGTATTCTTTGTCGAATGTGCCACCTGTTATAAATAATCGAATTTGCATTTGTATTAATTTATATTATTGTCATCAACAACCATTGTGCGTGGAATTGAATCATGCCAGAAATTGCCATTCATAAATAATCCACTTACCGCTTCAAAAGGAATTATTCTACACAAAAATCTGCCTATGCATTGCAGTAAGCTTAATGCTGAATTATCAATTGAAATAACTTTTGTTTTTGTTATCATTTTACCAATTGTTTTCCCGAATTTATATTCCATAAATATATAGTAAGCTCCATAAATAAGCAATAGTATTAATAGCTGGCTGTCAGGAATTTTTGTTGTAATTTCTTCAGTTTTTGCTTGCTCACCAAAGCTACTATAAAAAGCATATATGAAACTAATAATTAGCAAATCGATGAAATAATTAATGATTCTTTTTGCAATTGAAGTTGGTGTTGTTTTTTTATTTTCGATATTGAGTAAGTCAACATCTACACTCAGTTGGAAGTCTGGCATTGGCGTATAGCCAGTATTAAATTCACTTACTGTGCTACATTGTAAGCAACGTACTTGTGTACGCGAAAATTGCTCATAACTTGCACTGCCACATTGTTCACAGATATATGTTGAACTACTCATTTCTCTTTTTTTAGTTTGATAAAATAAATGCTAAAGTATCCACATCGTCAGCATAATCAGACAATGCTGGTTGCTGGCTGCTGCCAAATGAAAGATAGTTTTTTCCTACAACACATTGCAATTCGTCTTTGTTTTCGATAATACTATTGTTCACCATGTCTATGTCTTTATAACGCTCCACATGTAAGCACGAAATAGGAGAGTGCATGCTCGGATTTTCTACTATATTGATAAAATCGATATCGACCAATGGTATTTGATTCATCAAATATACAGTGCGTTGATAATCTAAATTATTCATGTATTGTGTGTGCTGCATGATGTCTTTGTGTTTTTCAAAGCCTTCTTTCAGTTGTAATAAATCGTAAGACTCAGGAACAAAAATTTTAGATACATTTCGACAGCCTAATCCAAAATAATCGAAAATATCATGTCCTAAATTTTCAATATCTAATTTGCTTTCATATCCACTTAAAATGGCAACAGAATTTCTGTTTTTGCGAATTATATTTTTGTATTTACTAAAGTAATGCTCAAAATATTTTGCAGAATTGTTGCTGCCAGTTGCGATGATGGCATCAAAATTTTCTAGCTTAAAAGGCATGCTTATTTTACCTTCAAAGGTGGGCTCAAATTCAACTAATTTGTCAAATAAAAATGGCAATATAAATTTGTCTTTATCGGATAATTTTATTTGTAATTGATTGCCACTTATTAGTACGCACAACACATCATGAAAAGCTACTAATGGTATATTTCCTGCTGCCACTATCGCAAATGTTTTTGCTGTGTGCTTGTCTAAATTTTCGGCATACGTATATAACCAATTTTCTAATTTTTCTTTTTGTAAAAATGCTGTCGCAATATTTTGCAATGCTTTTTCTGTGTTTACTTTGGTAAACCAAGTGTTATGTAGATAGCTTTTGTGTGTAATTTCTTGTAAATCAGTTGGATTACTAAGAATGTAATCACCTAAGGCAACAAAGGCAGCTATTTGTTTTTGGAAATTCATTAACACAAAATTATTAATTATATGCTACCGAAAATGGTATCTATGTTTATTTTTGTATCAAACTTACATAAAATGGCTATACGTATAACTGACGAATGTATTAATTGTGGTGCTTGCGAACCGGAATGTCCGAATAATGCAATCTATGAAGGTGGCATTGAGTGGGCAATGAGTGATGGAACTTCTTTAAAAGGCGATTATATTTTAATGGATGGAAGTGTTGTTGATGCAGAATTCAAACACAAACCTGTATCTAATGACGTATATTTTATAGTAACTGATAAATGCACAGAATGTAAAGGTTTCCATGAAGAGCCACAATGCGCTGCGGTTTGCCCTGTTGATTGCTGTATTTTAGATGATGATCATGTAGAAACGGAAGAAGAGTTATTAGCTAAAAAAGCAAAACTTCATTTGTAGTCTTTACTCAAAATCAGCATAAAGCAAATACTTCTTACGTATTGCCTTAAATTGAATAATTTTTTCTTTCCAAGATGCTTTTATGACTTTTTCATTTAGGCCAGATTTAATTTGTGTTGTTAAAACATCAGTGCCACTTAGCTTTACAAAAAAATTGTTGAAAAAAGAAATACTATCAGGTGTCATCTGATAGGCTTTTAAGACATACTTTAATGTAAATTTTTGCTTACGTAAACTATCTAAAGACAATTTGCTTAAATCATATCCATAGCATATCTTATCTAATAAAGGCGGATTTTTTGCGCCTTCTACTGGTTTTGGCGTGAAGGAATATGGCAATTTTCTTGTAAAAACATTGCTGCCATAAATCTGAAAAGGCTTATTCG
The DNA here is from genome assembly GCA_020848475.1 of Chitinophagales bacterium. Taxonomy (GTDB): domain Bacteria; phylum Bacteroidota; class Bacteroidia; order Chitinophagales; family JADIYW01; genus JADJSS01. The sequence continues at coordinate 15,990 of JADKZZ010000155.1, read as the reverse complement.
TTCCTCTGCCTAAGCTAACATGATCTGTTCCTTCAAAAAAACATAAGCTCGGATATAAGTAGATTGCTGCCATATTCGGTAAGTTTGGCGAAGGTTTTATAGGCAAGTTGTAAAATGTTTTATGGTCGTAGTTAATACATTTAATTACAGTCAAATTGCAGTGTAATTTATTGGCTAACCATTTTTCGCCGTTTAACATATTCGCATACTCGCCAATGGTCATACCATGCACAATTGGAATAGCCTGCATGCCAACAAAACTTCTATTTATTGTATCTAAAACTGGACCATCAACATAATGTCCATTTGGATTCGGTCTGTCCAGAATAATGAGTGCCTTCTTGTTCTCCGCACATGCTTCCATTACGTATTGCAAGGTAGAAATATAGGTGTAAAAACGAACGCCAACATCTTGTATGTCAAACAGGACAACATCTATATTTTTTAGTTGTGTTACTTTCGGTTTTTTATTGTCTCCATATAGCGAAATAATCGTAGTCTTCGTTTTGGGATCAATGCCATTCTTCACATGTTCGCCTGCATCGGCAGTGCCTCTAAAACCATGTTCAGGTGCAAAAACACAGGATACATTTATTTGTAACTGTAATAATGTGTCAAGTAAATGCGTATTGCCAATGCTTGACGTTTGGTTGACGACTAATCCAACTTTTTTCCCTTTTAAAAATGGTAAATATTGGTCTATTCTCTCAGCACCTACAACGATGTTATTTGCAATCATATTGATGGATATTGAGAAAAAACAAAATAAGAAGAGGAATACTTTTTTCATGTTGCCTGTTTTTACCTTTTATAGGTTTGCAAAATAAAACAAATTAAATGCCAAGACAACAGTACTTTTAAATAATGTACATCATTTTGAAATTATTATTTATTATTTCTATTTAATTAGAAATTTTACAGTTATTAGTTATACTGCAATTTTTTATTAATTTTAGCTGTCAATACTATTTTATATGAAAAATATTTTACAAAAATTAGGCTTAGTAGTGTTTGTTATACTGTCTGTATATAACAGTAATGCACAAACCGCTGAAGCTTATTTACAAGCGGCATCTGCAAAGCACAAAATTGGCGATTACGCTGATGCATTACAAGATGTAAACGCAGCTATATTATTGAGTCCAACTTATGATGCTTATCTTTTGCGTGCTTCAATATTTTATCTGACTTCTAATTATTCTGACGCGATACGCAATGCTAGTTCGGCACTTTCATTAAATGAAAACGGATATGAAGCATATCTAATCAAAGGTAAATCGTGGTATGCAATTGGAGATTATGAATCAGCCATGAAAGATATTGAAAAAACATTAGCAATCAATACAGAACAAGCGGAAGCGCTTTATTACGAAGGCTTATGTAAAAAAATTGAGGGTAACTATGAGAGCGCAATCGACTTTTATAATCGAGCTATTGCATTAAATAGTAATGATGCAGGTATGTATAATGCACGTGCAATCTGTTTTTATTTTAATGGCAATACAGAAAAAGCATTTGAAGACTTTGATAAAGCAATCAGCATTCAGCCAGCATTTGCAGAAGCGTATTTTAATCGTGCGAAATTTTATTATTATGAAGGCGAAACAGAAAAAGCATGCACAGATTGGTTGAAAGCAATCGCTTTACAATATGTAGATGCAGAAGCGTATGTCAAGAAAAACTGTGCAGAACAAGAAATAAGTGATAAATAATTTAAGGGGAAAGAGAATAAAAAAAGGTTCAGATTTTTCTGAACCTTTTTTGTAGCCCGTAGGGGAATCGAACCCCTGTTTGAAGAATGAAAATCTCCTGTCCTAACCCCTAGACGAACGGGCCGTTCTAAAAGCGAGTGCAAATATACTAACATTTTTTATTTCTGCAACTCCTTAACAATAATTTCTTTTTGATAATCGTATTTTCTACTACTTTTACAACAAACAAACAATATGAGTAAACCTAAAATAGCTATAAATGGCCTCGGCAGAATTGGCCGCCTTGTTTTTCAAATATTATTAGACCGCAAAAATGTCGATTTAGTAGTTGTCAATGATATTGCGCCAAATGACGCTTTGGTTTATTTATTAAAACATGATACAGCTCAAGGTAAATGGAATAAACATATTGAAGCTAAAGAAAATCACCTATTTATAGATGGGGAAGAAGTTATCAGCACATCAATAGCTGACTCAAAAGATTTACCTTGGAAAAAACACGAAATTGATATCGTTGTCGAGTGTACTGGCCGATATCGTACGCGAGAAAAATTACACGAACATATTACAAGCGGTGCAAAAAAAGTAATCATCTCTTCACCTGCCGACGAGACTGTAAAAACAATAGTTTTAGGCATCAACGATGCTGCAGTGTTGCCTGAAGATACTATTTTGTCAAATGCCTCATGCACGACAAATTGCTTAGCACCAATGGTGAAAATTCTTCATGAGCATTTTGGTATTAAACAAGGTGTGATGAACACGGTACATGCTTATACTAGTGACCAAAAATTACACGATAGCATTCATGGAAGCGACTTCAGACGGGCAAGAGCTGCTGCACAAAATATAGTACCTACTTCTTCTAATGCCAACAAAGCACTCGAATGGGTGATGCCAGAAATTAAAGGTAAAATTAAAGGTGGCGCTGTGCGTGTGCCTATTATTGTTGGTTCTTTGACAGAATTATATTGCAATTTAGAACAAGCGCCAAGCATAGAAGAAATCAATGCCGTGTTTAAAACAGCAGCACATGGAAAATGGAAAAATATTTTAGAATATACCGAAGAACCAATTGTGTCAAGCGATATTATTCATAATCCAAATTCTTGTATTTTTGATGCGGCACTTACTCAAAAAAGTGGCGACATGTATAAAATTGTAGGCTGGTATGATAATGAATATGGTTATGCTAATCGCTTAGCTGAATTGGTGGAAAAAGTCGCATTTCTTGCTTAATATTTAAAAATAAATTCAAACTAAAAATTCAATTTTTATTGTGTGTTTATTATTTAATTTTACAACAATAACGCTAAAAATTACTTAAAAATTATAACACTTATGCAAACTGTAGATTCAATTAATTTTAATAACAAACGCGCACTCGTACGTGTAGATTTTAATGTGCCTTTCGATAAACAATTTAATATTACTGATGACACGCGCATCAAAGCTGCCTTGCCAACTATTAATAAAATATTGAATGATGGCGGAAGTGTTGTGCTGATGTCTCATTTGGGCAGGCCATTAAAAAAATTGAAAGACGACGGCACTGTTGATATAGAAAAATTTTCATTAAAACATGTCGTTGATAGGCTGTCCTTTTTGTTAGCAAAAACAGTATTGTTTGCGCCAGATTGTATTGATGAAAATAGTAAACATCTTTCAGCCAATTTACAAAATGGTCAAATCTTATTGTTAGAAAATACACGTTTTCATAAAGGTGAAGAGAAAGGTGATGAAGATTTTGCAGCACAGCTTGCTTATCATGGAGATGTCTATATAAATGATGCATTTGGTTCAGCACATCGCGCACATGCAAGCACAACAATTGTTGCAAAACATTTTGCAAAAGAAAATAAATGCTTTGGATACTTGATGGCAGCAGAAGTCGCAAATGCCAATAAAGTTTTACATAACGCTGCTAAACCTTTTACAGCAATTTTAGGTGGTGCGAAAGTTTCTGATAAAATTCTCATTATTGAGAACTTATTAAACATTGCAGATAACATTATTATTGGTGGTGGAATGGCATATACATTCTTTAAAGCACAAGGCGGAGAAGTCGGCAACTCATTAGTAGAAGCTGATAAACTTGATTTAGCTTTAGACGTTTTACAAAGAGCAAAAGAAAAAGGTGTAAATATTTTATTGCCAAAAGACTCTGTAATTGCTGATAAGTTTGATAATGCGGCAAACACGCAAATTACTATAAACACTGCAATACCTGAAGGATGGATGGGTTTAGATATTGCACATGAGGCTATTCAAGAATTTGAAACTACCATTATGACATCAAAAACCATACTTTGGAACGGACCGATGGGCGTATTTGAAATGGATAATTTTCAAAATGGAACAAAAAGTATAGCCGTTGCGGTGGCACATGCTACAGCAGAAGGTGCCTTTAGTTTAGTTGGCGGTGGCGATAGTGTTGCGGCTGTCAATAAATTTGAATTGGCAGAGAAGGTTAGCTATGTCAGCACAGGCGGTGGTGCCTTATTAGAATTTTTTGAAGGAAAAACATTGCCAGGCGTAGCTGCTTTGTTATAATTTTTTTAAAAAAAATAGTGCGAGGTCTCGTCGAAGACGAGACCTCGCTGTCATTAAAGAAGCTTATTTTTTGTCTTCTTTACTTGCTTCCTTTTTTTCTACAACAGCAACGCTACTGTCTTTTATTTGTGTCGTGCTGTCTTGTAAAGTCGATACAGTAGAGTCCGGTGTTTCGATAGTAACATCTGTAATCTCTGGTGTTGCTGGTTTCGACTTGAACCAGTCGCATGATGTAGCTAATAAGCCTACTGCCATGCAAACAAAAAATACTTTTTTCATTTTAAATTGGTTTGGTTACTACTATATACGCTATCGCGTTTTGTTTAGTTCGTTTAAGTATAAATATTAAGATATTTTAAGAATACACCTTTTGCTAAGTAGATTTGATTAACATTTATTCAACAAAATAATCGATGCCAAAATGTTTTAAAATGAGCGTTATGCCTACTAAAAAAATGAGGAATAATACGAGTACTCTGAATTTTTCTGGAGGAATTTTATCTAAAATTATCTTGCCAATATAACTACCAACAATACTCACCATTACTAAAAAAGGAATAAGTACAATGATGTCCTTATGAATGTAGCCATTTACAAAATATACTATGCTTCTTGAAAAATCAACGGCTAAATCAATGGCTGCTGAGGTTGCCACAAAGACAGACTTCTCAACATTAAATGCAGTCATTGTCACACCTCGAATGGCACCGCCAGTGCCCAATAATCCTGCTACAAAGCCAGATATACTGCCACCTATAAATCCATTTTTTTTAGAAGGCTCAATGCGCATTTCTTTTTTGATATAGAAAACAATACTGATGATTAATAAGAAAACACCTAATGCCAATTGTAAATAGTCAATGTTGATATATTTACTTGCCACCGCACCAATAATAACAAATATTACTGCAGGTACACCAATGCGTAAAATAATCTGTTTGTTTAAACCATTTTTAAATAAAGCGATTTTGGAAATATTACTAAAAACATGAAATACAGCGGTGATGCCTAAAACGGTTTGAAAGTCAAAAAAGTAATTGGATAATGGTACAAAAAATGTGGAAGAACCAAAGCCACCAATAGTTCCCAAGATTTCCGCAATTACGGCTAACAACAGATATATGGCTGTGGTTTTTATCGACATGTTTTAAGGATATGGATACTCTACACAATTTTTTTCTGTTTCCCAAAGCTTGATATAAAGCGCATATTTTTCATCTAATTGTTGTCGAATGATGTCATATATTACAATAGCAATATTTTCTGCCGTCGGATTTAATTGTGCAAATTCTTTAGTATCTAAATTCAAATTTTTATGATCAAATCGGTCTTCAATTTCTTCTTTGATAATTTTTTTTATAATCTTCAAATCAATGACATAGCCTGTTTCTGCATCGATTTCTCCGACTACTTTTAATTCTAAATTATAATTGTGTCCATGGACATTCTCATTGGCACAAAGCCCGAAAACTGCTTTGTTCTTTTCTGTACTCCATTTCTCATTCCAAAGTTTATGCGCAGCACTAAAATTTGCCTTTCGAATTACAGCCATTTTTTTCATGCTCTAAAGTTACAATTTAGGATAGTAATTACGATAATAAATTATGCTTATGGAAATTAAATTGAAATAAACTGTGTATAAAAATCAACGCACTTTTTACGCACACTCATGACTTACAGCTATATTCGTACATGCTTTTTAAAGATGTAATCGGACAGACAGAAATTAAACAACATTTACTCGATATTGCTCATTCTGGTACTATTCCTCATGCGCAATTATTTTTATCACAGCACGGTGCTGGTGGCTTGGCCTTAGCCTTAGCCTTCACACAATATATTATTTGTGAAAACAAACAAGCAGAAGACAGTTGCGGCACTTGCCCTGCCTGCGTGAAAGCACAAAAACTCGTGCATCCTGATATACATTTTACGTATCCAATTATTGCGAAAAAACAATCTCCACATCCAAGCTTAAGCACAGATTATATTCAAGAATGGCGAAAGGAAATTATCAAAAATGCTTATATAAACGAGTTAGAATGGTTGCAATCAATTGATGCCGAAAATAAACAAGGTAATATCACTTCTGACGAAGCCAGAAACATAATAAAAGGATTAAACTTAACAGCCTTTGAAGCAAACTATAAAATTCATATCATCTGGATGGCAGAAGCGCTTGCAAAAGAAGGCAATATTTTATTAAAATTGCTCGAAGAACCACCAGCAAATACAGTGCTTATTCTAATCGCTGAAAATCAAGAAGAAATTTTGCCTACCATTCTTTCTCGCTGCCAGATACTGAAAATAAATAGGATTGATGACGATGCTATTGCAACTGCATTATTATCTAAAGGTGTTCCGCAATCTAACACGCAACACATTGCTTATTTAGCTGATGGTAATTTTAACGAAGCGATAAAACTAATCGATAGTGAAACAGGCGCCAACACACGATTGCTAACACAATGGCTCGATTATTCTATTAATTTAAAAACTGGCGAGCTTTTAAAATGGACAGAGGAAAATGCAAAACTCGGTCGAGAAAATCTTAAATCTTTTTTAGAATATACGACACATATTTTTCGAGAGTCGCTGATGCTGATGCATATTCCAAATTATGTTCCTCGATTGGCCAATGAAGAAAATAATTTAGCACTTCGTATCAATAAATTTATGAACCATGAAAAGCTCGCTAAATTGTTGGAGCTGATTAATAAAAAACACTACGAAATAGAAAGAAATGTTAGCTCCAAAATGGTGTTGATGGATATGTCATTACATCTTTATAAAATTATTAGAGGCAAATAAAGTGAATGCAAATGATGAATTTTAAGAGAAGTATACTGTTGGTACTACTACTTGTTTTTATTGTTTTAGCATATTTAAAACCATCAAAACAACAGGTTTTTTATACGTCATATTTTCAACAATTAAATGCTGCATTACAACAAAGTAATAAAAGTGCTTCTTGTGCCATAATTGATATTGATAGCCTAGATAATAATATTAAGGCTGTTCAACAACAATTAGGCGATAAATTTCACCTGCGCTTAGTGACAAAGTCATTGCCATCTTTTGCACTGTTAGATTATTTGATGTTGCATACGCAAACAAATAAACTCATGGTATTTTCTGAGCCATTCATCGATGCTGTATTGACAAAATACGATGCTGACTCTTTAGATATTTTGCTCGGAAAACCTTTGCCAATTGATGCTATAAAACGTCTTGCAGCAAAGCATCAAAAGTGGAATACCATTCATTACCTAGTCGATACTGAAAAGCGATTACACGAATATATAGAATTTGCAAAACAACAGCATACCAATATACATCTTGCACTAGAAATTAATGTTGGTTTGCAACGTGGTGGCTTTGATTCGCCAGAGAAATTGGCTGTAGCAGTTAAATATATAAAAGCAAATCAAAATATAGTCCAATGTAGTGGCTTTATGGGCTACGATGGTCATGTGCCTTATGTGCCATTTTATATTAATAAAGAAAACGAAATAAAAAAGTCATTTACCAAAACACAAGAAACATATAATGCATTTGTTCATGTTTTATTTCAATCCTATTCAAAAGCAGAAGTGAGCAAAATGATATTAAACAGTGGTGGCAGCCGCACTTATTTTTATTATAAAAATTATACAGACACTATGTCTGTCAATGATATTGCTATTGGTTCTGCTTTCTTAGCACCATCTTCCTTTCCTGAGCTTACAACACATGGTCATCGTGCGGCTTTATACTTAGCATCGCCGATTCTAAAAAAGATTCCTTCTTCACAACTGCCAAACGCAGTAGCATTGTCGCCATTCATTAATTGGTGGAATCCAAATTTAAAAGTTTCCTATTTTATGATTGGCGGCGGCTGGCCAGGAAATATAGTAGCACCAAATGGCATACAGAAAAATTCATTTTGGGAAAAAGAAGGAAAAGGATATGCCAATTTATTGCCAAATCAAAGCATTCTCTCAAGTTCAATAGATAATCATTTGCAGGTTGATGATTTCGTTTTCTCACAAGCTTGGGAAGGCGATGGCATGCTCTGTTTCAGCAAAGTATTGCTCTATAAAAAGCAAAAAATTATCGGCAATTGGCTCACTTACACAGGTGCTAATTAATTTATTTTTTGACTAATAAAAAAAGTAAAATAGTTTGAACTTGAAAATCAGTTGAATATAAAAAATGTAAATTAAATTCAAACCGCACAACACGTAATATAAAGCTATGTATAACCAAATACGGGTTTGAATTAGTTACAGTTATGTCATTTGGTGATGCATAAATTTCCAATCTTCCACAAATGCGTATAATTTGAACCAAAAAATCCCAATTTTTAGCTTATTTTTGTTAAAAGTATTATTCAAGCAGATTTGTCTTTTGTGTTTTTACAATCAATTGGCAAATCGTAAATCATAAATTAAATGGGTTGTAATAGTTGTGGTACCTCAGGCTCAACGCCAGGAGGCTGTAGAAATAACGGTCATTGCGCCACTGGTGGTTGCTCTAAATTAGAAGTGCACGATTGGTTGAGCGATATCAATGCTGATCCGTATGCAAAATATAATGTTCATGAGGTGAGTTTCAAAAATGGCTCACGCAAAGGTTTTTATAGAAATGATAAACGCTTTGATGTGTTTACTGGCGATTACGTTATTGTAGAAGCTGCACAAGGTTATGACTTAGGGCAGGTGACACTGAGTGGTGAATTGGTGCGTTTGCAAATGAAACGCAAGCGCGTGAAAGATGCAGAAGAAAATCTGCCGACTATCATGCGGATAGCCAAAGACAATGAACTCGATTTGATGGAGCAGGCGAGAGCCAAAGAAAAACAAACGATGTTAAAAGCTCGTGTATTGGCGCGCAACTTAGGTTTGGATATGAAACTCGGTGATGTGCAATATCAAGCTGATGGCAAAAAAGCTACATTTTACTATACTGCTGATGGCAGAGTGGATTTCCGTGAATTGATAAAAGTACTCGCTACAGAGTTTAAAGTTAAAATAGAAATGCGCCAAATTGGTGCTCGCCAAGAGGCAGGAATCGTTGGCGGCATCGGCTCTTGTGGTCGTGAATTGTGTTGCTCAACGTGGTTGACGAGTTTTAAATCTGTCAATACAACGGCAGCGCGCTATCAAAATTTATCTATCAACCAAACAAAATTAAGTGGACAATGTGGCCGACTTAAATGTTGTTTAAATTATGAGTTAGATACCTATTTAGATGCATTGCGCTTTGTACCTGAAAAAGCAGAATATTTGCAATTGCAAAGTGGTGATGCCAAATTAATGAAAACAGATATTCTAAAAGGTTTGATGTATTATACAGTCAAAGGTTCTGGCGTTTTCTATCCAATTACTTTGGAAAATGTGAAGTTGGTATTAGAAATGAATGCGAATGGGAAAAAACCTGCTGAGATAACAGATTTAGCAGAAGTAGAAGAAAAATCTGAAGAAGAAAGCATTGAATTTGCTGATGTGGTTGGTCAAATTTCTTTGGCAAGCTTAGACAGAAAAAATAAAAAACATCACCCAAAAAACAAACCTAATACACTTAAACAACAACGCGACAATACTACTCAAAAGCAAATGCCTACACAAGAGCAACAAGCAAACAGACAGCAAAGTAATAAACAACATGGACGTTCCAACCGAAATCAGCAAAATCGTCCGAATAAATCAGCGAATCAAAGCGATAATAAAAATCAAAATAAAGACAATAAACAAGATTAAACTTATTTTTCTGTAAAAAATAATAATGTTTTTTCTACGAGTATTTTCGATGCTATTGGTAAGTTTTCAGAATGCCAAGGATGTTTGCCACCAAAAGTATGGTCTGCATCTTCAATGAGTAGTATCTCGCTTTTTGGATTAATTTGATGTAGTGCATTCGCCATTACTGGAGAAACAGAATTGTCATTTGTGCCATGAATAATCAACCATGGAATTGATAGTGAAGTTGCGGCTTTTGTTATATCTAATTCGTTTTTATTTTTTAGATAATCTTCATAGAGTTGAAAATATAATGGCATATTTTGTTGTGTACGCGAGTTGAAAGTATATGCTACATTTTCAATTTTCCATTTTTCAATATCCATATTTTGGAAAAAATAGGAGATGTCTTGTATGCTTGCCCAAGTGCACAATTTTTTTATTCGTAATTCATTTGCTGTCTTTAAAATTGAAATTCCACCGCCACGGCTGTGGCCAATCAAATATATTTCATTGTTGTTTCCTTCAAAGTCATTAGCATTGGCATAGATGTAATCAATTACACCGCTTAAGTCATTTATTTCTTTTGAAAAATTATTTTGACCAAAAGCTTCTAAGTCAACAAAATCACAAAGTAGTTGTGCGGTAGTGCCATTGTGAGAAAAATTATATTTTACAAATAGAAAACCATTTTGCGCAAAGTAGTCTGCAATAATATCAAAATGTCCCCAATTTTTAAACCCTTTAAATCCATGAGAGAAAATAATAATAGGTTTTCTTTGTTTATTTTCTATATAACGAATGTCAATGCTTATTGGTTTTTCGTTTACACCCTTTATAATAAATTCTAGTTTCTGCATTTTTAATTTTTGTATATTGTAAATCGCAATTATAACTTTACCTTTGACAAAAATAATTAATCGTTGAGTAATACGGTCGATAATTTAAAAGCACCCATTGAGCAGGAACTTGAAATTTTTGAACAAAAGTTTCGCGAGGTCATGCGCAGCCACGTATCGTTATTAGATAAAGTGAACTATTATATCTATCAACGCAAAGGCAAACAAGTGCGTCCGATGTTTATTTTTTTAGCCGCAAAGATGTGTGGCGAAGTAACAGAATCAACTTATGTTGGTGCCTCATTGGTAGAGTTGTTGCATACAGCAACATTAGTGCATGATGATGTTGTTGATGATGCTTATGAACGCAGAGGTTTTTTTTCTATAAATGCATTATGGAAAAATAAGATTGCTGTGTTGGTTGGTGATTATTTTTTGTCTAAGGGTTTATTGTTAGCACTAGATACGAAAAATTATAATTTACTACATATTACTTCTACGGCAGTTAAACGCATGAGTGAAGGCGAATTATTGCAAATGGAGAAAGCAAGAAAATTAGATATCGACGAAAGTGTTTATCTTGAAATTATCACTAACAAAACGGCATCGCTGATTGCTGCAGCTTGCGAAGTGGGTGCCGCATCAACAACTACTGATACTGCATTGATAGAAAAAATGAGATTGATTGGTGAGCTTATTGGAATTGCTTTTCAAATTAAAGATGATTTATTTGATTATGGCGAAGCAGATATCGGCAAACCACGTGGCATTGATATTAAAGAACGGAAAATGACATTGCCTTTGATTTATACATTGAATAATGCTACAAAGGAAGAAAAAAATTGGATTATCAATACGGTGAAAAACCATAATGAAAATAAGCAACGTGTGCAGGAATTAATTCAGTTTATTCACAAAAAAGGAGGCATCCAATACACAGAAGAAAAGATGCATGAATATAAATTGCGAGCTTTTGAAATTATTAAAACGATACCTGAGTCGCCAGCAAAAACAGGATTGATTGATTTGGTAAATTATATTACAGAACGTAATTATTAAGATGTCTATAGCACAACAAGCACCAAATAATAAAGAGAAATTCTTTGTGCAATCACTCACGCTAGTGGTAGGTTTAGCTTTGCTCTTTGTTAAATTTTTTGCTTATTTTACTACTAGTTCTAATGCCATTTTAACAGATGCCTTAGAAAGTATTGTGAATATTGTTGCAGGTAGTTTTGGTTTGTATAGCTTGTATCTCGCTGCAAAACCTAATGATGAAGACCATCCATACGGACACGGCAAAGTGGAGTTTATTTCAGCAAGCATAGAAGGTTCTTTAATTGCAGCAACGGGCATTGCAATGATTATAAAATCGAGCTATAATTTTTTCGTTCCGACTTCATTGGATAACTTAGATGTTGGTTTGATGCTCATTGTAATTGCTGGTATTATTAATTTTATTTTAGGTAAAATTGCTGTTGCTTATGGTAAAAAAAATAGTTCACTCACACTTATTGCCAGCGGTGAACATCTAAAAGTTGATGCCTATACTTCGGTTGGTATTTTATTAGGTTTAGGCATCGTTTTTTTTACTGACTTTTTATGGTTGGATAATGTCGTTGCTATTTTAATGGGAATTTTTATTGTGTTTAATGGTGTAAAAATTCTTAAGAAATCTGTTGCTGGTATTATGGATGAAGCAGATTTTTTCTTATTGGAAAAGGTAGTGGTGCAACTGAATGATAATAGACGTATGAATTGGATTGACATTCATAATTTACGCATTATTAAATTTGGTGAAAAAATTCATATAGATTGCCATACTACAATACCATGGTCTTTTAATGCGAATGAAGTACACGAAGAATTAAAATTAGTCGAGTCAAACATCAAACAGATTATTCCCAATAATTTAGAAACTTTTATACATGCAGATCCTTGCTTGCCTAAATCGTGTCGAAGCTGTTTAAAAACAGATTGTAAGGTCAGACAATTTCCATTTGAACGTAAAATAGAGTGGACACTCGAAAATGTGATGAAAAATGAAAAACATTTTTTGGAAAAAACTTGACAAACCCGACAAAATGTATTAATTTTGTGACAAATGACGTGTTGTGAAGAAAAAGACTGTAAAATATCAACTCCGTGAAGACGAAATAATACATAAAGTAGCAGAAAAAGAAATAGCCTATTATAGAGCATCATCTGTTCCTGCTTTATTAAATGATGATACACATTTCTTGATTGATAAAACAAGGAAAGGTATATCGATGCATCAGATTCAACAACAGATGAATAAATATGATTTGACGCTTAAAGAAATGGCAAATGTTTTAAATGTTTCAGAGCGTACCTTACAACGATATGAAACACATGATTTACTTGGAAAAGATGCTTCAGAACGGGCTTTACATTTACAACGTTTATACGAAAGAGGTACAGAAGTTTTTGGTTCCTTGTCAGTTTTTTGTGAGTGGATGAAAACGCCTGTTTTATTATATAATCATGAGTTGCCTATCAGTTATCTTGATACGATATTTGGTTTTGAATTGTTAGAACAAGAATTAGGCAGAATTGAACATGGCATCTTCGCATAATTCCAATGATAGTTTATAGAATTTGTAATAAATTATATGCTAATGACCTGCAAGGTATTGGCGCAAAAATGTATGGAGGCAGATGGAATAATGTTGGTAATGCGGTGGTTTATACTTCATCATCACGTGCATTGGCTGCGCTTGAAGTATTAGTACATTTGCCTTCAACTACGCTAAAAAAGCTTGATTTTACAATGGTTTCGATAGAAATTCCTGAAAATAGTGTAGAAGAAATTTTTTATGCAGATATTAAACGTGATTTTCAAATTAATAGGTTTAGTACTTATTTTAAAAATATCGGAGATAATTGGTTGCGAGAAAATTCGAGTTTGTTGTTAAAAGTTCCTTCTGTTGTTATTCATGAAGAGATGAATTATTTAATTAATCCGAATCATAAAGACTTTAATAAAGTAAAATTGACAGAGATGAAATTATTTAGATTCGACGATCGGCTTGCGAAGTGATTTTTATTTTTTACGCAATTCAAAATTTTGTCCTAAATATACTTTTCTTACCTGTTCATCAGATGCTAAATCATCTGCTGTGCCTTGTTTTATAATTTTTCCTTCGAACAGTAAATAGGCTCTATCTGTAATGGATAATGTTTCATGCACATTATGATCAGTAATTAAAATTCCGATATTTTTAAATTTCAGTTTTTCTACAATGTGTTGTATGTCTTCGACTGCTATAGGGTCGATGCCAGCAAATGGTTCGTCTAATAAAATAAATTTTGGATCTGATGCTAATGCACGAGCAATCTCTGTTCTGCGACGTTCGCCACCTGAAAGTAATTTTCCTTTAGTTTTGCGAACATGTTTTAATCCAAATTCTTCTAATAATGATTCTAGTTTCTCTTTTTGTGCTGTTTTACTTAAATCACTAAATTCTAAAATTGCTTTGATATTATCTTCCACGCTGAGTGTTCTGAAAACAGAATTTTCTTGAGGCAGATATCCGACACCAAGTTTTGCGCGTTTGTACATGGCTACACTCGAAATATCTTTATTGTCTAAAAATACTTTACCTTGATTAGGTGTGACTAATCCAACTGTAATGTAAAATGTAGTTGTTTTTCCAGCGCCATTTGGACCAAGTAAACCGACACATTCTCCTTGATTTACTTCAATGGAAACATTATCGACTACTTTTCGATTGCTATATGTTTTTACTAGATTTTCTGCGCGTAGTATCATGCTTTCAAATCTTTTAATCGAAATTCAATTTTTGTTTGTCCATTCCAAATATTTGCATACATCTGAAAACAAATATCTACAGTTTCGTTATTTTCCAAAATTTTCATATAATCGCCCATGCCAAATCCTACGCCGTTTCGTGGGTTTTGTCCATCTTTCAAAAGGTTTAATTTGAGATGATTGCCGTTTAATACTTTACTATAACCAGTATCATAGACATCTTTGGTAACGAAGTTAGGACGCATATTGCCAGGCCCAAATGGTCCCATTTGCTCTACGATGTTGAAGAACTTTTCATTGATATCATTAAGCTCGATAATGGCATCAATTTCAATTTGAGGAATGAGTTGTTCGTCTAAAATTCTTTCGCTAACAGTTTTTTCGAATGCTTCAATAAAAGTATCTATTTTATCAATTTCTATAGTTAAACCAGCGGCGTATTTATGGCCACCAAACTGTACTAAATGCTCACTACAAGCATCAATAGCGTCGTGTAAGTCGAAACCTGGCACGGAGCGACCCGAGCCTACTGCTTTTCCATTTGACGATGCTAAAATAATGGTGGGTCGATGATATTTTTCTATTAAGCGAGATGCAACAATACCGATTACACCTTTATGCCAATGCTCTTGATATAATACGGTAGATTTTTTTTGAATTAAAAAATCATTGGTATCAATCATTGCAAATGCTTCTTCTGTAATGTCTTTATCTAAAGTCTTTCTATCGCTATTATTTTGCTGCACTTTTTTTGTTTTTTCAACTGCAACATCATAATCTTTTTCTATTAATAAAGTTACAGCTTCTGAGCCATGTGCTATTCTTCCTGCAGCATTTATTCTTGGTCCGATAATAAAAACTAAATCATTGATATCTAATATTCGTGTTAGTTTGAGCTCGCTCATCAATGCTTTAAAACCAGCTCTGGTATTTGTGTTTACTTTATCTACACCAAATTTAGCGAGTATTCTGTTCTCGTCCGTAATAGGTACTAAATCAGAGGCAATGCTGACGGCTACTAAATCCAGATGTTCATACACTCTTTCAATGTCTAATTGGTTTTTAAGAGTATATGCCTGAATAAGTTTGAAACCTATTCCACAACCACTTAGTTCCTTAAAAGGATAAGTACAATCTTCCCGTTTTGGATCTAAAATAGCGACTGCATTCGGTAGTGTATCGCCTGGTAAATGATGGTCGCAAATGATAAAATCGATGCCTTTTTCATGCGCATAATTTATCTTATCATGTGATTTTATTCCACAGTCTAATGCAATAATTAATTGTATATTATTGTCAGCAGCGTAATCTATTCCTTGTATGGAAATTCCATATCCTTCTGTGTATCTATCAGGAATATAATATTCCAAATT